>NZ_JBWXVI010000003.1:0-203624 GCF_059900955.1 Fructilactobacillus sp. X8R2C1
TTAATTTTAAGTTCTACAACTTAAAATTACCTTACACTTGTAATCAAAATCTTGTTCAGTTTTCAAAGATCTACTCTTGATTGTTGCCGTTTGATTCTTCCTCAACGCAACATATATAACTATACTACGTTGTGTTTTCAATGTCAACAGATAAACTCAATTATTTTAAATTTATTTGTTAGCAATCGGCAAAACCATTATTGCAACATCAAATATAATACAGTATTTTGCACTTTAGTGCAAGAGCAATATTTATGATAATTAACTTAGTTCATAATCAGTGACTTATTAATTATTATCAAATCATTTTTCTCTCTCACTGAGCATTTACTACTATACATGCGCTCAAATACTTTGTCAACACTTTTGGTCAAAAAAGGTCAAACTTTTTTCAATTTTTATTTTCCATCTAATAAATGAACATAATCGGACAAGTGATCAATCTTTACAAAAGCTACTCTAACAATGTTTCAAATCATTTTTGTACAAATAAAAAGAGATGATCAAAATCATCTCTTTTTCTATCAAACAAATCTATTTTTTATTATCTTCATCCTGTGGATTATCAGAATTATCTTCTGGTCTCATAGTTGGGAACAAGAGAACATCACGAATGGATGGTGCGTCAGTCAAAAGCATTACCAAACGATCAATTCCAATTCCTAATCCACCTGTAGGAGGCATGCCATACTCAAGTGCTTCGATAAAGTCTTCATCGATACCCTGAGCTTCATCATTCCCCTCTTCACGTTCCTTAGCTTGAGCTTCAAAACGTTGACGTTGATCAATTGGATCATTTAATTCAGAAAAAGCATTAGCATATTCATTACCAAGAATATATAATTCAAAACGGTCCGTAAATCTTGGGTCATCAGCATTTTTCTTTGCCAAAGGAGAAATTTCAATTGGATGACCATAGACAAACGTTGGCTTCTTTAGCTTTGGTTGAACGAACTGTTCAAAGAAAGCATTAATGATATGACCAACTTTCCAGTATGATTCATAGTGCACACCGTGTTTATCAGCCAACTTCTTAGCGTCATCATCCGACATCTTAGGCCAAAAATCAACTCCCGTATATTTTTTCACGGCATCAACCATATGAATTCGATCGAATTCTTGGTTCAAATCAACTTCTTCACCCTGATACGTAACCTTACCATTATCACTAACGGCTTTGGCAGCGGCTCTAAAAATTCCTTCGGTTTCATCCATTACATCATGAAAATCAAAGTATGCAGCATAGGTCTCAAGTTCAGTAAATTCAGGATTGTGTTCCTTATCCATCCCTTCATTTCTAAACACACGGCCAATCTCGTAGACACGTCCCATGCCACCTACAATCAAACGCTTCAAATGAAGTTCCAGTGCAATTCGCAAATATAAATCAATATTTAAAGCATTATGATGAGTTATAAATGGACGAGCGGATGCTCCACCGGCAGTAGTGTGTAATACTGGCGTCTCAACCTCAGTAAAGTCCATCTTATTATCCAAGAAGTTTCGAACTGCCTTAATAATTTTACTGCGCTTCTGGAAACGCTCAAAACTATCACGATTTGAGATTAAATCAAGGTATCGCTGACGATACTTTTGTTCTTTATTTTGTAATCCGTGATACTTATCAGGAAGTGGACGAAGTGCCTTTGATAGGAAAGTGATGGACGTCGCACGAACGGTTAGTTGCCCCATGTCTGTCTTAATTACTTCACCAGTAAAGCCAAGAAAGTCCCCGATGTCAGCACGTTTAAAGATATGATACTGTTCTTCTCCAACAACGTCTTTTCGAACGTAAACCTGGATTTTACCCGAACGATCAAGGATATCGGCAAATCCAACTTTACCTTTGCCCCGTTTAGCTACCATTCGCCCAGCAATTGTAGCCTTGACATCTTTTTGTTCTAATTCTTCCTTATCGTACTTATCAAACTCTTTGTCTAAATCTTTTGCCAAATAAGTTGGCTTAAAGGCATGACCAAAAGGATCAATTCCCTCATCTCGTAGCTCTTGCATCTTTTCTCTACGAACTTTTAATTGGTCATTCATTTTCTTCTCTTGTGCCAATTCAAATCCCCCAAACTAGTAACTTACATTCATAATAACATAGTTAAGCATCGTAATTATGCATTTTTCCGTGCGTTTCTCATCGCATCTTTTTCTAGAAAATCATCGAAGATCTGGTCCATCTCTGCTTCAGATTCAGCATTGTTTAACTTTACTTTGGTTCGAGCCGAATGAGAAATTCCTTTCAAGTAATAAGCTGCCTGACCTCTGAATTGTCTTGGTCCAACGTATTCACCCTTAATTCGAACCAGCCCATGCAAGTGTTCCTTAGCAGTGTTGATTTTTTCCTCAACACTTGGTTCCGGGATTAATTCGCCAGTTGCTAGATAGTGCTCAGTTTGCCTCAAAACCCAGGGATTTCCTTCAACGGCACGGCCCATCATTACTGCATCACAACCTACTTCATCAATCATTTGTTTAGCCTGTTGTGGAGTAGTCACGTCACCATTTCCAATGAACGGAATCGTCAATGCATCGGCAACTTCTTTTAAAATCTCCCAGTTAGCATGTCCGGTATACATTTGTTTTCTAGTTCGACCGTGCATCGCAACAGCAGAAGCCCCAGCCGCCTCAGCAGCAAGCGCATTTTGCACCGCATAAACATGATCCTCATCCCAACCAGTTCGCATCTTAACCGTTACTGGCTTTTTAACGGCAGCAGTTACATATGACACCATTTCATAAACCTTATCAGGATCAAGGAGCCACTTAGCCCCGGCATCGGTCTTAACGACCTTATTTACGGGACAACCCATGTTGATATCAATAATATCAGCAGCCGTCTTCTGATCAATAAACTTAGCAGCCTCCACTAAAGTTTCTTTGGTTCCACCAAAAATCTGAATACTCATTGGGTGTTCATTAGGATCAACGTTAACCATGCTTAACGTTTTTTTGTTGTTATACATAATTCCACGATCGGAAATCATTTCACAGACAACTAATCCCGCACCAAACTTTTTACAAATGATTCTAAAGGCTGAGTTCGTAACTCCAGCCATTGGAGCTACTACTAATTGATTTGGAATCGTTACGTTTCCAATTTTCCACTCCATTTTTTCACCTCATCTAAATTGTTTCCAAACATTTTATATAATACCATACCCGTACAAAAAAGAGCGAACCGTATGACAGCACGCTCTTTAATACTACTTATCCTTCTCATTCAGTAAATCAACCAATTCATCTTCCGAAAAGTTATACTTTTTACCACAAAAATTACATACAACCTGTGCCCCATGATCTTCATCAATCAATTGCTGCAGATCCTTCTTACCAATTCCCGCAATGTCTTTGGCAAATTTTTCTTTGGAACAATTGCAAACAAATTCGACTGGCATATGATCAATAACATCCAGATTATCCGTTCCGAATAACTCATCCAAAATGTGGTCAGGATTAGGATCCTTTTCTAACATGGACGAAATACTGGGCGCATTCTTTAAAGTCTGCTCCAACTTATCAATTGCCTCGTCAGAAGCACCAGGCATGACTTGAATCAAATATCCCCCGGCACTTTGGACGTTGTTTTCTCCGTCAATGTCAACTGAAACTCCAACGGCTGATGGAATCTGTTCTGACTTTGCTAAATAAAAGGTAAAATCATCACCAATTTTACCGCTTGCGAGTGGAACATCACTAGTGTAAGGCTCACTTGTTCCCTGATTTTTAACGACTTCTAAAAAACCATTCGTTCCTACACCCTTAGAAACATCAACTTTCCCATCCTTTGTGAGTGGCAAGTTAACGTGAGGATTCTGAATGTATCCCTTAATGTGTCCCTTAGCATCAGCATCAATAACCATTCCGCCGACTGGACCACGTCCATTTAAGCGAACGGTCATGCTTTCTTTTCCCTTTAACACTGAGGCCGACAGCATCAAGGTTGCAGCAATCGTTCTTCCAAGTGCTGCCGTTGATGTACTCCAGGTATCATGAATTTTTTGAACATAACTGACAATTCCAGTCGCGTTTAAGCCGTAAACCCGAAACATCCCATCTTTAGTAAGTGCCTTAACTAATACATCATTTTTATCATTCATTTTATTCCCTCCTTAGATTAAAAAAGAACGTGGGCTTTGATCCCAACGTTCTTTTCGTTTATTGATCTTGATTATCAGAATCTTGGTGATCTGAATTACTATCATGATTTTCATCGTGTTTTTCTTCAGAATGATCAATTTCTTGTTCAAGTTTCTTTTCGTGCTCGTGCTCCTTAGCGTCAATGGCTTTCTTAGCTTGTTCAAAGGTTTCATTTTCACTAGGGTACTCATCACTATTAGTTGAATGTTCAGGCATTTTACCGGTCTTGTAGAGACTCAAAATTTCCTTTTCATCCAACGTCTCGTATTTAAGCAACGCATCCGCAATTGCCTTGTGCTGATCACGATGACCCTCAATAATCTCCTTAGCTTCACCATGAGCTTCATCAATAAAGTACTTCACTTCATCATCAATCTTAGCTGCGGTTTCCTGTGAGTACTTAGGAGCAGCGTATGGATCTTGGTTAGGACTTTCGAGTTCCACGGTTCCAATCTTGTCACTCATTCCATATTGAGTAACCATGGCACGAGCAAGATTAGTGGCTTGCTCAAAGTCATTTGAAGCACCAGATGATTCAGAATGGAAAACGACTTCTTCAGCAGTTCTACCACCCATTAACCCAGCTAATTGTTCTTGAGCGTTCTTCTTTGAGATCAATTGTTGGTCTTCCTTAGGCAGCATGATGGCATATCCACCAGCACGACCTCTTGGAACAATGGTAACCTTATGAACAACTCGAGCGTCATTTAATACTAAGCCAACGATGGTATGACCAGCTTCATGGTTAGCCACAATTTGACGTTCGTGTTCGTTAATAACCTTATTACGTTTAGCTGGTCCAGCAATAACACGATCCTCAGCTTCATCCATATCAGCCGCATTAATCTCATTATCACCATTTCTCGCGGCCAGTAAGGCAGCTTCATTTAGCAAGTTCGCTAAATCAGCACCAACAAATCCGGGAGTCTGTTTAGCAATTTCATGAAGGTCAACATCAGAAGCAAGTGGTTTGTCTTTGGCATGAACTTTCAAAATTGCTTCTCGTCCACGAACATCAGGCTGACCAACTAAGATTTTCCGATCAAAACGACCTGGACGAGTTAAGGCTGGATCTAAAACATCAGAACGGTTCGTGGCGGCAATGACAATAACACCTTCATTACCAGTAAAACCATCCATTTCAACCAACAACTGGTTAAGGGTTTGTTCACGTTCATCGTGACCGCCACCCATTCCGGATCCACGTTTTCGTCCAACGGCATCAATTTCATCAATAAAGATGATGGCCGGTGAATTCTTCTTAGCTTGAGCAAACAAGTCTCTAACACGACTCGCACCAACCCCAACGAACATCTCAACGAAATCAGACCCTGATAATGAGTAGAATGGAACGTTTGCTTCACCGGCAACCGCCTTGGCTAACAGCGTCTTACCAGTACCTGGAGGTCCTTCAAGCAAGACACCTTTTGGTATAACGGCACCCAGTTTAGTAAACTTCTTTGGATCCTTTAAAAATTCAACAACTTCGACCAGTTCTTGTTTTTCTTCATCTTCACCAGCAACGTCACTAAACTTAACATTACTCTTAACTGGTTTAGCCTGGCTCTTTCCGACTTTCATGACACCACCAGCGCCACCACCTGCTCCACCTGCTTGCTTCATCATAATGTAGAACAAGTAAATGAAGATTAATAATGGTAGAACTGAGATTGCTAAGTTTAACCAAAAGCTATTTGATTGTGTTTCTTTAGTACTCATCGGCACCTTATTCTTATTAGCTAACTTGGTAATCTGACTAACCGATGAGTCATTCTTTAAAATGCTAGTAGTGAATCCATTTACCTTAGTGTAAGTATTGTTGCTCGACTTGGTAAGTTTTCCATTACTAAAATTAAGCGGAATTCCGTTATTTTTCTGCTTAACATTTTGGGGCTTCTTGTACTGACCAGTTATTTTATATACACCGCCAGAAGGTTGAACAGAGAAGTTTTTAACCTTGTTCGTCTGCAAATCATTTGTAAATTGACTTGAACGAATTCCCTGAGTTTGAGTGCTTTGTGATCCGCTGCCACCACCAGTGACAAGCATAATCACACCCATGACAACCACAAAGATGATGATATAAAATAGGCTACTCTTAAAAAGCCCATTTTTATTATTTTTCATTTGTGCCTCCCAATCTAATTTCTCGAAAAGATAACAAATAGAATGTTATCACTTTTACTTTAAATGGACGACCGTTTAGGCCGAATAAATTGAAGGTTTTAAAATTCCAATGTACGGCAAGTTACGATAAAAACCCTTGTAATCAAGTCCATAACCGACAATAAATTCATTTGGAACGTTAAAACCCACATAATCTGCCTTGGCAGGGACAACTCTTCCCTCAGGTTTATCAAAAATGGTACAAACTTTAATTGAATTAGCTCCTCGATCTGAAACCAAATCCTCAAGAAATTGAAGGGTGCGTCCTGTATCAATAATATCTTCAACAAAAATGATATCACGGCCACTAACATCACCATCAAGATCACGGATGAGCTCAACTTTTCCGGTTGAAGCAGTCCCACCCTTATAGCTTGAAACATCGACAAAATCAAGATCTAGATATATGTCCATCTGGCGAATAATATCGCTCATAAATAACACTGCCCCAGTCAGCACACAAACCACTAGTGGCTTTTTGTCTCGATAATCATTACTTAACTGCTTCCCTAGCCTTTTTACTGCAGAAGCAATGTCTTTTTGACTATACAAGACCCGCTCAATATCGTCATTCATTTGTTATATCCTTTCGCGTAATTAAAAGTTCATACCCGTGAGTTGCACCCTTAGGCAACCACTTGCTTTCCTTATAACCAATGACGGCCAACACACTCTCCTTACTGTCCACCAGTACTTGCACGTGACGTCGCTTGGCACTTGGAACTTTCTGATTAATTAACAATCTTCTTAAACTCTGATGACCGCCATTCTTGAGTTCAACGGTATCATCCGGTTTAAAGGCTCTTTTGGACAAGGGAAACTGAGAGTCGGCCAAATTAAAATGACTTCGACGCCAAAATTTTCCCTTTGGAACATGATTTTCATCAAAAATACCAAAATTAAATCCGTTAACGTTGCGGTTCCACTGGTTTAATTCTACCACAAACGAACTTTCATCACGGTGATCATCGTAATTGTTAGGAGATTGTTTAAAAAACATGATTTTATTATAACTTTTTTCAAAAAAATAAGCATTTGAAATTCGCAATTTTCCCTGTGGTTTTCCAAAATCTTTAACTAAAGTCAAAATTTCAGCAATTTGATTATCAGAAAGAGTAACCGTTGACGTCAACTGTTTTAACAATGCGCGAAGTAAAATGGAAAGTTGATTAATTGACGTTGTATCGTACTCGGCACTTACGCAGTCTCTTTTAACCTTTAAGTCATGTCTCAAAAGATCGGCTTGAGCGAAACCACTTGATCCGCCGAGTTCCGACTGCAAATTACTAGCAAACTTAGCAAAATGAGAGATAACATTAGGATTTTCTTTAATTAATTCTGGTAAAACCTGGTTACGAATCCGATTACGGAGGACCGTATTTTCAAAGTTAGTTTTATCATCATACCATGTTAATGAGTGTTCTTTAGCATACAAACGGATGGATTCTTTCGAAAACTGTAGTAATGGTCGAACCATCGTTCCTCCATTAAAGGGATGACTCTCTTTAATTCCTTGAACCTCAAACAAATTCCCACTGCGAATGAGTTTCATAAGGATGGTCTCGGCTTGATCATTTTCTTGATGAGCCGTTAACAAGACTGAAGCATTAAAATCATTCATGACTTCCGCAAAAAAATGATAGCGAAACTTACGAGCTTGATTCTCCACCCCACTACTAATCTGGTCGTGATTCCAATTGCCAACCCGCAAATCAAGGTGGTGTTTCTTACAGTAATCAATCAGAAACCGTTCTTCAACCTCACTTTGTTTTCGTAAATGGTGGTTAACATGAGCAACAATAATATGAGGTTTAAAATCTTTTAAGTGTTGGAGTAAATCTAACAAAGCCATGGAATCAACTCCAGTTGAGACCCCAATCACAACATTTTCGTCTTTTTTCCACCACTGTTTCTTCTTAACCAACGAATTAATTTGATTACGTAAATTCAAATTAACCTCCAAAACAAAAAAGCCGAGCAATTTGCCCAGTTATTCGTTCATTAACTACGACGACCACCACGACCGCCGCGTTTTCCTTCTGTGTTTTTCTTAATGACGGACATCCGACTTTCGCTTTCTTTCATGAAGTCTGAAAGCAAATCATCAAAGCTTTCATTCTTACCCTTATGGCCATTACGATTGTCGCGGCCACTGCGATGTCCATGATTCCCGTTATTTGAGTGCCCGTAGTGTGAATGCTCATCATGATTATGTTCACCATGATGTTGATGTGATTCTTTTTCTGGATGATCGGAAGCTTTGCGAATTGATAGGCCAATCTTACCATCATCCCCAATGCTCAAAACCTTAACGGTCACTTCATCGCCAACCGACAGAATATCATGAATATCTTTTACGTAACCATCAGAAACCTCACTGATATGAACTAGTCCAGTCTTATGATCGCCTAGATCAATGAAAGCTCCAAAATTAGTAATTCCTGAAACTTTCCCAGTGACCTTCTCTCCAACCTTAATTGTCATAAAAAAGCCATTCCTCCTAATAAATGTTGTGTTAATTATAACATAATCCTTTAAAGTAAAATAAAAGAAGATTACATCCTAGTAATCCTCTATTCATTACCAATCTTACTATTCTGTGGGAAACTGTAAACAGTTTCGCCTGGTTTTGTATAATAATATTTAGCTCGCATCAATTCTTGAAGATAATTCTTGTTATTTAAAAGCCTAATTTGTTCATTAAGATTCTTTTCTTTTTGTTTTTCAACCTGGTAATCCTGTTTTTTTCTGGTAATTTGGGCATTCACACCGTGAATTTGATTCATTCCACTAACAATTTGCCACCCGAGCGCCAAAAAAGCCACGGCAAATATTGCCACGAGAGCAACCAGTCGCTTGGTTCTTTTACTTAACTTCTTATTATCTCTTTGATGTTGGTTTGCTTTACTTTTCCTTGAAGCAGAATTCAAGTATTCAACGTTGTTATTTCTGTTCATCAGGAATGCCTCCACGAATTTATATGAACATAGTACCACATGTAAAGCCAGAATATAATATTAATTCAACAATAATTATTCTAATTCATCATTTTCAGCCCGATAGTCACGATCATAGGTTTCACTGATGGTCTTATACATCGTGTCTGAATCAGACTTTTTGGTGGTATCTAACAGTTGTAGCACCTCTACGGTTAAATTTTTATTTCCAAACTTAATCAGAATTTGATCGCCAACCGAAACCTTACTTGATGATTTGGCTGGCTCGCCGTTTACAAAGACTCGCCCTTGATCGGCAATCTTTTTGGCAACTGGACGACGTTTTATAATCCGTGAAATTTTTAAAAATTTATCAATTCTCATTTTTGCTTATCTCCTACAAACCGTTTCATAATTGGAACCATCGCTAACTCCGAAGCAGTCAAAACTTTTCCTTTCAGACACATTCCTAAAAACACGAATGCCCCAATCGGAATAACAATCATTAATTTAATAACATCCACCAGTCGACTGGTATCTCCAAGGACGTGGTTCAATCCGAATTCAGTTAAAACAACGACAATCACCATTACCATACTGATTAATGATACCTCTAATAGGAACTTCCAACTAAAAATGTGCTCATGAACCCGCTTTGGACTAGTATACCAGTTAACTAATAACACGATTAACAGAGCAATGATAGTTGATAATGAAGCACCAATGATCCCGAAATGAATTACGCACCACTTAGTGATCATTATTTTACAAATTAGACCTAACAAAATAGCGGTCACCGTACTTTTAAAGTCATCAATACTCTGTAAAACCGAGTTAAAAGCTGTCACCATCGTAGCGAAGAGGATGCTCAAACAGTATACCGAAAGCGTGATGTCTAAATCATAACTCCCAAACAAGAGATGATTTAATTGAGGCATAATACTAATCAGTCCGAAGGTAACTGCCATCGTCACTACCAGTGTAATGCGCATACTGTGTTTTACAAGGGTCTTAAATGACCTTTCTTTTCCAGCATGATGATAATACGCCATCTGCGGCAAGACGGTTGAAGAAATGGCCGTTCCAATCACTAATCCTAGTTGAACAATGGGCTGAGCGCGATCATAAATCCCCTTTTGGGTCTGAGCCATTAGATTACTTACACCACTTACTACCAGCCCATTTTTTACCGTAAATGAATCGACCAACTGCATTAACACCATTAGAGCAGCTAAAACACTAAGCACACCACCCTGTAAGATGATTTGCTTCGCTAATTTCAGGTAGTTAAATTTCAAATCTTGAAAGTGAAAATGAGCAAGTATGTCACGTGCATAATATCCCAAGATAAGTGCTGAAAAAATCGCTGCTAATGGAGCCGATAACATTGCTAACGTCCCCATCTTATATAAGTTCCAATGCTGGACGGCTGCTAAATAGGCTACCACAATGATCATTGAAACCCGCACAAACTGCTCTACCACTTGAGAAGTCGCCGTTGGAATCATCTGCATGCTAGATTGAAAGTACCCCCTCACATCCGCTAAGAGGGGCATCAACAAAAACATCCAGCTTACCGCTTGAATTACGGGTTTTAATTCAAAGTCTCCCATTAAAGCAGCAATTTCTGATGAAAATAACTGTAATCCGCCAAAAACAACCACCGAAATGATCATTAAGATCACCATGATTTGGAAAAACAACGTTTGTTTCTCCTCTTCAGTCTCCCGTTCCACAATCATCTTGGAAACAAACGCTGGAAGACCGGTCAAGGCAAACGCAACCCCAATCCCATAAATAGGATAAACCTGCTGATAGATGTAAAATCCAACGTTTCCAACAAAATTTTCCAGTGGAATCCGATAAACGGCACTTAGTACCTTTGAAATAATGGCAGCTACCGAAAGGATCAAGGTTCCACTAACAATCTTTTTACTTGTCTTTTGATTCATGTTCTTCTTGATCCAATCTTATTTTACTCAAGCTTTTGACAAATTGATAAAGCTGTTTCAACCAATCGGCATCTTTCATCGTTGGTTGAACAACTAACTTAATTTGAAAACACCCGTTAACCATTTTCACTGAGGAACGAAAATCCGTATCAGCAATGGCTTTCAAAATTTCCTTACTAGTGAATCTTTGGGTTCCTACCTTACTCATGGTAACGGTTAAATTATTTTGATCTTTGCGAATTTTATCAATCAGATCATAATCGGCAAGCATCTTAATGCGGTCAATTTCAAGCAGATTAGCTACTTCATCAGGATATTCACCAAACCGATCAATTAAATCACTTTGTAGTTCGGTAAATTGTTCCTCACTATCCATCTGTCGGATTCGCTTGTATAATTCAATCTTTTGTTGCTGATCCTCAATGTAAGTCGCCGGAAGATAAGCTTCAATCCCGAGTTCAACCTTTGAATCAGACTTTTCAACCACGCGATGCTGGCCCTTCTTCTTGGAGACAGCATCAGACAACATCTTAGTATACATATCATAACCAACTGAATTAATAAAACCGTGCTGCTGCTTTCCGAGCACGTTTCCAGCCCCACGAATCGAAAGATCACGCATGGCCACCTTAAATCCTGAACCCAATTCAGTGAAATCCTTGATGGCTTCTAGTCGATTCTCAGAAACTTCGGTCAACACTTTATTTGGCTGGTACATAAAGTAAGCTTGTCCTACTCGATTACTTCGACCAATTCTTCCCCGAATCTGATAAAGCTGGGAGAGTCCCATCCGATCCGCATCCTCAACGAACAGGGTATTCGCATTAGGAATGTCAACTCCCGTTTCGATGATGGTCGTCGTAACCAACACATCATAATCTCCGTTAACAAAGTCGTACAGGATCCCTTCCATTTGATTTTCGGACATCTGGCCGTTGATGGAAGCAATCCGCGCATCAGGCAAAAGGGTTTGCAACTTGTCGACCGTCTGATCAATATCTTTTACCCGATTGTGCAAATAAAAGACCTGTCCCCCGCGTTGCATCTCCCGTCTGATTCCGTCCACAATCGAACCCTCATTTTGTTCCATCACGTAGGTTTGAATCGGATAGCGATTAGCCGGAGGAGTTTCAATAACTGATAGGTCACGAACGCCCATCATTGACATGTTCAAAGTCCGTGGAATTGGTGTGGCAGTTAGCGTCAACACGTCAACATCCGACCTCAATTCCTTGATTTTTTCTTTGTGTTTAACCCCAAATCGTTGTTCCTCATCGACGATTAAAAGACCTAAGTCATTGAACTTCACGTCTTTAGACAGCAAACGGTGGGTGCCAACCACGATATCAATTTTTCCGTCCTTTAGGTCTTGAATGGTTTGGCGGGTCTGTTTGGGCGTGTCAAAACGCGAGAGAACTCCGATTTTAACCGGAAAGCCATTAAATCGTTCAACCATGGTCTCATAATGTTGTTGAGCTAGTACCGTTGTGGGCACCAGAAAAGCCACCTGTTTCCCGGCTTCAACGGCTTTAAAGGCCGCTCTCAAGGCTACCTCAGTTTTCCCGTAGCCCACGTCTCCAACCAGTAAACGGTCCATCGGATGGGGACTCTCCATGTCTTTTTTAATTTCATCAGTACTTCGAAGCTGATCGGGTGTCTCCGTGTATGGAAACGCCTGCTCAAACTCAGCCTGATATTGGTCATCAACCGGAAAGGCATAACCCGACTCGGCCTCCCGTTTGGCGTATAAGTCAACCAGATCATCAGCAATGTCTTCCACCTTAGAAGCCACCGAACGCTTCGTCTTGGCCCATTCCGTTCCACCAAGTTTATTAATCTTTGGATGTTTGTCCTCTGACGAAACGTATTTTTGTACCAAATTCAGTTGGTCAACGGGAACGTAGATCTTGGCACCCTTTTGATAGGTTAAAGTCATATAGTCCTGATGCCTACCATCGACTTCCATAGTCTTCATCCCATCGTATCGTCCAATTCCGTGATTAACGTGAACAACGTAGTCACCGGGTTTTAAATCGGTATAGCTTTTGATTCGCTCTGCATTAGAAAAGGTCTGTCTTCTAACTCGTTTCTTTTTCCCTTGTTCATTCACCCGTTTAAACATATCTGATTCAGAAACAATCGCTAGGTTAGCGGCCGGCAAATCAAAGCCATTTTTTAGGTTAGCTGAAACAATCTGAGTCTTTCCCTTAATAATGTTATCAGTGGTTGATTGAATGGCATCAACACCAAAATCACTCAACGTTGACGCAACCTTTTCCACTCGTTTTTCATCACTAACGGCAATGACCACGGTTCGTTTCTCAGCTTGATAACGTTGCATTTCTGCTTTAAACATCGGCATTTGTCCAAAAAAACGCTGCATTGGGTGAACCTTGATGTCGATGATGTCAGAAAGCTTCATTCGCCCTAGTCCCTTTTGAAACAAAGAAAATAACAAGGTCGCATGATGGTCACTGCTAGTAACCGTTCTAAAATTAAGCGACAGTTTCTGGTCAGAAAACAGTTCATGATTATCTTCAACTGAATCACGCCAGTTCTGTTCGTCACTTTCAAGTTGCTTATTAGCATCCCTTATGCGACTGTAGTCATCATAGACTACCATCCCATTTTCAGGTAAATAATCTAAAATTGAGGTTCCCTTTTCAAAAATAAACTGACTATACTCACTCCATTTTTGGTCAATCGATTGGCCTTTGAGCCCGTCAATCACCTGTTGAATGTTATCAACTAAAACGTCACTGCCGTCGTCTTTGATGGTTTGGTTCAATCGTTTGGAAAGTTCCTTGATTCCATGCTTGCGATCGCTTTCGCTGGGTAAAAAATCAGAAGCTGGCAACACACTAATATCATCAATATTTGCCACACTTCGTTGGGTAGCAGCATCAAAATAACGCATGGAATCCACTTCCGTATCAAAAAAATCAATCCGAATTGGATAGTCCGAATTAAGTGGGTAGATATCCAAAATTGACCCACGATTAGCAAATTCACCGGGGGCGGAAACCATGTTCTTCTTCTCGTAACCCATTTGAACCAACTGTTGTTGAAGTTTTATAAGGTCCAAGTCGTCTCCAACCTTGACGTGTAATTGGGCTTGATTAAAACTAGCTGGCTCTGGTAGATATCGTTTAAGACCAGCCGTTGAAACAATCACCACCACTGGTTTCTCTGACTCAAGCGCGTTTAGGGCCCGCACTCTTTGAGCTCGATACTGCGGAGAGCTGGTTGCAATCTCTGCCGCGACGAGTTCTTCAGCTGGGAACTCAAAGACCTGATCTGAATCCATTACTTCATTAAAAGACTCGGTAATTTGATCCGCATGGTTCATCGTATCGGTTACGTATATCGTAGGTTTTTGCTTATCATTAATTAATTGTTTTAATAATAGAGTACGAGCGGATCCACTAGTCCCAGTGATCAGTTGCTTGGTATCAGGAGCAAGATTAGAACTGATTTTTTCATACTGTGGCATTTCTTTTAACGTTTCATCTAGCTTCAAAAACTCATCTCCTCTTTTATTAATTATACGAATTAATTAAACTGATTTTCTAACTTACTGAAGGGAGTACCAGAAACCCACTCGTCTAATGCTTTAACCGCATGATCCTCCGCTTCTAAAAACGGTGCCCGTTGTTCCAGACTAAATTTACTCAAGACATAGTTCACAACACTTTCACGTTTGGGATGACTGGTTCCAATCTTAATCCGATTAAACTGATCGGTCCCAAGGTGGGCAATGATACTTTTAATTCCATTATGACCACCAGCCGAACCGTGGTTTCTTAGCCGAATTCGTCCCACTGGTAAATCCATGTCATCGTAAACAATTACTAAATCATCAAGATCTAATTTGAAAAATTGCATCAACGGATGAACTGCGCGCCCTGAATCATTCATCATCGTCGTTGGTTTGACTACCATTACCTTTTCACCATTGACTATTCCCGTACCATACATGGCATCCATCTTTTGTTTATTAATCGTAATCTGGTTTTGATCAGCAAACTTATCAACCACCATAAACCCCGTGTTATGCCTAGTACCATCAAATTCAGCACCAACGTTGCCTAATCCCACAATCATTTTCATTACTATTGTCTCCCATTTACTTCTAATTAACCCAAAATGGCCGAAATGAATAATTACTCACTCGGCTTAATCATGTTTATTGTATCATAATAGATTAACGATTTGAGCTGATCCCGTACCATTAAGAATATGGTTCTGTATAAATAAATTCGTTCATGATATAATCAGTTTGTGAACAAACTAATTTCAAAAGGGAGAAATATTATGGCTGAAAAACACGAAAAAGTTGTTTTAGTTGGTGATGGTGCCGTTGGTTCATCATACGCATTCGCAATGATGCAACAAGGGATCGCCGAAGAATTTGTCGTTGTTGATATCGACAAAAACAGAACTGAAGGAGACGCATTGGACCTTGAAGATGCCCAACCTTTCACTTCTCCAAAAAAGATCTACTCTGGTGACTACAGTGACTGTAAAGACGCTGATTTAGTTGTGATCACTGCTGGAGCTCCACAAAAGCCCGGTGAAACTAGACTTGACCTGGTTAACAAAAACTTGAAGATTTTGACTACCATCGTTAAGCCAGTTGTTGATTCTGGTTTTGATGGAATCTTCTTAATTGCTGCTAACCCCGTTGACATCTTAACCTACGCAACCCAAAAGATTTCTGGCTTTCCTAAAAACCGTGTCTTTGGTTCAGGTACATCACTTGATACCTCACGTTTCCAAGTTGCCGTTGGTAAGAAGTTAAACGTTAACCCACAAAGCGTTAATGCTTACGTTATGGGTGAACACGGTGATTCAGAATTTGCTGATATTGATGAAGCTTCAATCGGAAACGTTCCATTGGTTGAATTTGCTAAACAAAATGGTGTTAGCAAGGACGACTTATTGAAAATGGAAGACGAAACTAGAAATAAGGCCTACGACATCATTAACAAGAAGGGTGCTACTTTCTACGGAGTTGGAACTGCTTTGATGAGAATTTCAAAGGCCATTTTAAGAGACGAAAACACCGTTTTACCAATTGGTGCCCCAATGAATGGTGAATACGGTTTGTCCGATATTTACATTGGAACTCCTGCCATTGTTAATGCTTCAGGAGTTGCCAAAGTCCTTGAAGTTCCATTAAGTGATGACGAAAAAGACAAGATGAGTGCTTCAGCTAAAACTTTAAAAGAAACCATTGCTAAAGGTATGAAGACCATCAACCTTTAAAAATAAGTTTAAAAAGAACAGACATTTATGTCTGTTTTTTTATGCTCCAAGTTATTTTGTGTTAATATTAATTAGAAATTACTTACGTGAGGAGCCTTAGCCATGATTTTGCAATCTTTAGTTAAACCTAAAAGTGACCTGATTACTGTTGATGAAAACACTGATCTCGACACCGCATTAAAATTAATGGAAAAGAATCATTTTCGTTGCATTCCCGTTTTAGATGCCACTCATAAAGCCTTCAAGGGTAACATTTATCGCATGCACATCTACAAACACGAAGCCGATGGCGGCAAGATGTCCGACTCGGTTATGACCCTGATTAGAAACGAAACTAAATTTGTTAACCTGAATTCAGCTTTTTTCAAGGTCTTCTTTACGATTAAGGATCTTCCATACATTGCCGTTCTTGACGAGTTCAACAATTTTTATGGCATTTTAACTCACACGAAATTGATGGAAAGCTTGTCACAATCATGGAACGTGAAATTTGGTAGCTACGTGATTTCAGTTGTCTCACCTGGTGAACGTGGGGACTTAGAAGAGATGGCTCACATTATTACTAGATATACCGCCATTTCAAGTGTGATCAGCTTGGATTCAGTTGATCGTTCTGGTAAAACGGTCTATCGAACCATGTTTACCCTCCCGTCTAAGGTGACTAAGGATCGTCTGGACCGTATCATTGCAGCTCTAGAACGAAAGGGATTCAAAGTTCCAGAAGTTGAAGATCTAAAACAAGAATCAAAAGAAACTCCAATTGAAGAAAATTAGATACAAAAAAGAACGTGGAATTATTCCACGTTCTTTTTTGTATCTTATGTATCATCAGACTTCGTGCGTGCTCTGACTGAGCCCTAGACTTAAACTAAGACCAGCATCAACTTTTCTCATGATATCTTTACTTAAATGAGTGACATGATCTTTAAGACGCTGCTTATCAATCGTCCTAATTTGTTCTAACAGAATCACCGAACTCTTCTCAATTCCGGCATTCTGAGGTGTAATACCCACGTGAGTAGGCATCTTTGGCTTAGTAATCCGAGCCGTAATTGCGGCTACAATCACAGTGGGACTATAATGATTTCCAACGTTATTTTGGACTACCAAAACTGGTCGCATTCCACCCTGTTCAGAACCAACGACTGGAGATAAGTCTGCATAGAAAATATCGCCACGTTTAATTTCAACGTTTTCCATAGACTATTCCTTCCGCATAAATAAACTTACAACCGTGACTTCTCGTCTTCATAATTGTCAAAGAGCCGTCTTGCAATCTCATCCTCACATGGAGAATATTCATCAACAATTATTGAATTTAGATTGGCCATGATTGAGTAGCCATAAATTAAAGAATTAATTAGAGGGTCTTTATCAAACGAGTCACAGTCCATGGCAACTTTGTGGTTGTCAAAAGAAAGTCCTAGTTTGGTGAAATATTCTTCATTTTTCTGAGACCAAATAGCATCAATCGTGTATTTGTATGTCATGGAGAACTCCTCCTTACAAATAGTTACTTCAAATGATTACTTGATTTATACACCCGTGGTAATCGATCCGAATACCCACATGCAATCTCATAGTGAATGGTATGACAATAGTCGGCAACGTCTTGGAGAGTAATAGTATGACCATGATCAGTTCCCACCAAGGTCACCTTCGTTCCAATTGGTAACTGATGTGGTAACTTCACCATCAGTTGATCCATACATACTCTTCCGACAATTGGACAATACTGTCCATCTACTAGAAGTGAAAATCCCTGCATTGAGCGACGAACTCCGTCTGCATATCCAACAGGAACCGTTCCAATCCACTCCTTTGAGTTGGATGTATAAGTTGCACCGTATCCAATTGAACGACCAGCATTAACTTCTTTAACGTAAACTAAATCACTGGTAAAGCTCAGTGCTGGTTTCAACTTAAATGGTGAAGCAATCTCAACCCCCGATGGATTCAAACCATAGCCAGCCACTCCAAAGCGGACCATGTTTCCACCCGCTGCTTTATGCCACATACTAGTAGCTGAATTTGCCGCGTGAACATAACGAGGTTTATCGGGAATCGCAGTCATCAATTCGTTAAAATTATCCAATTGATACTTAAAATAATCATCATTAGCGCTATCTGCGGTAGAAAAATGAGTAAATACTCCCTCAAAGTCAATATACTCGCTAGTTCGGTTCAACTCAACTATTGCATCTCTAACTTCTGAAACAGTTTGGAGTCCGATCCTTCCCATTCCAGTATCCAAAGCCAAATGAACCCTAATCTTGTTCTTTAATTTCAGTTGCTCAGCTAACTTAGCTGCCTGCTTAATCCAATCAATCGAGCTCACCGTAACCGAAACATTGTACTTCGCAATTAATGGAACATTTGAAAGGTCACAAAGACCCAAAACAAGAATGGGTTCAGACACAAATCCAGCTTCTCGAAGCTGAATTGCTTCGTCTAAAATGGCAACACAAAAACCAGTAGCTCCTGCTTGTTTAGCAATCCTCGCTACTTGAACCGCACCGTGTCCATAAGCATTAGCCTTGACGACCATGAATAGATCCGACTTGGCATCCAATCGTTTTCGTTCCTCACTAATGTTATGAAAAATGGCATCTTCATCAATAACTAGTTGTGCATTTCGATTTCTTCCCACTGCCATAACGTATACTTCCTCGAATAAAGTACTATCTAATTATTCTTTGATAATTATTATAACACTTAATAAATTAATTTTCTAAATAAAAAAGAGAACCAAGAAGGCTCTCTCTTTGCTACTTATTCTTAATAACAAAATTCTTTGATTTACCGTGGTTACCACCATTATGACCTCGTGAATCACGACGTCTTGAGTCGTGACCACCGCGATGATTGCCAAAGCGTTTGTGACTGTTCCGGTCATTTCTCTTACCGCGATAACCGCCACCACGATGACCACCAAAGCCACCATGATTTTTAAGTGGTTTTTCGGCCGTAATGTGAACCTTAACCTGATCTCTTGTCATGTCATTCAAAAGAGCAGAAACCAAATCGACACTGTCATACTTTTCAAGGAGCTTTTTTGCGACCCGCTCAAACTTGGCAGTATCCGTCTTCTTTACTAACTTTTCAATATCATCTTCAGCAAATTTTAACTGACCAGCAAGGGCTTCGTCTTCTGAAGGTGGCTTTAAAGGAAGCATCCTTACCTTGGTAAGTCGTTCAATTCCTCTTAAATAACTCATCTCATTTGGAGTGACAAACGTTACTGAGGTACCATGATGGCCGGCACGACCAGTTCGTCCAATTCGATGGACATAACTTTCTGGATCCTGGGGAATATCAAAGTTATAAACGTAAGTGACACCCGAAACATCAATTCCTCTAGCAGCCACATCAGTAGCCACTAAATAATTAATCTTGTCGTTCTTAAATTCGTTCATAATCTGAGTTCGCCGTTTTTGGGTTAAATCACCGTGAAGACCGGCTGCCCGATAACCACGCGCAATCAATCCCTTAGAAACTTCGTCGACTCGTCGTTTAGTTCGACAAAATACGATGGTAACCTTGGGTGTTTGAACGTCAAACAAACGGGTCATCGTATCAAACTTTTCGTTATCTTTAACCTTAACGTAGTACTGATCAACTAGGTCAGTGGTTAATTCCTTCGACTTAACCGTGATCTGCTTTGGATCTCTCATGAACTGAACCCCCACTCGTTTGATGGGTGCTGGCATGGTTGCTGAGAAAAGCAAAGTTTGCCGATCTTCTGGAATGTTCTTAATGATGCTTTCAATATCATCTAAGAATCCCATGTTAAGCATTTCGTCGGCTTCATCTAACACTAAGTACTTAACGTGTCCTAGTTTTAAGGTGCGACGATTAATGTGATCAAGAATTCGTCCTGGAGTTCCCACCACAATCTGTGGCTTCTTCTTCAAATCTCTAATTTGCTGGCGAATATCTGAACCACCATAAACTACTTGAACTCGAGCTCCTTCAACGCCACCAAGACGTTGCATCTCTTTTTGCGTTTGAATGGCAAGTTCTCTAGTTGGTGAAATTACAAGTGCCTGCACATCTGGATTATTCAGATCGATTTCTTGCAGGATTGGAAGGGCAAACGCAGCCGTTTTCCCAGTTCCAGTTTGAGCCTGTCCAATAACATCCTGACCCTTTAACAATAATGGAATTGTCTGAGCCTGAATTGGAGTGGGTTCGTCAAAGCCTGATTTTTCCACGGCTTTTAATAGACTATCAGATAGTCCTAAATCTTTAAACTTCAAATGTGTTCCTCCTATTGAAACTACAATTGTGAATTCAATGATTTGCTTGGAAAAAATCCGTTTTCCATAATGCGCAAATCGTCTGATTCACATTTATTTCTATATTCTTCAGCGATTACGTGTCTAAAACATATTACACCATCTGGCCTAATTTCACAAACCGATGAACCTATTCTAACGCTTTTAAAACTCGTTCTAAGTGAATTCCGTGACTCCCTTTTAACAAGACTTCATCCCCAGTAGACAACTGGGAGTCTAGGCTTTTAGCTAATTGATCAAGCTGATCAACCGGATAATAATGGAGGGCATTTTGATTGGGATATTTTTTTTGCAACATTTGATATAAAGACTTCATAAGTGGTCCAACTAGGTAAACCTGGTTAATCAATTGCGGATCGATTGCATCAGAAATATCCTCATGCATCTCCACTCCCTTATCACCAAGTTCCAGCATGTCACCTAAAACTGCAACTCGCTTCCCTTGTAAATGAGTGGATTGAAACGCCTTTAAAACGGCTTTTAGAGCCGATGGGTTCGAATTATATACGTCACTTAAAATCATTTCACCATTTTGACCCTTAACCCATTCAGTTCGATTATTAGTAAAATTGGCATGGTCTAGTGCTGACTTCATGTTGGCCGGCAGGATTTCCGCTAGTTCACCAACTTCAATGGAAGCAAGGGCATTGTTGACGTTGTAGTCACCAATTAGCGGAATGGTGAATTTCATGTTTCCAAACCGATTGGTCTTAAACGTCGTTTCGTGGTCGCCGTCATAGACATCCTTTGGGTAAATATCGTTAGTGTCTTTTCTTCCAAAGGTCAACTTTTCAACGTCAAGTGATTTAGCCCGTTCGTTTAATAAGGGTTCATCACCGTCATAGACAAACACCCCATCTGGCCTAAGTCCATGGGTAATCTCCATTTTGGCATCCGCAATCTTAGCACGGGTTCCGAAGAATTCAATGTGAGCTTCCCCAATCATGGTAATGACGGCGATGTCTGGCTTAACTAGCTTACTTAAAAAGTCAAGTTGGCCAGGTCGATCCATCCCCATCTCTACCACCAAATATTCTGTGTTAGATTCCATGGAAAGGATCGTAATTGGGACTCCAATCTCATTATTAAAGTTAGCGTGCGTCTTAGTAACATTAAACTGAGTGGCAAGAATTGAAGCAATCATGTCTTTAGTAGTGGTCTTGCCATTACTTCCGGTAATTGCCACCACTTTAGGATTAATCTTATTTAAATAGTGTCGACTGAGATCCTGTAGGGCTTTTAACGTGTCATCGACTAAAATAACCGGAAAATCCTTCGGAACATCACTAATTCGACTTTGATTCCAAAACGTTGCGTTAGCCCCGTTTTTGATGGCACTAGCAATGAAATCGTGCCCATCGTGATTCCCAGTGAGTGGAACAAAAAGATCATGCGGTTTTAACTTCCGACTATCAAACGAAACTCCCGTTATTTCAACGTTTTCGTATTTTTTTGAATTCAAGTCACCATTAACGGATTTTGCAACCTCTAAAAGGTTCATTTTCATAACAAAAACTCCTCTTAATTCGATGTAAATGCATTTAAAGTATATCAGAAAAAAATCAATAAAAAAGCGACTCAGCTGGTTTAAACCAAATCGTTTAATTCTCCCTCATCATCAACGTCTCTTTGAAGTTCCCACGTTTTAGTGGAAATATCATAAGTAATTTGACCAACTTTAAAGGCTCCACTTTTCAACTGGTCATAAGAGTTCCAAATTACCTTTGGAGATCGTTTTTTGTGTCTCATTAAGGGAATCTCAAGCTTCGGTCTCTTCATAACTATCATATCATACGGAATAATAACTCCCGTAATTCCCAGTTTTAACAACTTGGTCATGGTACGTTCGTCGATATCCCTAAACGGCACTGACTTTACGAACATTCGTCTACTGTCCCACTGCTTTTTTAGATGCCGTTTAATGCAGACAGCTAAAATTTGATTAATGACACTAAAATGACGCATGTATACCTTTGTAAAGCCAGTGGATTCACCCAAAAACACAAATTGATTCTTCAATTTAACCGAAAATGGACTCGTTTGATTGAGTGGGATACCCATGTGACTCAAGTACAATAAATCTGCGATTTCATCCTCATTTAAAGAATCCAGATCCTCCCGGTTTCTAAAATCAACCCATTTCTTGGTACTAATTTTATTGTTAATCATGTACTCTCTAATTTCATTTTGACCGGTAATTAAATCAAATTTAGTGGACATATTAAAATCATTTGCGTAACGATAATCATCATTTAATAAAATAATATTTTGGGGATCGTTCTTAATTCCGTTTAAAAAATCTGACGGAAGAATTCCCCAACTGTAGGCAAAATTCTTAACTGGATTAACCTGAAAATACACTGTGTTAATTAACATATTCGTCTTGCTCCAATCCTTATTACCCCTTTCACCATAAAATAAGATTTTAATAACCATTTTTCCAACTCACGTCATTTTCTTACGTTATAATTAGCATTCATTTTTATATATATGAAGTTCAATTACTGTTAATATAGTAATAACGATTTAAATTTCGGGAGTGTGGATTATGAAAAAAACTAACGTTTTATTTGTCTGCTTGGGGAACATATGTCGATCTCCCATGGCAGAAGCAATGTTTAAAAAAATGCTTATAAATAAAGGACTTTCAAATCATTATTCAGTAAGTTCAGCTGCCACCGAAAACGATGAGGCAGGTAGTCGTCCTCATCCTGGTGCTCAAAAAACCATGGACGCTCATCACTTGGATTATAGTGGGAAACAATCCCATCCAATCACCGCTTACGACATCGATAATGCTGATTACATTATTACCATGGATGACTACAATATCAGTGATCTTAAAAAGATGATTCCCAAAAGTCAATGGAATAAGCTTCATTTATGCATGGACATTGTTCCCGGTAAAAAGGGAGTCAACATCGTTGATCCTTGGTATACCCATCGATTTGAGGATACCTATCAAATGCTGGATCAATCTTTGCCCTTGTGGCTAAAGTACATGCAAGAACATCATAACAGCAAACAGGAAGGAAGCGAATCATTTGAATCAGAATAAAGCCCAAATCTCTGATCCGGTTCCTTCAGAAATATGGCACAAAAACCTAGTAGCACTATGGTTTGGGATGTTCATGAATGGATTAGGTTTTAGTGAAGTCATGCCTTTTCTCTCCCTGTTCATCGCTACCCTAGGCCACTATAATTCTAGTCAACTAAGTATCTATAGTGGGCTTGCTTTCTCAGCCTCTTTCATTGTTACCGCCGTCGTCTCCCCCATTTGGGGATCTTTGGCTGACAGATACGGACGAAAAGTGATGCTTTTACGAGCATCACTTGGAATGGCAATCTGTCTAATATTGATGGGCTTTGTTACTGCTGTTTGGCAGTTAATTGCCCTTCGATTTATTCAAGGAATCTTCTCTGGATACATGAGCAATGCCAACGCCTTACTTGCGACTCAGGTACCAAAGCGAGAAAGTGGGAAAGCCCTTGGAATTTTAACCACCGGCAACGTCTCAGGAACCCTTTTTGGTCCCTTCATTGGCGGAATTTTAGCTTCTGTCTTTAGTTATCGTCTTACCTTCTTCATTACTGGTGGTTTACTCATTTCCGTCTTTTTTGTCACGCTATTTTTCGTTAAAGAACACTTTAAACCGGTTGCAAAAGAAGATAACCTATCTACCAAACAGGTTATTTTCGAACTTTCAAACGTCAAACTGATTTTTGGAATGTTCTTGACCACCCTGATTATTCAAGCCTCTAATTTCTCCATTTCACCCATTCTGTCACTGTACGTCAAAGAAATCATGCACAATAGTCCTCAAGTCACCTTCTACAGTGGAATTGTTGCCGCAGTTCCGGGAATTGCCACGCTTTTTGCCGCCCCCAAACTGGGAGCATTAGGCGATCGAATCGGGACCTCCAAGATTATGCTAGGCGGTTTCATCTTTGCCATCTTGGTCTACATCCCCATGGCATTTGTAACCAACGTCTGGGAATTAATGGGACTCAGATTTCTGATTGGAATCTCCAACGCCTGTATGTTACCTGCCGTTCAAACCATTTTAGCTAAAAACACCCCATCTAACGTTACTGGTCGGATTTTTAGCTGGAACCAGTCCATGCAAGCAGCTGGAAACTGTATCGGACCCATCATCGGCTCCATTGTTTCTTCTTTGTTTGATTACTCAAGTGTGTTCATTTCAACCGCAATCCTTGTCTTCATTAACTTCTTGTTAGTATTAAACGAAACCAGAAACGAACAGAAGACCGTAAACTAAATTTAGACAAAAAAAGAGCCAACTAGAAGTTGGCTCTTTTTATTTATTATTATTTGTCGGCAAGACCATATTTCTTGTTGAAACGATCGACCGCACCATCTGCTTGGTTGAACTTTTGCTTACCAGTGTAGAATGGATGTGAATCAGATGAAATTTCAACTCGGATTAATGGGTAAGTGTTGCCGTCGTCCATTTTGACGGTTTCATCAGAGGTTGCAGTTGAACCAGTAATGAACTTAAATCCAGTACTTGAATCTTGAAAAACAACTTGATGAAAATCTGGATGAATTCCTTTTTTCATAATATTTCGCTCCTTTTGCCCTAAACACAGTTCAGAGATTGATTATCGAATATAACATCAACCATAATAGCTTAACATTATTTTTTGACGTACGCAATAGGACCCAGGCGTTAGTCGTCCTGGTCAATCATCTGGACGTTAGCGTGTAGATTGGTTAATTTATTAGTAATATTATCATATCCGCGTAAAATATTGTCCGCATTTTCAATAACGGTCTTACCACTAGCCATCAGCCCAGCAATGACCAAGGATGCCCCAGCGCGAATCTCTCCGGCTTGAACGGTTGTCCCATGGAGGTTCTCACTCTTACTGATAATAATTGAATTATCAGTTGGATTGACCTTGATATTAGCCCCCATCTTCTGGAGCTGGGCAATGTGATTCTGACGTTCCGGATAAATCGTATCGTGAATCACACTATCCTCGTCTGCTTTAAACAGCATGGGGGTAATTGGTTGTTGTAAATCCGTCGCAAACCCTGGAAACGGTGCCGTTTTAATCTCGATACCATTTAATTTCCCAGTCTTTGGAACATAAATACTGTCTTCGCCAACTTCTAATTGAACGCCGGCTTCAATCAACTTAGCTGTGTAGGCTTGTAAATGCTCAGGAATTACGTTCTTAACGTTAATTCCCTTCCCAACAGCGGCGGCTAACGTCAAGTATGTCCCCGCTTCAATTCGATCAGGGATAATCGTATGCGTCGCCTTGGCCTGGAGATGATCAACGCCTTGAATCCTGATGACGTCGGTCCCAGCTCCTCTGATCTTAGCTCCCATACTATTCAAAAATGATGCAATATCAATAATTTCCGGTTCTTTAGCGGCATTACTAATGGTAGTAACCCCATCAGCCTTTACCGCTGCCAGAATCGTGTTGATCGTCGCTCCAACCGAAACCATGTCAAAGAAAATTGAAGCCCCATGAAGTCCATTTTCCGTTGCATTAATATCGACCGAATCATCACTTTCATTGACTTCTGCACCCAAGGCCTTAAAGGCGCGAATGTGCTGGTCAATTGGCCGTGGTCCGATATTGTCTCCACCAGGGAAACTAATCGTGGCACGATGAAACTTGCCAAGAAGCGCTCCCATAAAATAATAGGAAGCACGCAGACTTTTAATTGCTTTACCGGGCAATTCACCCTCAAGTATATTAGTTGGATCAATGTTTAAGACACCATCTGAAAAATCAGATGTTACGTTCATCGACTGGAGGATTAGCATGAGATTATGCACATCCAGGATATCGGGAACCATGTCAAGTTCCACTGGACTATCCGCCAAAATAGCAGCCGGTATCAAAGCGACCGTACTATTCTTAGCTCCGCCAACGGTAACGTCGCCATATAGAGGATGTCCTCCTGATATTTTTAGTATCGTCATAATTGGTAATCCTCACTTATATCATATCTTTTAATAATAATCATAGGAAAGTTTTCACCAAAACACAATACAAAATCAGAAATTATTTTATTAAGATTATAAAGAAGCCTGGTTACTTCTTGTGATTATGCATGTGTTCTTTGTCGGCAGCGGCGACAAACGCCTTGAATAATCCCTCGGGACGATTTGGACGTGATAAAAATTCGGGATGGTATTGTGCTGCAACGTAGAAGTGATTATCAGGAACTTCGACCACTTCAACCAAGTGATCATCTGGTGAGGTCCCAGAAATAACTAAGCCAGCATCTTCCAGGTCTTTTCTAAATTTATTATTGAATTCATAACGATGACGATGACGCTCTGAGATTTCCCTTTTGTTGTCGTATGCACCGGCGGCTTTACTCCCTGCTTTTAACTTAGTCTTATAAGCACCCAAGCGTTGAGTTCCACCAGCATCAGTAACATCATTTTGATCGGCCATGAGATCAATCACATTGTGCTTAGTCTGCGGATCAAATTCAGTTGAGTTGGCATCCTTATAACCCACAACGTCTCTAGCATATTCGATGGTAGCAATCTGCATTCCAAGGCAAACACCTAAATAAGGAACATCATTTTCTCTAGCATATCGAGCGGCTTGAATCATTCCTTCGACCCCTCGATTACCAAATCCACCAGGAACCAAGATTCCGTCCATTCCCTTTAACTTCTTAGAAACGTTGTCTCTGTTAATCGTACCCGCATCAACCATGTGAATGTTAACTTTATCGTCAGCAGCATAACCGGCATGTTTTAAAGCTTCATTGACGGACAAATAAGCATCGTTTAGATCAACATACTTACCAACAATGGCAATGTTAACCTCACCCTTGAGATTTCTGATGTGCTTCTCCATCTTCTTCCAGTCTTTCATGTCAGCCTCTGGAGCTTTAACGTTAAAGTGCTTTAAAATCTCATCGTCCATGTCCTGTTTTTGAAAACTAAGCGGGATTTGGTACAAGTTAGGAGCATCGATGGACTCGATGATATCCTTAACCGGAACATCACAGAACATGGCAATTTTTTTCTTCATCTCATCACTAACTGGCTTCTCAGCACGAAGAACCAACATATCGGGTTGAATGCCAATTCCCCTCAATTCTTTAACACTGTGCTGGGTTGGTTTGGTTTTCATTTCCTTTGCGGCGTGCAGGTACGGAACAAGCGTAACGTGAATATAAAAAGTATTCTCATCACCGACTTCATGTTTCATCTGACGGATGGCTTCCAAAAACGGTAGGGACTCGATGTCTCCAACCGTTCCACCAATTTCTGAAATAACGATATCAGCGTCCGTGCTTTGAGCGGCACTCATAATCTTTTGTTTAATCATTCCAGTAATGTGAGGGATGACCTGAACGGTTCTCCCAAGATAATCTCCGTGACGTTCTTTTCTTAAAACTTCTTCATAGATTTTACCGGTCGTAAAGTTAGAGTACTTGTTTAAATTGTTATCAATAAAACGTTCGTAATGACCTAAATCAAGATCAGTTTCAGCACCATCATCGGTAACAAAGACTTCTCCGTGTTGATAAGGATTCATTGTTCCCGGATCAATGTTGATATATGGATCAAATTTTTGGATCGTAACGTTAAAGCCACGATTCTTCAATAATCTTCCGATTGAAGCCGAAACAATTCCCTTTCCTAAGGAAGAAACTACTCCACCGGTTACAAAAATATACTTAGTCATGCTTAACTCCTCCATCAAATTTAGGTTACAACATAAAAAAAGCTCCCCATTCATTGAATAGGGAGCGGTTACTTATTCGAAATACTTCACATGTCTGTAAAGTGCCCAAATAGTATGTTAAGTGATTCTACATAATTAGTCAAGTTTAATCATTGTCGTCGTCATCATCTTTTTTATCGTCATCGTCATCTGGATTGACCTCTGAGAGGTCGCCTTCAACACCATCATCATCGTCAATGGCGTCATCATCAGTATCAGGATTTTCTTCATCAAGATCCTTATGATACTTATCCTTGTCGTCAGGGGTATCATCAAAATCATCCTGATCTTCTGGATCATCGTTATCATAGTCGATCACGTCATCATCGTCAGCTGCATCAGCCATAAAAGCATTCACCTTACGATGCTTTTTGGGAGTATTACCGTTGTCTTCTTCACCTTCATTGATGGTGGCTTCGTTAATGGATTCATATGGGTACCAAGTACGAAGACCCCAAACGTTATTGCCAAGGGAGATAAAACTCCCATCAACATTAAGGTCTGTGTAGAATTGAGGTAAACGATCACGAATTACTTGGTTGCTGTCCCCCAAGTATTTTTGTACTTCGTTGGTTAAATCAACGAATGACATGGTTTTACCAGCATCAGCTAAAATTGCATGAGCCACTTCAACCATTGATAATTCGCTTTTATCTTGCTTGTCTAATTCTTTAAGTTCCAATTCGACCACGCCTTTCTAGATTCCTAACAGACTAATAATACTAGTTTAACATTTAAATTGCAATTTGACTCGATAGTCGCCGACTTTCTGTCCGTCAGTGTACAACTCATAGTTAATCTCAATCATTTGCCATCCGTTTTTATCATCTCTAGATTGCTTAATGCTAGTGGTATGTGCCCCAATTTTCAAATTACCAAATGGCGTTCGGTACAAGTCTTCGATTGTTTCGTTCGGTTTAAAATGAAGTTCAAGATGATTTTTGCCAGCACGAGTTAACCGAATCGCATTTTTTCCAATCCGGTAGGTGACAGGAACGTCCGGTTGTCCGTCAACGTGTTCAACGTAACGTAAATAACGATAGCCGTTGAGCATAACTAGTTGCCCATTTTCTTTAAAATGATGGTGTTCGACGTTTTCGTCCTGTTTTATTTCGATTGCAATCTCAACTTGAACTTTTTCGATCTTTTCGTTTTCTGTCAAAAATATCACCTCACAAATTTGATTTTACGCCGTTAGCAATGGAAATGCACTAACTTTGAGTTTGTCATGACGTTTATTTTTATTTCAGTTATAATGAAGAGAGATTAGTATAAGTGGAGGTCTTTTATTGAAGTATTACAATCAACCATTGAAATATGACAAAGTTTTTCGTGACCCAGTTCTGGGTCACGTTTACGTTGAACACCAAGTAATTCTCGATCTCATTAATACGCCTGAATTTCAACGTCTAAGACGAATCAAGCAGTTAGGAACTACTTCATTAACCTTTCACGGAGCAGAACACACCCGTTTTAGCCACTCTTTAGGAGTGTATGAAATTACTAGACGAATTTGTGATAATTTTAAGCGAAATTATCCGTCTAAAAAAGCGGGTGATGGCTTATGGGACGATTCAGAACGAATCGTGGCCCTGTGTGCCGCTCTACTTCACGACGTTGGTCATGGAGCTTATTCACATACGTTTGAACACATTTTTCACACCAATCATGAACAGATTACCCAGCAAATCATCACTTCAAACGAAACGGAAATTAACCACGTCTTAAGTGAGGTCGGTCCCGATTTTCCCGAACGCGTCGCCAGTGTCATTAACAAGACCTATGACAATCCGCAAGTCGTCCAAATGATTTCAAGTCAAGTTGATGCCGATCGGATGGACTACCTTCTAAGCGATTCATATTACACCGGAGCACAATACGGTAATTTTGATTTGGATCGGATTCTTCAGGTGATGCGTCCGTACTCTGGTGGGATTTGTTTTCGGGCAAGTGGTTTACATGCGATTGAGTATTACATTGTTTGCCGTTTTCAAATGTATCAACAAGTCTACTTCCATCCCGTCTCACGTTCGATGGAAGTTATTTTAAGTCATCTACTGATGCGGGCAAAAGAACTAGCATTACAACCAAAGAGCACCTTTAAACCAAGTCTTTTAATGCCAATTTTTTCTAACAACTATTCCCTAGATGATTATTTACAAATTGACGACGGGGTGCTTAACACTTACTTCGTCATGTGGCGCAAGTCAGAAGATCCGATTCTCTCTGACCTCGCCAAACGTTTCTTAAATCGGCGTCCCTTTAAATCCGCTAAATACAATGATCAGACGGAATTTTTAATCCCTAAGCTACAAAAGATCATTGAAAAGGCCGGATTTAATCCAAAGTACTACACTGCCACTGACAACAGTTTTGATCAGCCCTATGATGTCTACGATCCCAAAAGTAAACATCAAAACGCCCAGATTGAACTGATGGAAAATGATGGTAATTTGGTAGAACTCTCTCAAACTAGTGACCTAGTTCGTGCCATTACCGGAAAACTAATTGGTGACAAGCGTTTTTTCTTTCCACGTGAAATGCTTAAGCCAACAAAAAACGTTGAACTTTTTCAACCTTTATACGATGAATTTCAAAAATACATTGATAATGACAACCTTATAATTCCAAAGGAGAACTAACATGGATATCAAATTAATTGCCATCGATATCGACGGCACCCTATTAAACGAAAAAAATCAATTAGCAAAAGCAACCATCGAAGCTATTACTAAAGCCTGCAATCAAGGCATAAAAGTGGTTCTTTGTACTGGTCGCCCCATTACTGGCGTAAAGCCATACCTTGATAAGCTCGGAATTGACGGAGACGATGAATACGCCATCACTTATAATGGTGCCCTAGTCGAAACGGTTAGTGGCAAAGTGTTAATCAAAGAAACGGTTAAGTATGATGACTTTTTAGAAATTGAAATGATGTCACGAGAAATGGGAGTTCACTTCCAAATCGAAACGGTTGATTCCATTACCACTACCGATCGTGATATTAGTCCCTTTTCCGTTGAAGAAAGCCATCTTGTTTCGATGCCCATCAAATATCGAACTCCTGGTGAAATCACTCGTGACGTCAACATTTACAAACTGATGTACGTTGATTATCCGGACAAGATCACCAAAGCAAAGGGCAATCTACCAAAATCAATTTACGACCGAATGAGTGTCGTTCAGAGTTCACCGGTCTTTCTTGAGTTTATGAACTCAAATTCAAGTAAAGGCAATGCCTTACGGGATCTTTCCGAAAAGCTTGGTTTAAAGCCAGATAACGTCATGGCCATTGGCGATCAGGGGAATGATATTTCGATGATCAAGTTTGCGGGACTGGGAGTGTCCATGGGTAACGGAATCGATGAAGTTAAAAAGAACGCCCAATTTGTTACCAAACCTAATTCAGAAGATGGGGTAGCATACGCCATCAATAAGTACGTTAATCAATAACAAACGAGCGCAAAAAAATAATCTTAGCATTTTAAGCTAAGATTATTTTTTATCCATTACTTTTTTTCATCATCCTTACCATAGTCAAACCGATGACTAAACAGCGGACTAACGGGACGATTTTCGTTAATTCTAGTAATTGCGTCTCCAATTAATGGTGCAACTGAAATTTGTTTGATCTTGTCAATTTTTTTATAATCGGGTAACTGAATGGAATCAGTCACAACCAGTTTCTTAATTGGCGAAGCTTCGATTCTTTCGGTTGCTGGCCCTGATAAGACGGGATGGGTACAACATGCATAAACTTCTGAAGCACCAGCATCCATTAAGGCTTGCGCACCTTTCGTAATGGTTCCAGCTGTATCAATCATATCGTCAATCATAATACAACGCTTCCCCTTTACATCCCCAATGATGTTCATAACTTGAGCAACGTTGGCTTTTGGGCGACGCTTATCAATAATAGCAATTGGAGCCTTTAAAAACTCAGCCATGGCACGAGCTCGACTCACCCCACCATGATCAGGTGAAACAACTACCGCGTCTTTTGCGAGTCCGTTCTTGATGAAGTAATCAGCAAGGAGCGGTGCCCCCATCAAATGATCAACGGGAACATCAAAGAATCCTTGAATTTGAGCAGCATGTAAATCAAGGGCTACCAAACGTGTGATTCCATCTTTTTCCAGCATGTCTGCCACTAACTTAGCGGTAATTGGTTCACGACTTCGTGCTTTTCGATCTTGTCTAGCGTAACCATAGTATGGAATAACCACGTTAATGGTTTTGGCACTTGCTCTTCTTAAAGCATCGATCATGATTAATAATTCCATTAAATTATCATTAACGGGATCAGAAGTTGATTGGATAATATAAACGTTATCGCCACGAATGCTTTCTTCAATATTAATTTGAATCTCACCATCACTAAAGCGACTGACGGAAGCCTTTCCCAAGGGAACTCCCACTCGTTTAGCAATCTTTTCTGCAAGCGGACGATTTGAATTTAAAGAAAAAATCTTTAATTTTGGATCAGCATACTTTTCAGCCATTATAACCCCCACATTTTTTTCCTACCTAATCAATTCCATTATATTATTTTCAGAAAACAATTTCACTATTTAGCTCAAATTAATTAGCGCCTTTAAAGGGAAGTTTTTTATAATAACCCGGCTTGTTAGTCTGGCGCTCTCTAGCAATTCCCATGTCATACTGATCCATGTCGTCGGTAATGGTCGAACCAGCCGCAATAAAGGTATGATCAGCGATGTGGACTGGGGCAATCAAGTTGGAATTACTTCCAATGAAAGAATCATCACCAACCGTTGTGGTGTGCTTATGGGCTCCATCGTAATTCGCAAAAATCACTCCGCAACCAATATTAATGTGTTTACCAAGTTTAGCATTGCCAACATAAGTCAGATGACCCATCTTGGTTCCCTCACCAATGGTGGCACTTTTAACCTCACAGAAGTTGCCAATGTGAACGTTCTTTTCAATCTTAGCGCCTGGTCTTAAATGACTATCTGGTCCGATATTAGAACCTGGCATCATCTCAGAATCTTCAATTACCGAAGAGAAGACCTTAACGTTATCATGAATTTTACTACCAGAAATTTTAGAGTGGGCACCAATGATACAGTTACTCCCAATTTCCGTTCCGTTTTGCAGTTGAACTCCTGGTTCAATAATGGTATCTTGACCAATCTTAATGTCACTATCAATGTAAGTATCAGCAGGGTTCACAATCGTAACGCCATTTTGCATGTGTTGACGATTAATCCGGGCTTGCATAATTTGAGTGGCACGGGCCTGAGCGACCCGATCGTTTACACCCATCGATTCATTAAAGTTCGCCATCTTGTAGGCAGCAATTGTGTGACCCTCATTTTTTAAAACTTCAATGGCATCAGTTAAATAATATTCACCCTGAGCGTTATCGTTATTAATCTTGTGCAAAGCCTCAAATAACGAATGATTATCAAACACGTAAACCCCAGTGTTAATCTCATGAATGCCCTGCTCTTCCGGCGTAGCATCCTTTTGCTCCACGATCTTTTCTACAATCCCAATGTCATTTCTAACAATCCGGCCATAACCAGTCGGATCAGGAGCTTTAGACGTCAAAATGGTCGCGGTGGCCTTTTTTTGTTCGTGATACTCAAAGAGTTGCTTAAGAGTAGAGGAGGTAAATAATGGAGTATCACCACTAATAACTAACGTCTCACCATCTGAGTTCTTTAAAAGTCCTTCAGCTCGTGCAACGGCATCGCCAGTCCCAAGTTGTTTATCTTGGACGACGTACTCACAACGATTGCCCAGTTCGTTTTCCACATCTTCAGCACCGTAACCAACAATCGTGATGATGTTATCCATATCTAACTTGGATACCTGCGTCAAAACATGGTCAACCATTGATTTCCCACAAATTCGGTGGAGAACTTTATATAACTTGGACTTCATCCGAGTGCCCTTACCAGCCGCTAAAATAATCGTATTCTTTGAACTCATTTTTGTTCCCCTTGTAATTAATTTTTAATTTGTACTCCCAAAAATTTTTTGGGCATAATTGCCAGGTTTAATCTCAATCTGATCATCTTTAATATCCATTTTAAGTAATGAAGTAAAATCAGTAACCTTTCTGTGACCTGGGTCATCGGTTTCAACAAAAACCGTACTGCCCACCAGATGACAATCAAACTCATCAATCAGAGACGTCAGACCAGAAATCGTTCCGCCACCACGCAAAAAATCATCAACAATCAAAACGTTAGAACCTGGCTTCAGGCTTCTTTTTGAGATGGTCATTCGTTTAACTTCCTGACTAGATGCCGAAACGTAGTTAACACTCACGGTCGACCCCTCAGTAATTTGAGAGTCGTGCCTAGCAATTACCAGTGGCACATTTAAATACGTGGCAGAAGCTTCGGCAACTGGAATTCCTCTCGTTGCCACCGTTAGTACTGCGTCAACTTTCTGAAACAGGTATTGGGTGGCAATGATCCGCCCAATGGTTTTCAACTTCTCCGGTTGGCCTAAAATATCGGACATATAAACATAACCACCAGGAAGATAACGATCGTTATCGTTTAAGATGTCAGAGACCTCTTTAATAAACTGATCAGCCGCCTCTTTTAAAATGTATGGCGTAAATTTGGCGCCCCCAGAAGCTCCGGGAACGGTCTCAACCAGACCAATCCCACGTTGTTGAAATGCTTGCTTCACAATGGCTAAGTCCTCACTAATGGAAGATTTAGCAGAATTGTAGCGCTTAGCGAAAAAAGTTAATGGTACTAATGTATGAGGACGGTTTAATAGATAGTTTGTCATATCTACTAATCGTTCACTTCTTTTAAATTTCATGCTTTCACCTCGTCATAAATTGGCACACAAGGAAATTTTAGCATAAATGTTCGTGTTTTACTTCACTTTATCGAAAAAAGAGTAAAAAAAAGAGGGACTAAATCAAATTAGCCCTCCCTAAAGTGATTATAAATAAGTGATCCAAAGTAAATGGCAACCTCAATAACAGCAATAAAGAAACTGACCGGCCAGTTCGTGTAGTATCCAAGCGTTAATCCAGCCCAAACTCCGATCAAACCAAAAACAATGGCCAGTCCAATCATTTTTCCGACTGAATGGGCAAAGTATTTAGCACTCGCAGCTGGCAAAGTCAAAAGGATAAAAATCAAAAGTGCCCCGACAATTTGAGCAGCCACGGAGACACTTAAGGCCAGCATCACTAGGAAAATCAATGAGAGGATTCCACTTGGAATTTTCTGGGCTCTGGCTCCCACTGCATCAAACGAATCAAACTTTAAGTCCCGATAAATACATAGGGTCACGATTAACACAATCACCGATAACCAAATCATCTGATGGACTTCAGAAGCACTGATTCCGACAATACTTCCGAACAAGATATTAGTGGCATAACTAGCACTACTGTTTGAAAGGGCTAGAAATAAGACTCCCAGTCCAATAAAGAGGGCCGAAACAGCACTGATGGTATCTTCTCGTCTTTCGGCAACGGAGCCAGCACTCATTCTCCCAACGAGAACCGAACTAATGGTGGTAAAGAGTAGCATCCCGTTTAACGGACTAATCCCAACAAACATTCCAAAGGAAGCTCCAGCAAACCCAATCTCGGATAGGGTGTGGGTCAGAAACGGCATGTTTCTTGAAACGACAAACACCCCGATGACCCCACAGACCACCGCAATGATGGTACTTGCTAAAAAGGCATTACGCATAAATTCAAAACTAAACATCGGCTTGCCCCTTCCAAAATTCTTCAACATTTAAGTTCTTAATTGGTCCAAATTCATAATTATCAGGACGCAAAAACAGGTATTCGTTTGCGAACTTCTTTGCTAGCGGAATGTCATGCGTAACAAAAATTACGGTTAACCCACTTTTGACGTTTAGATCGGAAACCACATTAAGCAGGTTCTCCTTGGCCTCTGGGTCAAGACTTGCCGTCGATTCATCCAAAATCAAAAGATCGGGTTTCACTACCAGCGCCTGTGCTAGATAAGCTCGCTGTTTTTCCCCCCCGGAAGTTCTTCCTAATGGTTCTTTGGCAATATCAGTTAGGTTAGTCTCAGTTAGGACCTGATTTAACGTTTCACGATCTTTTCTTGAAAGCCACGGTAGTTTAAAACCACTAAAAGCTAGAGCAACAAAATCTTTTACCGACAACGGATATTCGGTATCAATATTTCTAAACTGGGGCACATACCCAATCTTGACTTGGGAACGATCCGGGATAAACTGAACCTTTCCACTGGTGGGCTTCAATTGGCCAAGAATCACTTTGATCAAGGTGGTTTTTCCTACTCCATTCTGGCCTACAATACTTAAAAAACTACCACGTTTCACATTAAAGCTCAAATCACTTAAAACGTGTTTATCCGCAAAATTAACGGTTAAATTTTCTATCTTTAAAACTAAGTCATCCATATTTAAACTCCTACCATTTCGAGCTTCAATAGTACTAACGAAGCTTACTAACTAATCAATAGTTCTCAACTAATATAACACTGTTATCTTAAGACATGCAACTAACAGCTCGGGGAAATCATGGATTATCTTGACTAATTTAAATACCCACATCATCTTACTAACTACTAATAATATAAAGCAAAAAAAAAGACCTTTCGGTCAATTCATTAAACAAAGTTAATCTCGATGTTCTTGGTTAAAATATCAGTATAACTGTATGATACTTGTCCTAACTTCTCGTCTGGATCAAGTGTAATTAAAAATACAGCGGGAAATGTCTCAGCCAGAACCCCATTATATTCGTTAGTTCGTTTTCTTCCGGCTTGTGCAGTTACATGGATTTCCTGTCCAATGTGATTATCTAGAAATAATTTAATCTTAGATAGACTAGTTGGCATTATCAATCACCTCGCGTATTACTATTATACATTAAAATCAATATAATGTAAAGGTAATGGATGAATAGCCTGTTATGCCAGCAATCCACTTATGTGAAACTGATTTGCCATTTTCACAAATTGATCAACCGATAACTGTTCGGGACGGTCTGACTTATTAATGCCTAACCGTTTTAAATCCTGTTCAATTTGTTCTTTTACCTCAGGTTTCTTTCCAAAAATACCCTGCAAATTATTCCAGAGTGTCTTTCTTCGGTGCATGAAACATCCATGCGCAAAGCCAAAGAAAGCTTTTTCATCGTAAGCAATCACCTTTTTATCTGTTTTCGGGGTTAACTTGACCACCGCAGAATCAACTTTTGGTGAGGGAATAAAGGACTTGGCCGATACGTTAATTGCAATCTCAACGTTTTTAAGATACTGAGTGATAACCGTCAAAGCCCCATAGTCGCGATTGCCCGGCTTTGCGCTAATTCGTTCTGCCACTTCTTTTTGCATCATCAACACCGTTGAATTAAATTTAACGTTGCCCTTTAAAATATCCATCAAGATTGGTTTGGTGACATAGTAAGGCAAATTAGCCACAACTTTTAGGTGGTGTTTTCCATCAAAGTTTTCTTTAATTAATTTTGGCAGATTAGCCTTCAAGAAGTCTTCATTAATAATTTTAATGTTGTCATAGGGACTGAGAGTCTCATCTAAGATTGGGAGAAGATTCTCGTCAATTTCAAAGGCCATTACGGCGTGAGCTGATTGAGCAATTTGTTCAGTTAATGCCCCAATGCCAGGTCCAATTTCAATTACATCATCGGCTTCTGATATTTGGGCAACTGCAACGATTTCTTTTAAAACTCCAAGATCGTTCAAGAAATTTTGCCCCAAGCTTTTCTTCGCATTTAAACGGTATCGGTTCAAGATGGCCTGGGTCCGAGCTGGACTGCCGATTGCGGGAACTTTACTCATCTAATCCCTCCTTATCATCAACTTGTTTTAGTGCATCGTTAAACTGTTTTTTCGTGATGCCAAACATTTGCAATCTTTTTTGCATTTGTTTAGCGTTAACATACCCCAAATGAAGCAATTCACCAAGTTCCAGTCGGCGTTCCTTGGCTTCTTTCGTTCCTACTAAACCAGCTTGAATCAAATCCTGCTTACTAATGACTTCTGGATTCTCATCGCTTTCGGTGTACACTTCAGACAAGGCATTCCGAATTGCTTCTGGACTAGCATGCTCAACCCCAAGGGATCCCTTCTGTGTATCAGGAACTGCTTCCGACTTTTTCAAAAAGGCATGCTTTGCTTCTGGAATCTCATCTGAAATTATTTTTCTGATTTTTTCCCCAGAAAAATCTGGATCAGTAAAAACGATGATTCCACGGGTTTGTGCCAACCGATCAATTAGATCGAGGGTCTCATCCGAAATCGCAGAGCCCCGGGTTTCAATCGTATCAGCATCAACGGCTCGTTGAATTTGTTTGGTATCATCTTTTCCTTCCACCACAATTACTTCTTTAATTCTTTTCATTTTAATTATCCAATCCAAATATTCGATTCGTATTTTCGTACGTCGCCTTTGCGACCACATCAGGATCAATGTCTTTAAATCTGGCAACTGCTTCTAGGGTATACAAAGAATAAGCCGGTTCATTTTGTCGTCCGCGAAACGGCTCTGGCGTTAAATACGGGGCATCCGTTTCCACTAGAATCTTATCCAGCGGAGTTAAACGAGCGGCTTCATGAACCTCTTTGGTTTTCTTGAAGCTCACGACCCCACTGTATGAAACCACCATCCCTAAATCAACGAATTTCTTCATCCATTCACTATCTCCGTTAAAACTGTGGATAATGCCACCGACTTCACCAATATTTTCATCTTTTAAAATCCGATAAACATCCTCAAAGGCATCCCGGTTATGAACTGAGATTGGTAAATGCATGTTTTTGGCAATTTCAATTTGTCGCCGAAAGACTCGTTCTTGCACGTCTTTCGGTGTGACATCTTGAAAATAATCCATTCCAATCTCACCCACAGCGACAACTTGCGGATTTTCTAGTTGCTTTTCGAGCAGTTCTTCCTGCTCGTGATTGTAATTCATAGCGTCTTCTGGATGCCATCCAATAATTGAATACAGATTGTCGTACTGAGCTGAAATCTCCAAGGAACGCTCATTTAGCTCAGTATTGGACCCGACGTTAGCCATTCTAACAACACCAAGTCTTTTGGCGTGTCGAACGTAGCCCTCAATATCATTTTGGAATGGTTGATCGTTTAAATGAGTGTGGGAATCAAATATTTTCATTGACTATTCCTTTCATAATCGAAAAAGTTTCACTAATCATTGACTAGTGAAACTTTTTTACTACTCTAAAGTACTGCCATTATCTAAAGTTTGGTCAACAGTTGCTACTTTAATTGAACCGTCCTTTTGTTCAGCGGACAAAATCATTCCCTGACTTAACTCACCACGAAGTTTCTTTGGCTTTAAGTTAGAAACAATGATCACTTTTTTACCAATTAACTGTTTAAAATCTGGATACCACTTGGCAATTCCAGAAACAATCTGACGGTCACCGTCATCGCCAGCATCAAGTTGAAACTTCAATAATTTGTCTGCGTTTTCAACTTTAGCAACGTTTTTAATTTCTGCGACCTTTAATTCAACTTTTTCAAAATCACTAAAGTCCAAGGTCTTCTTCTCTGACTTCAAAATCGTTTTTTCTGGGTCAAAAGCTTTCTTTTGGTCAGCACGTTTCATTGCTGAACGACCCTTTGTTTTGTCAGATTGAGTCATCTGATCCTTAATGAATCTAACTTCAACGTCGCGATCTAAACGAGGGAAAATTGGTTCACCATTCTCAATTACCTTTTGTTTTTCAGGAAGTCCAGAAAGAGCGGCATTCTTGATATCAAACCCATCCATCTGATCAAGACCTAATTGACGATACATTTCATTCGCCGCATTTGGCATGATTGGACTTACTAAGATTGCAATCAAGCGCAGACTGGCAACCAAATGACTCATGACGTTTGCTAATTTAGCTTGGTCATCTGCGTCATCCTTGTTCTTAGCCAAGGTCCATGGCTCGGTCTGATCGATGTACTTGTTGGTTTGAGAAACTAATTTCCAAATCTCAGCCAAGGCATCAGATAAATGAGTGTCATTCATTAACCGTTTAAATTCTGAAACGGTTGTTTTAGCAACTTTTTGTAAATCAACACTCGGTTGATCATCAGAATCATGATATGAAGGTGTTACGCCATCTTCGTATTTATTGACCATTGCAATCGTTCGGTTCAACAAGTTACCAAGGTCGTTAGCTAGGTCATAGTTAACCCGATCAACAAAGTCTTCAGGAGTAAAAATCCCATCACTTGCAAACGGAATTGCTCTAATCAGATAGTATCTGGTAGCGTCTAATCCATAACGATCGATTAACGTCTCAGGATAAATTACGTTGCCCTTTGACTTGGACATCTTTCCGTCTTTCATGGTCAGCCAGCCGTGGCCATAAATTTTCTTTGGCAGTGGGAGACCAAGGGCGTGAAGAATAATTGGCCAATAAATGGTATGGAAACGAACGATTTCTTTTCCAACCATCTGTAGATCAGCTGGCCAAAATTTCTTAAACAACTCGTCATTATCACTGTCATAACCAAGGGCAGTGATATAGTTTGACAATGCATCAATCCATACGTAAACCACGTGCTTAGGATTTGACTTAACGGGAACTCCCCACTTAAAGGTGGTTCTCGAAACCGCTAAGTCATCCAAACCTGGTTTTAAGAAGTTGTTAACCATTTCGTTCATTCTAGAATGCGGCTCAATGAAGTCAGGATGCTCTTTGTAGTAATTCATTAACCAATCAGAATATTTACTCATCTTAAAGAAGTAACACTCTTCGTTAACAAGTTGAACTTCGTGTCCAGATGGGGCTTTTCCGCCAATCACGTTGCCTTCAGCATCACGATAAACCTCTGCTAATTGTGATTCGGTAAAGTATTCTTCGTCTGAAACCGAGTACCACCCCGAATACTGTCCAAGATAGATGTCGCCTTGGTCTTGTAACGTTTGAAATATTTTTTGCACGGCTTTTACGTGCTTATCATCAGTGGTTCTGATGAAATCGTCGTTAGAAATATCTAAATTAGCCCACAAGTCAGATATTTGAGTGGCCATCTTATCAACGTAACTTTTAGGATCAACACCCAACTTTTCTGCTTTTTGTTCAATTTTTAGTCCGTGTTCATCGGTTCCGGTTAAATAAAACACGTCGTAGCCAGATTCCCGCTTAAAACGAGCCAGTGCGTCACAGGCAACCGTCGTATAAGCGTTCCCGATGTGTAACCTTCCTGATGGATAATAAATTGGTGTTGTAATGTAATATGTTGGTTTTTCAGCCATCCCAATTCGCTCCTTTATTCCTATCGTACAAACTAAATCGTACCAATATTATACTACTTTTGTCCCTTAAAACAGATCGAGTTGCATGGGAGCTAACCCACCAAAGTTCAATCCTAAAATCTTTTTTAACTGAAGGGCATTGTCAGCCGCATCATGACCAGAGTTGTTGTTAAAAATGACGCAAACTACCTTAGCTTTTTGGCGTAGATCATCAACAACTTCGGCAAAATGCTTTAATTCCTCTTCGTTATAACGGTACAGAGTCCGTTTCTTACGCCACTGGGAGCTCTTTTCAAACCAGCCCTTTTGGTTTTGACCGTGCAGTCGAAGCATGACGAAATTTTTATCCGTAACAACGGGTTCAAAGGGCACGCCATCTGACAGGTTATGAGGCTCGTCAGCGATCACTTCACTCATTTTGAGGCTCTTTAGATAATCGTGGACATCATTTGAGATTTCATCACCATACCAGCTAGGATTACGAAACTCAACTGAGATGGGTAAACTTCCCATCCACTCACGAACTAGTCGAAGGTACCTAATGTTATCGTTGTTTAAACGGAAGTACGGCGGAAATTGAAATAAAACGGATGCCAACTGGTTACTGTCAACCAGTGAAGCAACCATCTCACCATACCGCATAAATTGCTCTCTTCTAACCTGCTCATTATCTTCACCAAACTGTGGCAAATGATGTTTGGTCATCAAATAATTGGCCTTTAAGATGAATTGAAAATTATTTGGAACCTGCTTCTGCCAATTCTCCACCGTCTTAATCTTGGGGATTCCGTAAAACGGATTATCAACTTCAACAATCGGAAAATGCTGTGCATACTCCGATAAAGTCACTTTGCGATCTTCCCCGTTAATCAGCGATGGATGATCAGACCAGGTTGTCAGTCCAATTAAAATCACGTTACCACCTATACTTTCAGTTTATCAAAGAAATCAACGGCGTCTTCTTGCACCATGGTAAACGGAAACGGAAAATTAAGTTTCTCTTGGTTAATCGCAATCACATCGGCACTGGGATTACGGTAATCAAGTAATCCGGCAAACGGATAAACTCGCATTGAAGTTCCGACAATCACAATTAGATCACTTTGACTCATCAATCGAACACTATTTTCAATTGTTTGAGGATTAATTCCCTCACCATATAAAACAATGTTAGGGCGCAAAATTCCACCACAGTTTTGATGATACATACTCTTCATATATTCCTGATAATCAACGTGTTTGCCACATTTTTGGCAGTAAATATCATAGAGGTTGCCGTGAAACTCATTCAGGCTCTTTGCGTCAGCTTTTTCGTACAGATTATCAACGTTCTGAGTGATAATACTAGCCCGATTTTGACGGGTTAATTCCGCCTGCTTTTTGTGAATAATGTTGGGTTGAGCATCTGGATAGTACATGTTCTTTTTGACGTACTCGTAGAATACCTCAGGTTCATTTACTAAGCAGTCATGACTCAAGTAATATTCCGCTGGTTTACTGCTCTTGTCATTCGTATACAATCCGCCCTTAGAACGATAATCGGGAATTCCAGAAGGGGTAGAGATTCCTGCTCCCGTTAAAAATACGATGTTTTTAGCATTATCAAACTTTTCTTGAATATTATCTTGATTCATATTGTCACCTTATCTCAATAAATATGGAATCCGTAAGTCTTGATACAACTCTTTAACCGTCTTTGAATATAGTTCTTTGAAATAGTCTTCACTTGCCTTTTTACCAGCTGGACCACTTGTCACAAACGAATTTTGGTCATCCGATTTGGTAAAGCCCACGTACGCTCTTTTGTTAGTCTTGGTCTCCTTTAATTCTGAGTGATAAAGGTTAAAAACCTGTTTCACTTGCAAACCGAGTTGGCGCTTTGAGAAGACCGCCGTTAGCATCACAAAATCATTTAATTGTAAGGCTGGTAGTTCCCAGTTATTCATCTGTTTATCAAAATCACGGTATAGTTTGACCACATCGCGTCTGAGGGTAAATGGTGAGTCCACCGGCTTCTCTGTGAGCATTGCGTAAAGTTCCTTAGCGGCCTTTAAAGAAATGGGAAAACTCGTTTGAAATACATCGGCGTACTGATCAAAGTGGTCGCCAAGAAAAATCATGGCATCCAGAATGGTCACCAATCGTAACGGCATTTCATCGTCTACCTTCCCAGATTCAGGGGTAATCGTCTGTCTAACACCCTTAACATATTCTTTTTCAACCGCTTCATCAACTAAACCGTGCTTTCTCTGTTCAGCATACACGACAAAGTGACATACATCATCGTACAACTCAGTTCCCATGTACATTAACTGTTCATCAAGTTGCTTATCCCCACTAGTAAGGGGAAAGTAAATCTGTGGAAAACCACGGAGTGTCATTAACAAGTGTAACAACTCATGAGTAGCAGTAAAATCCGGCTCAGTCAGATCTCTAATCTGCACGTAAAGTCGATCACCATCTTGCACGACTTGCGCTTGGTCATGTCGCACATAACCGGACTTTAAGTTGCCAATAAATTGAACCTCAACATCCCCTGGAAAAAAGTGACTGACTTCGTTAATTAAGCCTTGCGTCGTCTTACTTAATTGCACATTATCATTATTTTCGGCCATCTGATCCAAACTTCCCTTCTATAATTTGTTTTGCGTTTTCTAAGTTTCTTTGATTTGTTGGTAATTTCTTTAATGCGTTAATCACCATGTCCAAGTTCTTACTGGAAGCTCCAGCAGACATGGCGAGTGATTTCATCTGAAGGTTCATGTGACCCCGTTGAATCCCATCGGTTACAAGCGCCTTTAGGGCTGCCAGATTTTGTGCTAATCCCACAGAAGCAATCACCTCCATGAATTGCATGGCAGAGCTAACGTTTAAAATTTGATAGTTAATCCTACTCATTGAAAAGAGCCGAGTTGCACCACCAATGATTCCTGAGGGTACCGGAATGGTAATTTCTCCCTTTAATCCGTCAGGAGTAACTCGCCATTGACCAACCCCACGATACTGACCATCCCTTGCGGCATAGGAATGAACCGCACTTTCAACGGCGCGCCAGTCATTACCAGTGGCAACGAGAACCGCATCAATCCCATTCATGATCCCCTTATTGTGAGTTGCCGCCCGTTTTGGGTACTTATTTGCAATTAATGAGGCTTCTGCGATTTTTTCAGCAACGTTTTTCCCGTCCAATTGACCTCGTTTTAGGGCATGAAACGGAACGGTTCCTGATGCTGTAACCAAATTTTTATCCCCATAATTCGATAAAATACTCATTAAAGATGATTGACTAGTGTTGATTTCAATGTATGTCGAAAGAGCCTCAAGCATCGAATTCATGATGTTAGCCCCCATCGCATCACCGACGTCAACGAACAGTTCAATCACCAGATAATGATCGTAAAGAGGTGAGACGGTCAAATCGTGGACACCACCGTATTTATCAATTGTGGGATGAGCATCGTGTGCAACCTGAATTAATTTAACTCGATGATTTTCAACCCATTCGGTAAATTGAACCGGATCCGAGACTCCTAAAATGACTTCACCAGTCAAGATGCGACTCTGAGACTTAGCCTGAATGCCGCCACCAACACGAAGCATGTTGGCGCCGTTACTAGCGGCCGCAATGACCGAGGGTTCTTCAATCACCATCGGAATTAAATGTTCGACTCCGTTAATTACAAAGTTAGTTGCAACCCCCTCTGGCAATCCGTAGTCAGTAAGGTAGTTTTCAATCATGTGGCTACTAGCGTCTACGAAGTGACTTTCAATCACATCAAGTTGTGTTCGATCAAGATCGGCAAATTTGGCAACCTGCTGTAACCGTTTTTGATATGATTTTTTATAAAATCCATTAAAATCGTTCAAAATGACACCTATTTTCTAAAATGAGGACTATTCTCAATGTATTCATTAATCAGTCCCTCACGCACGCCACCGTTTGAGAAAATGACCCGCTTGGAATCAATAAAATGCATCATGACAGTTAAACAAAGGGAACCACCAATGATGACGTCGGCACGGTCGTTTTCAAGTCCATTAATCTTTTGACGCTCAGCCAAAGTCTTACTCAGAAACATTTCCATCGTACTGTTGACTTGTTTTCTGGTTAACTGAAAATTTTGGATGTGATCAACATGGCTTAAATGTTGGTACTGCCGATTAATTCTTGCAATTGCGCGGGCAGCTCCACCAATCAAAACAATCGGATAATGAAGGGGCTTCTTAATCCAAGGAATCCGACTATACACTTCGATAACATAAGACTCAGCCGCAAATAAATCAGCTGGAGTCACCTGGTTAATCAAATGAAATTGTTCCGAAATTTTTACTGCTCCAATGGGAACGCTGATACAATGGATATCTTTTTGGTTTCTAACCTGAATAATTTCAACACTAGCACCACCAACATCCATCAAGAGATAATCTTTAACCGCCAATCGATCAGAGATTCCTAGATAATCATAGTAAGCTTCTTCCTTGCCGGTTAACACGCGAATCTTAATGTGAAGCTGCTTATAAACATTGTGTAAAAAATCCTTTTGATTTTGAGCTTGGCGCACCGCTGCCGTAGCAATGGCACGAACCACAACGTTTTTATACTTTGAATACTCTGACTTAAAGGATCGAAGCGCCGAGATCGTACGATTCATTGCAGTTATCTGTAAAATGTTATTTTGTCCGATTCCCTCAGACAATCTCGTATCGTTCTTAACGCGTTTAATCTCATGATAACTTCCATCGGAATCGATGCAATAAATTGCCATTCTGACTGAGTTTGAACCGATATCAATGATAACAAAGTTCTCCATTCGATTCTCCTCCTCAAGTATTTATTCATATTTGGTGCTATGACAATTTATCTACTTAAAATAATTAATCCCCATGGCATCGCGAACTTCTTCAAGGGTGTTTTCTGCAACAATGTTAGCCGCGTCGCTTCCGTCTTTTAAGACCTGGTAGACATACTCAGGATTCTTAGCTAACTTTTCTCGACGTTGTCGAATTGGCTTGAGTTCATCTTGCAAAACTTCATTTAAATACAACTTAATTTTAACATCTCCAAGACCACCGTGTTGATATTGCTTTTTAAGTTCACTAACTTTTTGCTTGTCGTGAGCGAAAATATCCAGATACGTAAAGACCGTGTTCCCTTCAACTTGACCTGGGTCATCAACGTGGACGTGCTTTGGATCCGTGTACATGGACATCACTTTTTTCTTAATGGTATCGGCATCGTCAGCAAGGTAAATAGCATTGTTAAGCGACTTACTCATTTTGGCATTTCCGTCGAGGCCGGGAATGCGCCCCATGCCTTTCGGTGGAAAGAAACCTTGTGGTTCAACCAATACGTCTCTGTGATAGGCACTATTAAAGCTTCTGACAATTTCCCTGGTTTGTTCGATCATTGGCTCTTGATCTTCTCCAACCGGAACCACGGTTGCCTTAAAGGCGGTGATATCAGCAGCTTGACTGACCGGATAAATGAAGAAACCAGCTGGTACACTTTCACCAAAATTTTTCTGTTTAATCTCAGTTTTCACGGTCGGATTTCGTTTCAACCGGGAAACCGTTACTAAATTAAGATAAATCATGGTCAGTTCATTTAAGGCTGGGATCTGAGATTGGACAAAGATTGTTGATTGATTTGGATCAAGTCCAACCGCTAGATAGTCCAAGGCTACCTGCAACAGACTGTTTTGAATCTTCTTTGGATCACGAGCGTTATCGGTTAAAGCCTGCATGTCAGCAATCATAATGAATGGATCGTAGTTACCCGAATTCTGCAACTCTAAACGGCTCATTAACGAACCAACGTAGTGTCCAATGTGAAGTTTTCCTGTCGGACGATCACCAGTTAATACAATTTCTTTTTTTGCCATAGTAATTTTCCTTTCTTTAATAAAAAACGTCCTATTGAATAATCAATAGGACGCCTTGCACGTGGTACCACCTAAATTGCAGAGATTTCTCTGCCACTTAAACTATAAGGTTGTTACCCATTATCCAGTTCGTGTCGTCTGACTAATCTCAGTAAACATAGCCTCTCTGTTATTTGACTCCACTACTTACTAAACTAAATACATATTAATTTCATTTTATGCGATTTATGACGGGTTGTCAAAACACGAAAAAATTGACAGTACCGGCTTTTCAAATTAGAATTATTCACGAATTAAAGGGAGGAGTATGCACTTGAATAAGGATGAAAAAAACAAAGAGCAAGAGCGGGTCACCTGGGTTGGTTCCCAGTTGGACGAAAAAATCCAAGACACCCAAACCGAATACCAAAAAGCCAAGGCAGAAACTCAACGAGTTCAAAAAGACTACGGGACTAACACATCCGCAAATTATTTGGAAGCTGATGACCGAATCGAAACCAGCGCTGACCTGCAACAACAACGAAGCTTAACTAACAAAGTGGTTGAGGATCAAGCCATTGTTGAGGGCCAACTAGCCACTTATCAGGACCTTAAAAAATCACCCTACTTTGGTCGAATTGACATCTCAGACGAGGGCTTTTCTGACGTTGATCACCTATACATTGGAAAGGCGTCATTCATCGATAAAAACGGTGAATTTTTAATCTATGATTGGCGAGCTCCCATTTCAAGTGTCTACTATAATGGTACACTTGGAAAAGTTGCTTATGACACTCCCAATGGAAAACAAGCCACTGACCTTCTAAAGAAACGTCAATTCCAGATTAAAGACGGCAAGATCATCAACATGTTTGATACCAACGAAACGGTTGGCGACGAACTCTTGCAGAGTGCTTTAAGTGATGAAAACAACGAAAAGATGCAGAACATTGTAGCCACCATTCAGCACGAACAAAATGACATTATTAGAGATACCACCAGTAATCTGTTGGTCGTTCAGGGAGTAGCTGGATCAGGAAAGACCTCAGCACTCTTACAACGGATTGCTTTTCTGTTATATCACAGTCGGGACTCTTTAAATGCTGACCAAATCCTACTCTTTTCTCCGAATCTTCTTTTTAGTAACTACATTAAGGATGTGCTGCCAAGTTTAGGGGAACGTAATATGCGTCAGGTTACGTTAGCTGAATTTTTTGCCCACCGACTTGAGGGCATGAAAGTTCAGACCCTTTTTCAACGTTACGAAGCTTCTGATCATGATTCTGATTCTAAACTTCGCGAATTCAAAAATAGTCAGAACTTCATCGATCAGATTGAAAACTACGTCCAAACTCTCACTTCTGATCAAATCAAGTTCGATGATATTCACTTTAATGGTGAAGTTTACTTTTCTAAAAAGGAAATTCGTGAGATTTACGCTAGTTTACCCAGTGGAATGACTAGCAGTGAAAAACTTCTGCAAACGAAGAACCGCTTAATCAAGAGACTGAAGAACCGTATTCACGATGAAACTAAGAAAAAATGGGTCGCTGACATTATCGACACCATGAGCGAAGAACAGTACCACAATCTTCTGGGAGAAAAACACTTAAATGACTTTGAGGAACTAGACGATGAACGAAACTACATTGCCACGCGACTAGTTAAAGATCGACTTAGTACCGTGTACGATGCCATCTACAACGATGAGTTTTTCGATCCATACGTTCAATACGCCGATTTTCTTGACCACGTTAAGTTGCCTGAAAATGTTGAACCAGATGCTTTTAAACAAAGCAAAAATGATTTCCTAAATCACATTGAATTTCACCAAATTGGTTTGGATGACACTGCCCCCCTACTATACTTGAGGGATCGTTTCAGTGGGGAAAACAAAAACGTTAACATTAAATACCTTTTCGTCGACGAGATTCAGGACTACTCAATTGCCCAGATTATGTATCTCAAGCTCATTTTTCCGAGAGCTAAGTTCAACCTGATTGGTGATAGTGAACAGGCCATTTTCAAGGATGTCGAGTCAGCCCAAACGTTACTGGACAAGCTTAATGATGCCATTCCTAGTAAACATTCGCGACTAATTCAGCTGAATCGTTCATACCGCTCAACCTATCCCATCACGTCCTTTGCCAAGTCATTATTACCAGATGGAAATAACATCGAGGCCTTCAACCGAAATGGGGAAAAGCCTGAGCTAATCGTGAAGGACAATTTTAATGAACTAACAAGTTCTTTATTTGACGTTATCAACGACCAACTTCAAAAACACGAAACCGTTGCGGTCATTACTAGGGATGCCACATCGGCCAAACAAGTTTATCAAAAGGTCAACGCTCACTATGATGCTACATTATTAAAAGATAGTGACCGAGATATGACTTCACCAGTTGTCGTACTTCCCGTCTACTTGGCCAAGGGACTCGAATTTGATTCGGTCATTGCCTGGGACGTCTCAAAAAAGAATTACCCTGATCAGCACTCACTTGGAGTCCTTTACACAATTCTGACGCGAGCCATGCATTCGTTAACCCTGTTGTGTAAAGGCGAAGTTTCCCCGTTGATCCCCAAACAAGCCATCAGTGATAATTTAATTAAAGTCAGCAAAAATTCAACAGCTGAATAAAAAAACTCTCATTACGATTACGTAGTGAGAGTTTTAAACTATGAAAATAACCGATAAGCCATTCCCGGGAGTCGAACCCGGCACCTTTTCCTTACCATGGAAATGCTCTACCTACTGAGCTAGAATGGCATTCCTATTTTACCACACCAAAAATGGTACACTAGGATAGAATTCATAAAGATTAGAAAAGGACGATAATATGAAACGACATTTTAAACTTTCCCTCCTAGTCACTTGTCTCGTACTACTGATGATTCCACTCACAGCCTGTCACAAATCGGCAGCCCATGACCCAAAGAAAATTCAGATTGTGAGTTCGGTGAACTTCTATGGTGATGCTGCCCAACAAGTCGTCGGAAAGTATGGTCACAACACGTCCATCATCAATTCAGACGTTGATCCACACGACTTTGAACCAACAACTAACAACGCGAAAGAAGTTGCCAAGGCAAACGTGGTCATCTCAAATGGAATTGGTTATGACGATTGGATGAACGAATTAATTCAAAACGCTGGAAACGATCATCAACAAGACGTAAACGTTGGCAAATTGATGCATAAAAAAGATGGCGACAACGAACACATTTGGTATAAACCAACTACCATGGACCATTTGGTTGATCATCTAGTTACCGTCTACAGTAAGATTGATCCGGATCACCGTGGATATTTTGAGGAAAATGCGCAAACATACAAAAATGAATGGGGCCAAACGCAACGGTTAATCAAGCAGTTATCAAAGAATTCACACGGTCAATCAGTTGCTACCAGCGAGCCCGTCTTTGACTACTCACTTTCAGCCCTTGGTTACAAACTTAAGGACTACGGGTTCTCAAATGCGATCGAAAAGGGCGTCGATCCTTCAGTCAGTGACATTTCTAACCTGCAAAGTGACATGCGCAACCATAAGATTGCTTTCTTTGTTAATAACACTCAATCCGATAGCCCGGTGGTAACGCAAATGGTTAAGTACGCTAAAACACATCATGTTCCTATTTTAAACGTCTCAGAGACTGCTCCAAAGGGCCAGAATTACATGCAGTGGATGAACAATCAATACCAAGAACTTGAAAAAATCCAAAAACAGCAATAAAAAATGATGCTCAAAATTTGAGCATCATTTTTTATCTAGTTAACCTTTAAAGCTTGTTCCATCGCTTTTTGTTCCATTTGCCCTTTAACCTTTGCTTGCATTTGCGCCTTAAATTCATTCTCAGCTTGTTTTTGCAGCTTAGCTTGGTCCTTTGGTGACATCTTTGGATTTTCGGCCATAGCTTGTTGTATCTTAGCTGCTACAAACTGTTTCCCAGAAGCAGCCATCTGTTGCTGAGCTTCAGGATTTTGTTGTGACTGCTTCATTTGAGCAGCCTCTTGTTTCATGGCCTTCCCAAATGCTTTAGCTTGTTCAGGTGTGAATACCATGTAACCTGATTTTACGTGGAAAGTATTCGTACGTTTAATAAAGGCTTCTTTTTGAGCAAACATGAAGAAGACTTTGTAAAATTTATTTTTGTAGACCCAATCTTGTTTCTTCGTAACCAGTTTGTTTGAATCGCCACCTGGTTTGATTTCATTCGTAGTGTCAATCGCAGGTGTTACGGTTGGCTTCTTTTGACTTACATTCTTTTTGTAGATCACAACTTTATCATTAGTCTGACCAATCTTCTTATACAATATCATGTTGGCTTGATTGTTCACTGATGTAAACGAAGTGGTCTTAACCGTGGTCTTCTTTTCCATCCCAAAGTGATTGTGGTAATTGGCAATCATTAGACCAATCGTAATGATAATCAAAGTAGCAAATATAAGGCCTAAAGAGGTTGCCACTTTTTTATTAGCAATCAAATTCCACGTTAAGAAAAAGGCAATTACAAAAATAATTAGTAAGATAAATATCATTATTTTTTACCTCCCTTTTCAAAAACAGGATCTTCAGTAACATGACCCTTTTTCAACGCAAACGTCAAAAGAAAGGCAATTAATGAGATTAAGAATGCGACTCCAAAGGCTGCCATGTATCCTTTCAAATTAGCGTTAATTGCTCCAGCTCGATATGCCAATGGATTAATTTTAAGTAAGTGTTTTGCTGGCATATTATTGGTAGTAACGTTGGCTAGAATTGAAATCATAACGGCCGTTGAAATTGATCCACAAACCTGTCTAAAGGTATTGTTAGCAGCAGTTCCATGTCCCATTTCAGAAACTGGAAGAGCATTCATTCCAGATGTCGTTACTGGCATCATGGACATTGCCACCCCAAACATTCTAATCGCATACAAAATAACAACGTAAATGGTTGGAGTATCCTTTGTTAAAAATAAAAATGGAAAAGTTCCAACCGTCAATAAGAACAATCCACCCATTGCTAAACGACGGGCCCCAAACTTATCAAATAGTCTTCCAGTAATTGGGCTCATAAATCCGGTTAAAAGTGCTCCGGGTAATAGAGTCAATCCGGAATGAAAAGCACTCATCCCTCTAACAATTTGTAAGTAGAGAGGTAAGACCATTTCAACTCCGACCATTCCCATGAAGACCACCGCACTGACAATGGTTCCAAGTCGAAATTCACGTGATTTAAAAACATTTAAATTCAAGAACGGGTTCTTCATGACCAGTTGACGCCAGCCAAAGAGAATAATAAAAATGATTCCAATAATTAATCCCCAAATGACAGTTGGACTTCCCCAACCGTCATTTCCAACTGACGAGAATCCATAAAGTAAACTACCAAAACCAATGGTAGACAAAACTAATGAGAGATAATCTAGCTTACTCTTCTTAGTTGGAAGAACTGGTTTAACAAAAAACAGTCCTAAAACAATGACTATGGCAACAATGGGAGCAATAATCCCAAACAAATTTCGCCAAGATGAAGTATCAATCACCCATCCAGACAAAGTTGGCCCAATGGCAGGCGCTAAACCAACGACGATTCCAGCAAGTCCCATGGCAGTGCCCCGTTTTTCTGCTGGAAAAATTGACAACATGATAGTCTGAAGTAATGGCATGGCAATACCAACTCCAACACCTTGAATCAAACGTGATCCAAATAAAAACCAGAAGCTTGGAGCTATCCATGACCCCACCGTTCCAATCTCAAAGATGATCATTGCTGATAAGTACAGCCATTTAGTGTTAAAACGTCCACTCAACCAGGCACTAACTGGAATCAAAATTCCGTTAACCATCATAAATCCGGTGGTTAACCACTGAACGGTCGAGGTATTAACATTAAAGGCACGCATTAATGTTGGAAAAGCCGTTGACAAAATGGTTTGGTTTAAAACCGTACAAAAAGTTCCAACCAAAAGAATAATGACAAACATGGTTCGATTATACTTTTTGCCATTCGCATCAACAGCAGGAATATTATGCATTATATATGCCCCTTTCAAAAGCTTAATTAATTAATATTTGCTCAAAATTACAACACCAACTACTATACAACCATCCGATGTTTATGTCAATTTAATTGACACGTTCATTATTTTACATATAATTAGTATTGTATTATTTAATGAATTCATCGAGTTTGATTAAGCATAGAAAGTAGGTAAACCCTTGGAAAATGAGAATGATCAAGAAGTAGCTGACCTCAACGGACGACTCGGAAAAATCATCAAAAAAAATAACATTTCGGTTGGCATTGGTGATATTTCCAAATGCTCCGGTCTTTCCCAAAGTAAGATTCGCTACTGGGAGCAGCGAGGATACATTACTTCTTTACCAGTTCATAAAAATCAAAACAAGCGATATAGCATTTATACCTTAGTAACCGTTTTATTAATCAAATCCTATCTAGAGTCCGGATTTACTCTAGCCACGGCAGTAGATAAGGCAAAACGTCACGAAGAAATCAGTAAAGTCTTTAAAAAATTAATCCTTGATCGGGTTCAATACGTTAAAACTAAAAATGACGACTACTGCATTAATATGGGACCTCTTTCAGACGACCCCAGTAAATCGGTCATTATCAAAGTAAGCGATCGTGGTAGTAAAATCACACTAATGGATACAAAAAAGACACTTCCTAATTAATTAGGAAGTGTCTTTTGGTTTAGATTAAATTATTTATTTTCGCCTAATTTAACCTTGTCTAAAATGTTTAAGTCAGAGTCAATATCATAAACAATTGGTTGACCAGTAGCAATCTCAACGTTCATGATGTCTTCATCAGAGATTCCTTCAATGTACTTAGTTAAAGCACGAAGAGAGTTACCATGGGCAGCAACGATCACATTCTTGTTGTCTAACAATTTAGGAGCAATGTGATCTTGCCAGAATGGAATAACTCGTTCCAAAGTAACCTTTAAGTTCTCACCACCAGGGATCGCCTTTGGATCTAAGTCAGCATAACGACGATCTTTAGCAGCTGATCCCTCATCATTTGCGTCCAAAAGTGGAGGCAAAACATCGTATGAACGACGCCAGATGTGAACTTGTTCCTTACCAAATTTTTCAGCAGCTTCAGCCTTATTTTGGCCCTGAAGTGCACCATAGTGACGTTCGTTTAAACGCCAAGACTTCAAAACTGGAATCCATAATTGGTCACTTTCATCCAACACATAATTTAAAGTCTTGATGGCACGCTTTAAAACTGAAGTGTAAGCTTGGTCAAATTGAATTCCTGCTTCAGCAATTAATTTACCCGCATTTTTAGCCTGCTTAACTCCTTCTTCACTTAAGTCAACGTCAACCCAACCAGTGAATTGGTTCGATAAGTTCCATTCACTTTGGCCGTGTCTAACAAATACTAATTTAGCCATTGTAATTACCCCTCTTTTGTTTTTATACTAACTCATTTTACATCATTTAAAACTTTTTTTCACTAACTTACTGATCTTACTAAACCAACCTGGTTTTCGATTTCTCGCCACTTCATCAACGTTTTGGACTCCTAAGACGTCCAGTAAAAAGGTGAAAACAGGAACCGAAACAATTAATCCCCACGTTCCAAAGATGTGTTCACCAACCAGGAGGACCACGAACGTAAAGAAGATTGGTAGTTCGGTCTTAGCCGACATGAACTTGGGGTTTAACACGTATGCTTCAAGTAGATGAACCAACATAATGATGATGAAGATGTATACCACGTATCTAAATCCACCTACAGTATAACCAATCAAGGTTAGAGGAATTAACGAAATGATAACCCCAGCCACCGGAATGAGGCTCAAGAAGAAAATCATGACAGCTAAGATCAAAAGCTGTGGAATCTGCATGATCCATAAACAAATCGTGGTAATCGTCGTGTTACAGATTGCGATAAAGAATTGGGCTTCAATCACGACCCCAAAGGTTTTGACGAAAGTCTTCGCGAAAAACAGGATATCCGAGAAGAACCACCCAAAGGTACTGGTTAAAAACTTCTTAGAAAAGCGCTTCACCTGCTTAAGTTCCAAGGTAAAAAAGAAACTCAAAAGTAGTGACAAGAACATAGCAATCCCAGTTGAACCAATGCTTGTAATGTAACTCCAAATCAGGTTCATACTTCCCTTAATCTGGTTTGGTACATTAAAGTTCTTTAGTAACCATAAAACCCACGAACGTAATTCTGGGTTTTTAATCGAATGGGGACTTTCATAAAAGGTAATTAGCGTCTTGGTTATTTCAACTCCCTGCTCAGCAATCTGGGGGAGGTACAGGACACTCACCAGTACAATGGCCCCCACAATTAATAGGTAAATCACAATGACCAAGATTGGAATCGGAATCTTAATCCGGGCACGAATCCAAAGTACTAACTTGGTTATTAATAACGTAAAGATAAAGGTCAGAAGAATGGTGGTCATCATTGACCGACAGAGATACAGAACAACGACAATTAGCAACAAGACCACTGCCCGTCTTAATTTTGTGTTATTTAAAAATTTTTGCCACCAATTAGTTAAATTCTCCATTTTGGTTTTAATCCATCCCCTCTCCATTCATAATTCGTATTTAACACTTTACTCAAATCAATTTTAATAGTAATACGTAATATTTTTATTATAGCATCTAATGTAATTTGTTAAAATTCATGTCAGTCTATTTTACGAGTTTCACAAAAAAAGGTTATAATGGCCATATAACTATTGAATTAAAGAGAGGTTTTTATATGCTTGAAAAGACGTTTTACAGTGAATTTATCAAACACAGTTTTAATATTCCATTAAAGGTAACATACTGGGATGGTTCTACCAAGACTTATGGTAAGGGTGAGCCTAAAGCTCACATTACTATCCACAAAGCAATTCCAATTAAAGATATTACCAGTAATGCTTCAATCGCTTTAGGTGAAGCATACATGGATGGTGTAATCACTGTTGAAGGGATTTCTTTAGAAGATTTAGTTGCAGCAGCTTACCTGGATAGCAGCAGTTTCTTACACAACAAGAAATTCATTAAGTGGCTACCAAAGTCTTCTCATTCAGAAGCAGCAAGTAAAAAAGATGTGCAAAAGCATTATGACATCGGAAATGAATTCTACAAAATTTGGCTTGATAAGACCATGACCTATTCATGTGGTTACTGGGAAAGTCCAGAAGATAGCCTGTACGATGCTCAGATGAATAAAGTTCATCACATCATCAAGAAACTAAACCCACAGCCTGGTGGTACTCTTTTAGATATCGGTTGTGGTTGGGGTACTTTAATGTTAGTTGCCGCTAAAGAATACGACCTAAAGGTTACTGGTGTGACCCTTAGTCAGGAACAATGCGACTACGTTAACGAACAGATCAAAAAATACGGTCTTGAAGACGTCGCTGAAGTCCGCCTTCAAGATTACCGTGAACTACCAAAGTCAGAAAAGTGGGATTACATCACGTCTGTTGGAATGTTTGAACACGTTGGGAAAGAAAATCTTGATGAATACTTCAAGGTCGTTTCAGACCACTTAGCGAAAAACGGAAACGCCCTCATCCATGGAATTACCAGACAACAGGGTGGTGCGATCAATGGTTGGTTAAATAAGTGGATCTTCCCTGGGGGTTACATCCCTGGTTTGACCGAAAACTTAGACCATATTATTGATAATGGCATGCAAATCTACGATCTTGAATCACTAAGAAGACACTACCAGAAGACTACGGAAACATGGGACAAAAACTTCAATGCGCACCGAAAAGAAATTGAAAATATGTTTGACGAACGTTTCTGCCGCATGTGGGACTTGTACCTTCAAGCCTGTGCCGCTTCATTTAAGGTTGGAAATATCGATGTCATGCAGTACCTCATTTCAAAGGGACCGGCTGGTGCATCACTTCCAATGACCCGTGACTACATGTACAAATAACTTAATATAATAGATAGTAAAAGACGTAACTTCATCAATTAAAGTTACGTCTTTTTGTTATCAAATATTCATTAAAGGACAAACGTTAACAGAAACACCGCCGCTAGTCCTGCCATCACTGAAACTAGCATAGATCGGGTCCAGTAAGCAATCCCAATTACCAACACGGCAGCGATTAACTCTGGTCCCTGACCACTAATCGAAAAGGCATATGACTGATTAATAAAAATATCCTTTACTACCAGTGAAGTAAACAGACAAATTGGTACAAATTCCATCCATTCGGTAAACCACTTTGGAATTTTGCGCTTTCTAAAAAATGCTAATGGTATAAATCTTGGAGCTAAAGCAACTAAAAAACACAGCAATATTAACAGAAAGTGTTGCATCGCATCCCATTTCATAACAATTCTCCCAACTTATTCCTTCGGTGTCCCCGCAGGGTTTTTAAACGTCTTAAGAAAAATACTTTTCTTGTTGGTCTTCCGTTTTCGACTCCGAAAGTATTTATCAAGCAAGAAACCGACGAACGATGCAACTAACGTCGCCGCAACTAATCCGAGTGTTGATTTAGTTAACACTAAGAAGAAGATCGCAAGGCCAGCAGCAAAAAGTGCAATAAACACTTTTAGCAAATCCTTTAACTGCATCACAATCATATACAAGAAGAGCGCTGTGAGTGCGAAATGCACCACGGTTAGATCAATTGTAAGAGCTGACCCAATTAAACTCCCCACTAAGTTACTAATGGTCCAGAAAAATAACGTAAAATGTTCTACTTGCAACGCATCCTTCGGGGTCCATTTCTTGTCAGTTGAAAACTTTAAATAGTTCACAGCGTAATTTTCGTCATTTAAAGAACAGGCAAAAAAGAACGTAAAGAGCGTGTTCTGCCCGTGAAGATACTTAGAAAGACTCGATCCTAATAATGCGTATCTCAGCTCTAGGAAAAACAGCATCAACACAATCGTTAGAAGTGGTGAATTAATGGTTAACATGGATGCGATCAAAAATTGGGCACCACCGGAAAAAACCAGTAGTGATACCAAAATCGTGTTAAACGTGTTAAATCCCGCGGCGTGTAGCAAAATCCCACACGCCAAACCAATTGGAATGTAACTCAAGTCTAAGGGAAACGAGACCTTGAAATTGGCTTTCCAAGTAGGTTCATTAGGATTCGGTACTAATTTTGTCAATTGAAATCCTCCACTTGATTTCTTGAATAAATAACCTAAAAAAATTAATTAACTTTTTGCGTACATTGTTCATTATAAGAAAAAATGGCAAAATAACAAACCATAATTTTGTTCTAATGGTAATTATCAGAAAAATTCCACAATTTCACGGAACAATCTCGAAAAGAAGCCAACCTTATCAACGCTTTGACAAGTAACGATTGGTGCTTTTCCACCATCATGATTTAAAAATTCCACCTTCTGATTTTTAAATCCAACCTGATTCGTTCCAACTTCCTGATTTTTAAGCACAGGAGCTGATACCGCATTGTCTTTAGCATGCTTTGAATCAAGTATAATTTGGTCGCTAAATTCATTTGGTTGAGAAACCTTGCCCCACAGGGTAACTGGTTTGCTCATCTTGACTTTAACCGACCGTTTTTTCCCGTTAATCACCTTTAGATGATTCTCGGTAAATTGATCGTTATCGTACTCCATGGGGCGATAATTCTTGATTACGTGTTCCATTAAGTTCTTAGTAACGATAAACCGTTGATTAGGCTTAGCACCCATAACTACTGTGATAATGCGGTGACCATGGTGATTATCTAAAGTCCCCGCGAAGTTTTCGCCCGCTTTCTTAGAAGTTCCCGTTTTTAGACCATCAACGTTTAAGGCTGGATCGTAATATCGTTGTCCCTTCAACATTTCGTTAGAGGTCTTGACAACTTCTTGCGGTTTCTTATCAGTATCACCAAAGGTATACTGCGTTTTCTTAGTGGTTTTTAAAACATCAGGATACTGCGAAATAATTTTGGAAGAGATAATTGCCGTGTCTTTTGCTGACATTTCATTTTCAGAATCGCCAGTCACCCTTGGTAAATTCATCGGTGCAACCTGTTTGTTAGTCAGACCACAGGCATTATAGAATTTGGCGTCTTTAATTCCCAATTCTTTGGCAGTTATTCGCATGGTTTTGGCAAAATTTTCACTGTTACCAGAGATTTTATCACCAAGCGCCATCGCACTCGCGTTAGCTGAACCAATCAGGGCCGTTGAATAGAGCGCCCTTACCGTGTATTTCTTATGGGCCTCTAATTTAACGTTGGTGAACCCTTTTTTGGTACTTAATTTGGCAACTGCAGGTGAAATATCCACCTTAGTGTCCCATTTCAATTGATGATCATGAACTCGTTTTTGAACTATGTATGCGGTGAGTAACTTACTCATCGAGGCTGCCGGTAGGTTTCTAGCAGCGTTTTTTTGATAAATAATCTGTCCTGATTTAGCGTCCACTGCAATGGCAGCTTTACTATCGATTTCGTTCGAGTTAGCCTTTGCCAAGGTCTCTGGAATCATTAAAACGAGCGCTAACGTCATGATTAAAAATGAAACGAGAAATTGATGACCACTATGATTACTTTTCTTGGTTTGCATTTTTCTCTCCTATCACATGTTTATTTTTCCGTAATGGATGCTTAACATCTAACGGAAGGTAAATCTTAAACGCGGTTAATTTTTTCGTTGAAGAAACGTTAATATAACCTCCCTGATTGGTGACAATCTCACGAACAATGGCAAGTCCTAAACCAGTTCCACCAGTTTTGGTATTTCGTGACTCCTCGACCCGGTAAAAACGATCAAAGATGTGATCTAGCGACCCCTTAGGGATCTGTTCGCCATCGTTTGAAACGATAATTTCAACTCCTTCACTACTAAATGGCTTAGCAGAAAGATAGATATGACGTCCACCCTTTCCATACTTAAAAGCATTCGAGATCAGATTATTAAATACCCGACCTAACGACTCCGCATTGGCTTTGATCGAAATATCGTGCTTGAGTGGCTTCATTTCAATCGTCATCTTGTGCTTAGATGCATCAAGTTTAAATGAGGTCTGAAGCTGCTCTAATAGCGCATTCACATCAATGTTATCAATTTTTTGCGAAGGCTTAGACTTGTCGCCCGCCTTAGCATACTCAAAAAGCCGATCCACTAATTGTTTCATTTGTTGCGCCTTTAAATAAGCAATATGTGAATACTTTAAAATGTCGTCTTCATTTTGATACTGACCGTCTTCAATGAGACCAAGGTATCCCAGAATTGAAGTTAGTGGCGTTCTTAAATCATGACTAACGCTAGTGACCAATTTGTCCTTTGAAGCTTCCACCTCTCGCTCATCATTCATGGATTCAATAACACTATCAACAAGCGCGTTAATACTTTGAATGACCCGCTCGGTATCTCCCTTTAATTCAAAGGGAATTCGATGGTCAAAATGCCCGTTCGCAATGTAATGCAATTCCGAAATAATGTGGCGGAGTTGCATTTGATGATAGCGCCGAATCAACCGCCAGTAAATAATAATGACATCGATTACGCCCATAGCAATGATGAAGAGATTCTCCCAGCTAAGTAGTCGAAAATGCATCGGGCCAAAGGTTACCGATTGCTTAATGATGAAGATTCCGTCCCTTAGACCCGGGTTACTCTCGATTGATTCAGTGATAATCACGGTAATCGCCAAGTTTAAAAGGAGTAATAATATTAAAGTAACTACTCCTTCAACAAATAATTCAGTTTTTTCTTTCGTCGTTAATTTCAAACTCAAGATTCCTCTTATTATTTATGCTTCCACTTTGTAGCCGACGCCCCAAACGGTTTGAATCACTTTTTCACCGCCAGTAGCTTCTTCAATCTTGTCACGTAAATGACTGACGTGGACCATGACGGTTTTAGCTGAAATGATACTTTCTTGTTTCCAAACGCGCTCAAAAATCTCATCAGCTGAAAAGACCCGGTTAGGATGGCTAGCAAGAAGGTACAAAATACCAAACTCCAGAGCGGTTAACTGGATTTCTTTGCCGTCTTCCGTCTTAACTTCGTGTGAATCCTTATTGATAGTCAGTGGACCCACGTTTAAAATGTCAGGCTTGTCCTTAGTGACATCGTTTTGACTTCTTCTAAGCAGGGAACGAACCCGTGCCATGATTTCCAATGGGTTAAATGGCTTGGTGACATAATCATCAGCTCCAGAAACCAATCCCTGAATTTTATCCATATCAGCCGTTTTAGCGGACAACACAATGATCGGAATCTGGGAGTCTTTACGGATTTCTTTAATAACATCAATCCCACTCATTTCCGGCATCATGATGTCTAAAATTACCAAGCCAATGTCTGGCTCAGTGCGCAAAAGTGAGAGGGCATCACTACCGTTATAGGCTGAGATTGGTTCGTATCCTTCGTTTTTAATGTAGATTTCTAATAACTGTGCGATTTCTTTATCGTCATCAACAACTAAAATTTTCATTTTAATTACCTCTAATTCACTATTTTCTTTCAGTTTATCAGATTGAAAACAGAGATTAACCAAAATTGTTTTAATATTATAAACATTTAAACTTTCACATCAAAAAAATCGTAGACCAGTTGATCCACGATTCATTAATTAATTTCGGTTCCCGGTAAATAGTCCATTGGTAATTGGGAAACGATGACGCATGTACAAAATTCCCGCAATTCCAATTACACCAATCACTGCATCAACAATCGGACTGGTAATCGGGTTAATCACTCTCGGAATATACGTTCCGCCAAAGAAGACTAGCATCCAAATTGCGAACAATAGAACCATCATCAAAGCTCGAATGATGCCATTATATTTATGTTTTACTCCCGGAGCAAACAAGTTAGTCATAAGTGGCATCCCTGCACCAGCAACAATCGAGGAAACGAAGATGCCAGTGATCCCCATTACACCACCCTTTGATGCTTGCGAGGAATTAATGAAGAACATGGCTGCGTACAAGAAACAGAATAGGACCAAAAACCACAAAAAGTTGTACGTGGCATCAATTACGTAGGTGATGGGTGTCATTTTTTGGGGTTTCTTTGGCGGGTGAACCGTAACCTGCACTTTTTGAGCAACTGTTCCATACAGATTCTTTGCGGTCACCCCACTCTTTTGGGCCTTTTTTAGTTCGTTCACCATCGTACTGATCTGAGCAGCTTGCTTTTCTGGTTCCAATTTGGTTTCCGAAAGTTCCTGCTTAAATTTATACATGTATTCAGCATTTCTCTTGGTCAAACCAACGTGATCAAATTGTTCTCGTTCAGCAATCTTAGTGTTTGAGTGATGTTGATGCTGTTTTGCTTTAGCATTTCGTTTTCGATTATCTTCCTCGCTCATAATTTCCTCCTAGACGTTGAACCTAAATTCTGCAATGTCTCCATCATGCATGACGTAATCTTTACCTTCAACCCGCAATTTCCCGGCCTCTTTAACGGCATTTTCACTTCCGTATTTATCTAGGTCTTCAAAGGACATAATCTCAGCTCGAATAAAGCCCCGTTCAAAATCAGAATGGATAATTCCAGCGGCTTGAGGTGCCTTAGTACCCTTTTTAAAGGTCCACGCCTTCGTTTCTTTGCCACCTGCAGTAAAGAAGGTTTCGAGCCCAAGTAATTTGTATGAAGCACGAATCAACTTATTTAGACCGGGTTCACTAACCCCCTCAGCCTCAAGAAAGTCAGCTTTATCATCATCACCTAGTTCAGCGATTTCCTGCTCGGTTTCGGCAGCAATTCCAATTGCCTGCGCACCGTGTTTTTGAGCATAGTCTTTAACCATTTTAAAGTACTTGTCACTTTCTGGATCCGCCATCGATTCTTCGCTGATGTTAGCGACATACAAGACGGGTTTAGAAGTCAAAAGAAACAATCCCTTAACGATCTTCTGCTCGTCTTCATCAAAATCAATATCGCGGACAGCTCCGCCATCTTCAAGTACTGGTTTAATCTTGTTTAAAACATCTAGTTCTTCCTTGGCTTCATCTGAACCCTTTGCTGCTCTTTGAACTTTTCCAATTCGTTTATCAACGGCATCTAAATCAGCAATTCCAAGTTCGACGTTGATCGTTTCAATATCGCCAATGGGGTCAACGGTTCCCGTAACTGAGGTGATATTGTCATCATCAAAAGCCCGAACAACGTGGACAATGGCGTCCACTTGACGAATGTTTTCAAGAAACTTGTTTCCAAGCCCTTCACCTTTACTAGCACCCTTTACAATCCCCGCAATATCGGTAAATTCAAAAGTAGTCGGTACCACCTTTTTAGCCGGGATTAACTCCTGAATCCGGTCCAGCCGTTTATCTGGCACTTCTACCATTCCTACGTTTGGATCAATCGTTGCGAAAGGATAGTTAGCCATTTCAGCACCAGCTTTAGTAATGGCATTAAAAAGTGTTGACTTACCAACGTTCGGCAACCCAACGATTCCCGCTGTTAAAGACATCCTGCTTACCTCTTTTAATTAATTTCTTCGTGTTTTTCTAGTATTTTCTTCAAACGTTTCTCAAATTGTCGTCGACTGATCATCACAATGTGACCACATCCCATGCACTGAACCTTAATGTCAGCACCCATTCGAATGATTTCCCATCGATTGGTGCCACAGGGATGCTGTTTCTTCATTTCAACGATATCATGCATTCCATACATAAAAATATCCTCCCTAGTCGAGATGAATATCCAATAGGTCTAAAATTCGGTTCAAATCTTCGCTTGACATATAATCAATCTGGATTTGTCCCTTACCAAGCTTAGAATTGGTCTCATTAATCAAAACTTTAGTTCCAAATTTATCTTGAAGCTGGTCCTCGCTCTCCTTAATGTAGGGAGACTTGGACTTTTTCACTGGTCGTTTACTCTTGGTTGAGTGAGCCTTATTAGCCTTGGCAATTAACTTTTCTAACTGTCTAACCGTGAGGGTTTCATCCTTAGCCTTAGCAGCTAAATTCAAAAGTTGTGATTTTTCTTTGACTGATAAAAGGGACCGGGCCTGCCCCATTGAAAGTTGCTTTTTTTGAAGCATATCCTTAACGGATTGTGGCAACCCCAGCAAACGAAGATAATTGGCAATGTAAGGGCGGCTCTTACCTAAACGCTCTGAAACTTGTGCTTGCGTTAAATTCAGTTTCGTCATTAAAGTATCGTACGCTTGAGCTTCTTCTAGTGGATTAAGGTCCTCACGCTGTAAGTTTTCCATTACAGCGATTTCCATCATTTGCTCTTCGGTAGCATCACGAATGATTGCCGGAATTTTGGTCTTTCCGGCAGCTTTAGATGCCCGAAATCGACGTTCACCAGCAATAATCTGGTAATTATGATTATCAACATCGTGGCGCACAATAATTGGCTGAAAAACTCCTGATTCTTTAATGGACTGGGTTAAATCGTCAAGAGCCTTCTGATCAAATTTCTTTCTTGGTTGATAAGGATTAGGCGAAATTTCGGTTAGGTCAAGATCAACAACTGCTTCGTCATTACTATTAACGTCATTGTCTTTAAACAATGCTTCAATTCCACGTCCTAATCCCTTACTATTTTTGTTGGTCATGGGCAGCTAACACTTCCTTTGTCAATTCCATGTATACTTTGGCGCCTTTTGATTTGGCATCATAGTCAATGATCGGCAGTCCATGACTGGGAGCTTCCGATAAACGAACGTTTCTGGGGATGACGGTGGTGTACACCTTATCCTTAAAAAACTTTCTAACCTCACCATTGACTTGTGCTCCAAGATTAGTACGGGAATCAAACATAGTCAATAACACTCCCTCAATCTTGAGGTTGGGATTAAAGTGTTTCTGTACCAAACCAATGGTATTAAGTAATTGGCTCAGTCCCTCTAAGGCGTAATACTCAGACTGAACCGGGATCAAAATCGAATCACTGGCAGTAAAAGCGTTAATCGTGATTAATCCTAAAGAAGGTGGGCAATCAATTAAAATGTAATCGTACTTGTCAGAGACACTCTCAAGTGCCGTTTTCAATCGAGTCTCACGCGCCATCATGGGGGTCAACTCAATCTCTGCTCCAGATAATTGAATGGTAGCAGGAACAATATCGAGATTTTGATGAGCTGAATGTAGAATAACGTCTTCAATCGGCTCTTCATTAACTAAAACATCATAAATATCTTTATTAATTTTTTGCTTACTAAGACCAACGCCACTAGTGGCATTTCCCTGGGCATCGGCATCAACCAGCAAGACTTTCTTGCCCTTTGTGGCTAGGTCAGCCCCCAGATTAACAGCAGTCGTGGTCTTACCAACGCCACCCTTTTGATTTGCAAGCGATATAACGGTTCCCATGTTGTTCCCTCCTTCTTACTTGATCGGATCCTTATTTGGAGTTCCAGCTTTTCTTGGATACTTCTTTGGTGTCTTGGTGACTTTATCAATGACAATTATATTTCTTACTTCATCGTTTTCCGGTAATTTAAACTCAAAGTCACTTTCGACTTTACCACCTAAAGTTGTAATTGCCTTCTGAGCTCCCTTCAGTTCTTCAGGAGCCCTAGCGGCCTTTAACGCAATTAACTTGCCGCCGATCTTAACCAGTGGGAGGCACAACTCAGACATCACACCCAACCGAGCCAGTGCCCGTGCGGTTGCAAAATCAAATTGTTCGCGATCATTTGACCGCTTTCCACCAAATTCCTCGGCACGAGCATGAACAAGGCGCACGTCAGTCAATCCCAGTTCACTAACTAGTTGTTTCAAAAAAACAATTCGCTTATTAAGTGAGTCCACGATGGTGACCTCTAAATCGGGATTAATAATCTTAAGTGGGATTGACGGAAACCCTGCCCCCGCACCAACGTCTACAATTGACCTTGGCTTTTTAAGCTCTGGTATGTAAAAAACGGGAGTAAGTGAATCGTAAAAGTGCTTTAAATACACGTCGTCACGTTCAACGATGGTCGTCAAATTCACCTTTTGATTATAGGACACTAAGAGTTCGTAGTACTTTTTAAACTGTTCTACTTGAAAGTCCGATAGTGAGACATTGTGTTTTAACAATGCCGCTTTAAACTGTTCTGGATTCATTTACTTCTCCTATGTAAAACAAACAATTGGAAACTAATTAAAGTTAAACCAATTTAAATTAGACCCTTTATTCATTATAACGAAAATTTAAAGATTTCGTTACCAAAAAAAGGAAAAAAGTCACCGAGAAATTTACCCCGTTCCGTTTAATCTGGCATCTTTTGAACTTCAGACTTAAACCAGTCATTAAACGCTTGGGCGTCAATGTCAACGGCAACCTTAGCATTGGTTTGACCATGATGATAAGCACCACGAATATCACCAACGGTGGCGCCATTGGCTGGTCCACTAGTTTGAATATCAATCCACATCTCTTCAGTAGTAAGTAATTCTGGGTGTAACAGGTAGAAAATCGTATTAACATCGTGCATGGCCACGCCTGCATTACTTTGATCCCCATCACTAGTGATAATGGCAGAGAGCATCTCTCCCGCTCGATTCATTTCCTTAATTTCAGCTAAAGTTTCGTTAGTAAGAAGAGCCTTCTTGGTCACATCAAGTCCAATCATCACAATTGAAACACCACTTTGATACATTATTTTGGCCGCATCAGGGTCAGTAAAGACATTAAATTCAGCGGCACTGGTCATGTTACCACGTCCAAGTGCTCCGCCCATGGCAACAATCTGCACTAACTTGGCTTTTACTTCTGGATATTCAGACAGTAGGAGAGCAACGTTGGTATAAGATCCCGTTGCGACCAACGTGACTGGTTCTTCACTGTCCATAATGTGGTCATGAAGGGCTTTCACCGCGGTCATTTTCAATGGCTCTGGCAGTTCACCCGTAAAATCATAACCGCGCATCCCAGACTCACCGTGAATCCGAGCTGCATCTTCAAACGGCTTTATTAAGGGATTTGCGGCCCCACTAGCGACTTTGACCCGCTCACCATCATGAAAAAAATTAATAATTTTAAGGGCATTAATCGTCGTTTTATCAACCGTTACGTTTCCAGCGACGGTGGTCACCAAGTCCACATCCAGTTTTGGCTCATTGAGTGCCACTGACAAAGCTGCTGCATCATCAATTCCTGGGTCCATGTCCATAATAATTTTTTGCATAATATCCCTCCGTTTTAAATCCGTCGTTATTAGTCAAGTTTACCACACGCATAATTGAATTAGCTGCTTCAGCTTAAAAGCAATCAAAAAAGAGACGGCCTAAGCTGTCTCTTTTTTTAAGTATGGAAGTAAACTTATTGATGGTCGTTTTACTCGATCAAGGATTCCTAATCCATCTAGAACCGTTCCGCCAATCACACTTACTTTATTAACATCTTCAATGTGGCGATCAGTTGATTGGTTATCATACAACATTACTGGTAAAATCTTGTAAGTCGATAACCCATCCTGGGTTTGTGAATCACCAACCCGACTTGAGGTAACAATCAACAAGTCATCATCCTCTAAAGAATCCATCAGTTCTGATAACATGACATCAACTTTCCTTAGTTCTGAAGAGAATTGATCCAAATCACCCTCCATAGCGGAGGTCTGAAGATCTGGAACTTGAACGTAAATAAAACCGCTCCGAACCTTTTCCAGCTGATGATTTAATTCAACAAAAGCAGAGGTATTATCGGGTACCTGAATCCGTCTGGAAAAGTCCTGAACCTGAAGATATTCCACAAACCGGGAAATGATCACGGAACTCTTTTCCGCTTTATAAACCTCTTCAAAGACGCTTGACACACGTGAATTAACGGCACAATCAAACATTTCTCGCAGTCCGGATGCGGGTCGATTAACAACGGAATTAGTTCGAACTAATCCGTAAGCGCCCTCGGGATTGACTTCATCTGATGAAGAACGCTCCCCATCAAAAAAGATGTTAAAAAGGCCCAACCGCCGAAGCGATGGTAAATCTGACTTTGAGGATTGATTCAAAACGTGTGAAAGGATGTTATCGCTTGAAGCGTTAAGTTGTTCTGCTTCATTGTCCGAGCGTAATCCGAGTGATGCTAAATCCACAACAATTACCCTTTTATAACTCACGTTTTCATCTCCCATGCAACTTAATAAAATTTAATTATATTCTATAATGCAATAATAAAATGCCCATGTCAATTGACTTAGCAGTAAAATGATAGTATCACAATTCACAACCGAGGTTTAAAAAATGAAATCAATTAATGAAGACAACATCATATTATTAGGTGACTCGTTAACTCGTGGTTTTGACGGAGAAAAAGATTTAGTGCACAATTGGCCCTATTATTTAGGTCAAATTTTACCATTTAACTTCATCAAAAACGCGGGCCAGAATGCTGGTACCATTACCGGAAATTGTGAGCTGGACTTAACCTATCAGGTTAACCACAACAATTTTGGTGACTACGACATCGCCACGATCTTTTATGGTACCAACGATTTTGCCCACCGCTACGATACTTTAGAAGTCGTTAAAAGGATGTTAAATGAAAACATCCAGCAAATCAAGATCGAAAATCCGTCCATTCAAATTCTGGGAATCCTTCCATTGAACCGCTTCGATGGTGGCACCGATAACTACAACATTGAGGGACTTGCCCACTACACGTTTGGGCAGCTCCTTTGCGGCTTAACCACCGTCTACCGCCAAAATAACATTCCGTATCTGAACTGGCGTAAGGTGGCACCGACCATTGTCGACGACGATAATTATAGAACAAGACTACATGACCATCGTCTTCACCCTAATTCGACTACTTACAAAATGATGGCCGAAATCATTGCCAAATTTATTAAAGCAAACGTCAACTAAAAGGAGCCATAATTGGTTTCCTTTTTTATTTAACCTCATCCAGACCCTTAAGTTTGAGTTGATTATTAACATCTTGCTTAACATCAGCCCGATAATTGGTCGTTTTTGACGCTTTTTGGCCCTGATCGTTAGTTGAATCAGTTTGAACCGCAAAGTCAACGGTGGCTTTCCCCTCACCAATACTTGTAACCCTTTTAACGTTTACCTTAATTTGAAGATCTTTAACATCTGGTTCATGATCCTTTTTCGCAATCGTAATCATCTGATTATAGGCTGGGTTACTTTTTCCTCCAACAAAGTTTTGGTCGTACTGAACTTGATCAGCTGACTTTTCGTCAAAAACGTCATGGTTCAGTGGCTCCCACACGGCTTTAAGCAGACCAGTTGCTGCCTTTTTATCAACGAGCTTTTTAAACGGGAGTTTGATCTCAGAGTGATTATTCTTCATCCCGAGGTACTGAACATCACTTTTCATTGGTTTGCCGTCAACACTCAGAGTGGCCCAGATTGATGAATCATCACCAATGGGTAAATTATTGACCTTCGCCTTGCCGTTTTCACCAATTTGAGCAACCGGATGATTGTCAACGTAGACGATGGCGTTTGGGACACTTTGAAGCCCAAACGAAACCACGTTAAACGTCAGGTGCGCCGTATCAGATGACTTCATCAGACTAAACTGACCGGAAGTCTTAAGCTGTTTACCACCAGCCTTGGCAGTCGCCTCAATCTGATGAACTCCCGGGATGAGTGACTTCACGTTCAGCTCCCCATTACCATCCGTTTTACCTGCTTTGTTTCCATCAATTGTCACGTTGGCTTCTGAAAGATTGGTCTTAATTTTAGGACCAATTGGTTTAACTACCAGTTGATAACGTGGAAATACCAGGAAATTCTTCCCCGTTTGTTTATAAACCAAGTTGCTTTCAGCCACTTTTTCACCGTTAATCTGCATCTTGAGCCGATTAACTGCTTCGGAATTTTGATCGAAATCGTTAACAAGGGGTTGAAGGGCCTCTTCACTTGGAGTACCCGTTTGCCCGTCAATTTTGATTCCGGCAATCACCTGCTTTTGTTCGTGATTACGCAGGGCATTCACCAAGCGGTCACCACTGGCTTTTTTTGAATAATACTTTGTCCCGGAAACTCCGACCACAATCACAATGATAATTTCCAACACGAGTAAAAAGGCCAAGAATTTATGTGATTTACGTTTTTCTGCCAATCTAATTTCCATCCTTTTATAATATTGAGGAAATCATAACATACACCAAACAAAAAGAAACGTAGCACAGAATGCTCGTTTCTTTTCTAAATTACTATTAATCGTTATCGGTACTATCCGATACTTTCTTAACTGACTGGTTACTCTTGATGATAAACGGAAGATCATCAGAATCATCACTGCCAGGATTTTTGACCAAGATGGCATTGTATTCAAACGTCTGGTGACGAACCGAACTATTGTCATCGTCGTCATTGTTATCGAAAGTATAATCGACCTGATAAGTGACTTGCGTCTCCCCACTATCATAAGGTGCTACCGATTCGGTCCTTTCACTAGTTTCAAATGACTCAATTTTATCGTTGTCATTATAACTTTTGACCATCTTAAGCATATCCTGACAAGCAGGACTACCATTTCCACCGTCAAAGAAATGGGAAATATCAACGTCGTTACCGGCACCACTCACCTGAGTCCAGAGCGGATTCAAGACCTGATCAGCCTGATCTTTCGTGGCAATCCCATCAAACTTCGGTTCAATCGTGTTGTTATTATCACTGTCTTTTAAATTATAGGGTTTACTCTGAATTAATTTACCGGACTTGCCCTTCATCTGAACTTGAACGTTCATGTTCGTACTAAATGGGTAGTCAGAAAGCTTAAAGCTCCCATTGTCACCGATCGTTCCAACCTTCTTGTTTTGAATCAACACGTCTGATCCCGGTTGCCCTTTCACTGTAAAGGTGATAATTCGAAGTGGTAAGGACGCTGAACTGGCACCATCAATCCAGTCGAATTGACCATTATTGTGCAATTCACGGCCATTGACTTTTCCGGCAGTGGTAATGTTATAAAGGCCTGGTGCAAGTGGCCCAATCTTCTTAACCTTTTGACTGCCCATGTTGCTGGTAATTTGCTTGCCGTTCACACTCAACGAGACGCCATTCAGGTTAGTGGAAATACTAGAATAAATGGGTTTGACCATCAGTTTATACTTAGGGAAAACTAACCAGGTGTTACCGTCCTGCTTAAATTGCAGGCTGTCGGTCACCGGATTATCGTTATCGCGCATGAACTGACTCCTAAGCTTTGATAACTGGTCCTTATTACTAGCATAATAATTAATGGTTGGCTTCATCGCTTTCCCACTAATCTTAAAGTTCGGGTCGTTTGTTTCCGACACATTGGCTAAATTCTTTTCCTGATCATTCTTAATCGCTGAGATGACCCGGTCGACTTGATTAGCTTTTGAATAGTAATTCTTTCCAAAGAAGTAACCACCGATAAGTACCACTACCAAGACCACCACAATTACCCAAATCACTTTAGTAAGTGGTTTCATCTTCTTTTGCTTTCGCGGACGATTAACGTTACTTGTCTGACGCAGGGGCCGACTCCCTGATGTCTTGCGACTTGGTCCTGCTTGACCTTTTGGTGATCCATTAGGAGTTAGTTTATACCCACAATTGGGGCAGAACTCATCATTTGCATTAATTCGGTGTCCACAATTGGGACAAAAAGACGCTTCTTCACTCATTTTGACTCCTCCTAGTATCCCTGCCCAAAGTTAGCAGCAAAGTTGTTAATGGTCTCTTGAGTCAGCGTTTGAAGTTGAGAGCCCAGGCTATTACCCAAAATAGCTACTAGGACAGCGGAAATGATTGCCACGATAACCGTTACAATCAATAAAACATAGAAACTATCAATCGACCCAAAATTCTTAGAAAAGAGCATTTCATAAATTAACGCCCAACCCGAAATGGTGATGGCCAAGTCGACCACGTAGAGACCAATTAAAAATAAAATTCCAGCGGGCATGACGGCTGATAGAAGCAAACCCACTAACAGTAAAATAATTCCAACGTTTAAAAATTTACCGTACTCATTCGTATAATCACTAAGGCTCATATTGTTGTTCATAATGAAGTGAACTCCGACATAGCCTAAAATCCAAGCTAACAGACCGATTACGGCAATAATCAGTCCTAGTCCCATTACACTCGTGTTAATGACGCCATCCATCTTATGAATAAGTGAGTATGGAACTGATTCAGAGGCCAGTCCACTCTTCATTCTCATTGCTAAAATAAACGAAACTAGCCAGGTCAAAACGGCGAAGATTCCAAGCGAGATATATCCCAGATACTTCTCACTAGCAGCCTCATATTTGACTGGATGTTTAATCGATTCAATGAAATAACTAAACACGCTGGTTAACCCGTTGGAAACTTCAGCCTGTGAATTACGGGGCTGCTGCTTTTTTGCTTCATTATGTACCTTGTTACTGCTCGTTTGACTGTTGTCAGTCAACTTAGTTCCACACTTGACACAAAACTTTGCGCCTAGCTTGTTATTAAAATGACAATTAGGACATTCATTCATACTAGTTCCCCCAATTAAATAAATATTAAGATTTTCTTACGTTTACATTATCACATACTGGTTAGCTCAATCAAAGGGCTAAGGCACATAAATAAAAAAATCAATTAATTGCGGCACGGGATATCGGTCACTCAACAATTCCCGTTCACCAATTCCCTCAGTGTTCGTGAATTTTGATGAACTATAATCCCATTATTTGATTATTCAACTTATTTGATTATAATTATTATAATATAATAAAGGAGGCGTGCTTATGATTCATTGTACTGGAAACGATGTTTTTATAAATGATCAAAAACTATACAATACCGTGCAAATGGAGATGCAGGATTCTCATAACTTTTACGAATTTGCTGTCCACATTGCTTATGCCCTAGAGGGTAAAATGGCTGTTAATGACATTGCCAAAATCGTGGAGGCCGCTAGTAACAACCACTTAAAGGTCACCGAAACCATTAACGTTTGTCCTAAAGCTCTTCAAGAAGCACTCAAAAAATCACAGTACCTATAAGAAATTCCTTAGCTTGGATGGGCTAAGGAATTTTTTTGGTTTCAGGTGATGTTATCTAAAACTCATTTGAAGTAATATGATTAGTATCACTGATTAAACTTCAAACTACTATTAATGGAGAAAAAATGAAAAACAAATGCAACGTTCTACGAAACATTAACGATCTCATCTGTGGCATTGCCCTGGTAATTGCCATCATGTTCGCCCACTTCAATATTTTACTAATCACGGTCTTAATCGTTTTTATTGATGAACTCTTATGGGGCATGTTCGGCAAAAACAAGAAGACTACGTGGTATTTAATTGCCGCGATTATTGGTTTAATTGGTGCCATCGGTTACAACTTCATCTAAAATAAAAAAATACTAGGACAATGTCCTAGTATTTTTGAACTAATTTAAATTAGCATTTTTTCATTTCAGTTTGGCTAACCCATTGATGGTTAACGTATTCTTTGCCACCATTAGTTGGTTTGAATGTTACAGCATAGGCAGGACCGTCACAAACTTTAACAATCTTCCCCTGAGCACCTTTCATGCCGGGCATGTGGTCAGCTTCAACGGTGACTTTTTCGCCCTTTTTCAAGGTAGCACCCTGTTTATCAGCCTTAAGTTGGTCTTTTGTAACGAACTCATGATTTTTAACTTCAGCCTTACCATCGGTTGGCTTGTAATCGATGACATAAAGTGGTGAATCATATGCTCCGGTAACTTTAGCCTTAGCACCTTTCATTCCTTTCATGTGGTTAGCTGATAGTTTAACTTCAGAACCAACCTTAAACTTAGGATTTTTAGCGGCAGCTAAGTCAGTTGGTAGGTTCATCTTATGCTTCATTTGCATATTCATGTCCATTGACTTATCGCCCTTGGTTTCCTTCATGTCTTTTTTACTCATTGTTTTTTCGCTACTGCTACTCGACATATTTGATGACGAACTTGACTTAGAACTACTCTTGCTTTCTCCACAACCAGTAAGTACCAATCCCACACTAGCTACGGCAGCTAACGTAAATAATGTTTTCTTCATTTTCATCTTTGAAGAGCTCCCTTGATATTTTTATGATGTTTCAACTGCTAAGATAGCACCGTCGACACCAAAAAGTTACTAAAATGACTTACCGTAAGTATATTTTAAGATTCTTATAGATTCCTTCAAAATTAAGTAATATGTTTGCACATTTAACCCTAAAAGTTCATGCTAAATATATATAATCTTATGTTTGTGAGGTGAAAATTAATGGGTACAGAAAGTTTAATCATTTCAATTGTTGCATTAGTTGTGATTTTGATCATTCTAATCGCTCTAGCATGGTTGTTCTACAAGTTCCTCGGTGGTAGAGACAAGGCAGCCTGGAAATCATCAATGCAAATGGCATTCACAATTGCCTTTGGAATCATCGTTGCATTCATCGTAATGGGATTGTTCAAGATGATCGTCGCAGCCATTGCGGCCATGATCGGTATGCAAGGCGGAATGATGTAATTTACTAAAATAATGCCAAATGGCATTATTTTTTTATTATCACGGTCAATTCAAGAGGAACAACAATAATGAGAGTAAGCATTTTGCAACACACTTCTGATGAGGGACCTGGAGCAATCTCCGACTGGATTCATCACAACCATTACCAGATGTTCGTTTATCATCCTTCCCAGTTTAAGGTGCTACCAGACGCTGCTACAACCGACATGTTAGTAATCTTAGGCGGCCCAATGAGCGTCAACGACGACACAAACTGGATCAAATCCGAACGAGAACTAATCAAACGGGTGATTAGCCAAAGAAAACCAGTCTTTGGCGCCTGCTTTGGTGCCCAACAAATGGCCAAAGTTCTAGGAGCTTCCGTCTTTGACTCGCACACTAAGGAAGTTGGGTTTGCTCCCGTCTACTTAAAAACAAAACTCATCTCCGGATTATCCAACCAACTAGAAGTGCTCCACTGGCATGAGGAAACGTTTCAGATTCCAGATGGTGCCTCGTTATTGTACTCAAGTGATCAACTCGTTAATCAGGGATTTGTAAAGGATAACCTCGTTGGCCTCCAGTTTCACCTTGAACCCAACCACGACAACGTCACCGAAATGGCAATTAACGACTACCCTTACCTTACTGGGTCCGTTTTAAGTCAGTCTAAAAACACCATCATTAACCACCCAATTTCAAAACAGAACCATCTCGATTTATTCAAGATTTTGGATTACATCGCAAACAAATAGCACCCACCTAGAAAAAGTGGATGCTTTTTTGATTTTATTTAAAAGCAAAGTACTTAGAAACAAAGTAATTAATCACAATGGCCATGATTTGTGTTCCAACCACACAGATAAAACTGTTAAACAACGTGGGACTCCCAATCAACCCGTGAACAACGGGAAGTTGGAATAGCCAAGCCGAATAGTTTAAGTGATCTAAAAATAAAACCTTAATGAAAAATTGCGGAAACTTATCGATCATTACGTAAGTCATCAAAAAGTCGAGGACTAAAACAAACAATCGTCCCGAAACAAAGTTAACGATCTGAGCCTGAAGTGTCTTGGACTGCGTTCCACTGTTAAAAACAAAGTATTTGTTCACCACAAAAGCAAACGCAATCGACAGAACTTGGGCAATTAAGACGGGAGTAAAATCACTGGTAAAAATCTTCATCGAAACGAATCGACTGACAAAGTAAACCAGGGTGGTCATGGCTCCCCAAAACAAGTATTCAATTTTTTCATCAAAAACTAATCTTTTTACGATATCTAAGTAGTTAGTAGTATTAGCGTCGTTTGTATCATTCATGATATGCATCAAACCCCTTCTTAGTCATTTTATCACAATCAATTAAGTTATAAATTTGTGATTTCCTTAAAACTTAATCTTTTCGGTCGTGTTAAAATAAAACCAATCATTAACGAAGGGAATGGACGTCATGGATTTAAGCACGTTTATCTGGCTCGTCATAATGATGGTGGTCGTTTTCGTAGTGGTAACCATCATTACCGTCTTAGTGAGTCTTCATCGAGCCAAAAAACGACAGGAAAAAGAGAACCGACATTCTGATTCCAAGTAGCTTAGTTACGTGAAAACGTTAAAGTTACGATTATCAGCCATAAAACTGTATAATGAGTGAAGAAAGAGAAGCGTGATTTTTAATCGGGATGGTGCCATGAATCACATTGTTTTAGTGACTGAAAAATTATCATTAGCACTTAGTTTCAACCAAACCTTTAATGACAATGGGTACTTTGTCGACGATTTATACGATGTTTCAAGCCTCTTATCATCCATTCAAAAGTACAAAGAACAGGCCATTATTTGGGACCTAAGTACCGTTGCAGCTCAAAAGTTGATCGAACTTATCCCTAAAATCCGCCAAACGGCCTCACTTCCAATTCTCGCCCTGGGAGAAAAAAAGGACGAGGGCATCGTTGATCAATTATTTAAAGTTGGCATCGACGACTACATCATCCAACCATACAACCCTGACGAAGTCATGCTCCGGATGAAACATCGCGCCCGTTTCTACCAAGACGAAAATAATAGTCTAAAGCAGGAAAAAAATAAGAAGGTCAAGCCACGATTTCACTTTTCTGACATCGACGTTGATTTAGATCAGAAGGTTGCCACCAAAAACGGTACTTCGCTCCGACTAACGCCTAAGGAATTCAAGCTTTTAGAGTACTTTCTGACTCACCCTAAACGGATCCTGAGTCGTGAACAAATCCTAAACGGCGTTTGGAACGATCTTTACATTGACCAATCTTCCCGCATGCTTGAAATGCACATCAGTCATCTAAGGGACAAGATTGAACCTAATCCCAAAGAGCCCGTCTTAATCAAAACGATCCGTGGCTTTGGTTATGAATTTGAAGCGAAATTAAATAAACAATAATAAATGACATCCAAACCATTAACGGGCTTGGATGTCATTTTATTTGTTTTTTATTTCATTATTTTGAATTTTGACCACCTGCTGATAGGCATCATCCATCCACTCCAAGTAGTTTTTATCTTCAGGAATCGTTTCGGTCAATTTTACAACCGGCACATCATGATCCTTAGCTAACTTGACGAGGCTCTTGACCATTTTACTGTCAGCCTGCGTGTTATCAACAAAGAAAGCAATCCGATGGTGAGTGATATCATCCCTGATGCTCTGAATACTCTTAGGTGACGGATCAACCTCTTTCTCGGTCGCATTGGCAAAATCAGAGTCATTTACCTTGTATCCCATGTACTGAAGGGCATCATCGAAAACCGGTTCACTGACGTCGACCTTGCGATTTAACTGGTGATCGTTCAGATTATCTCGTGCCTTTTCCGCCTGCTGCTTAACTGGTTCATATTCTTTTAAATACCGCTTGGCATTATCATGAAAATAACGTTTGTGATTCGGTTGTTTTTTGCTGTAGACGTCTGCGAGTCGGTAGACGAGCTTATTAACGGTGTCAGGATCATACCAAATGTGCTCGTTATCTCCATCTTTTCGGTTCATCACCTTTGAAACGTTGACAACCGACGTCTGATCACTTCCATTCTTTACCAGCTTTTTCATCCAATCGTCGTATCCAATGCCATTTTCAACGACCACGTCTGCTCTTGCAACTTGATTCGCATCACTCGTTGAAGGATCCAAAATCGTGTGGGTCACCGCTTCCCTTAATAATCGGCTGAACGCTCCCCTGATTTCCCAAAACATTTTTCGCAATTTGACCATAAAAATTAGTTGAGGTAACCACTCTCAGCTTATGGTTGGCCCGTTCATCTCCTGATTTTTTGCCACAACCAACTAGCACGATGACACAAAATAAGATTAAAATTGCTGTTATACTTAACTTAAACTTTTTTATCATTGTTTTTCTCCTTTGAAACATCATCCGAAGTTAAGTTGACCATCATTAAACAAATAATACTCACTTAATATAACACTGTTATCTTAAATTGAGCAATCAATCCACTGGAGGAATTTTCATGGCAAACGTTCGTAACCAGGATAAAACCCATTCCCTACTACTAGAGGCCGGGTTTAAGGCCTTTCTAAAAAACGGGTTTGATAAGACAAAGATTCGTGAAATTTGCCGAAACGCTAACCGGACAACCGGTTCCTTTTACAAACACTTTGAATCAAAGAATGCGATTCTAGATGAAATTCTTAATCCCTTTATCAAGCAATTAAAAGACGAATATGAGAATCAGTTTAATCAGGGAATGGCTAAAATCAGTCCAGCCAGCGTTCAAACGGTGTGGAAACAAAACATTTTGAATATGAATCCAATCATCCACACCCTTTACGCTAATCCGAAGTATAAGGAATTAATTCTTTTTAAATCAGAGGGGTCGAAGTACGACAATCTAGCCGAAATGCTAACGAAATACTTTACCCAAAAAATTGCTAACTCCATTGGGATCATGCAAGAACGTAACATCATCACTGTTAGCTTTAAGTTTAACTACCAGGAACTGCATTTTCACGTGTTCTCGTTTTATGCTACTTTTTGTGACATTTTGAAACATCGGTATAACGAGCAAGAGGCCATCATGCTGTGTAACAACCTCTACGACTTCTTCTACCCGGGATGGATGGCATGGCTGTCCATTTAGTTTGTTTTTAATAACACCGTTATTTAAGACCCCCTTCAATAGTACTTGAAGGGGGTCTTTTTGGCTTTACCAAACATTTACATAAAAAGCCCGTAAAATTTACTTAACATTTACATTCACCTTATATACTTGGTTCGTAAACAAAATAATGTCCATTTAAACCAAAGGAGATTTCGTCCATGTCATTAGGCAAAAAGAAAAAGGTTGCATTGATATTAACGTGTGGACTGCTGGCGCTGGGACTCGCCGCGTGCGGATCATCATCTTCCACCAAGGCCAAAAACGGTAATAAGATTACCGCCGTTGGCTCCACGGCACTTCAACCACTGGTCGAGCAAGCGAGTCGAGAGTATCAGGTTAGTAACCCGAAAGTTAACATTAACGTCCAGGGTGGTGGATCTGGAACTGGCCTAAGCCAAATCCAACAGGGAGCCGTCAATGTTGGTAATTCAGATGTCTTTGCTTCCCAACAACCAGGTGTTACTGCTAAAGATTTAGTTGATCATAAGGTTGCCGTTGTTGGAATTGCCCCGGTTGCCAATAAAAAAGTGGGAGTGAAAAATCTCTCAATGAAACAACTTGAACAAATCTTCACTGGTAAAGTCACCAATTGGAAGCAGGTCGGCGGAAATAACGTCAAGATCGTGGTGATTAACCGGGTCGAGGGAAGTGGAACCCGGATGACCTTTGAACAATCCGTTTTAAAGGGCAAAAAAGCCGTCAACGCTCAGCAACAAGACTCAAACGGAACGGTGCAACAGATTGTCTCATCGACTCCCGGTGCGGTTAGTTACCTCTCGTTTCCATATTTAAACAATAAAACGCAAAGTATTTCCATCGATAAGGTGCAACCAACCGACCCTAACGTGGAACATAACAATTGGAAAATCTGGTCGTATGAACACATGTATACCAAGGGCAAGCCCACTGGAACCACCAAAAAATTTATTGATTACATGCTTTCAGATCATGTTCAACAGAAATTAGTCAAGCAGATCGGATACATTCAAGTTAAAAACATGAAATTTGAAAAGAATGCTGAAGGTCAAGTTCAAGCGGTTAAATAATTATGAAAGTGGTTTTTATATGAATGACATTAAAGAAAAATTACTGAAACCATCAAAAGAAACTCATCAAGATAAGGTTGGTCATTTTATCAGTCTCATATGTATCGGCCTGATCGGCATCCTCGTCATTACCATCCTCTTCTTCATCACCACCAAGGGACTGGCGACCTTTACTTCCGATCACGTCAGTATCATCGATTTCTTCACTAAGGGAACCTGGAATCCAAGTCAAACGGGACCAAATGGGAAACCAGAAGTTGGGGCACTTCCAATGATCGTCACCTCATTTGCGGTCACCCTACTATCCGCCATTCTTGCCACCCCATTTGCGATTGCCATGGCCCTTTTCATGACCGAAATTGCGCCCAAACGAGGGCAAAAGATTCTGCAACCAGTAATCGAATTACTCGTTGGAATTCCATCCGTTGTTTATGGTTTCATCGGCCTAATGGTCTTGATTCCCATCGTTAGAACGGTGTTTGGGGGAACCGGTTCTGGGATTTTACCAGCTACCATCGTTTTGTTCGTCATGGTTCTTCCGACCATCACCTCAATGTCAGTTGATGCTTTAAAGGCCGTTCCACGAGACTATCGGAGTGCTGCCCTATCACTTGGAGCCACTAAATGGCAAATGATGTACAAAGTGGTCTTACGGGCTGCCACTCCGGGAATCCTTACCGCGATGATCTTCGGAATGGCGCGCGCCTTTGGTGAGGCACTAGCCGTTCAAATGGTCATCGGAAATGCAGTCCTCATGCCAACCAGCTTGACAAGTCCAACTGCAACTTTAACCAGTCAATTGACAACTCAAATGGGCAATACCATCATGGGAACCTTGCCTAACAACGCCTTGTGGACATTGGCTTTAGTTTTACTAGTAATGTCACTAGTATTCAACGTCATCGTAAAACTAATTGGAAAGAGGAGTGCATTTAAAAAATGAAAATAAATGCCAAAAAAATTAATAAGTTCGCCATTGGGACCATCTGGGCCTTAGTCGTGGTCGTAGTTCTGATCTTAATCTTCTTACTTGGTTACATCCTTATCACTGGTTTACCCGATATCTCGTGGAAGTTTTTAACCACCACGTCCAGTTCGATCAGTGCCGGCGGTGGAATTAGAGATCAGCTCTTTAATTCCGTCTACCTGCTAATACTGACGATCATCATCTCGCTGCCAATCAGTCTTGGGGCCGGAATTTACCTGGCAGAGTACGCCAAGGACAACTGGCTCACAACGCTCGTTAAAACGGCCATTGAGGTTCTAAGTTCATTGCCTTCCATTGTCGTTGGTCTGTTTGGATACTTGGTGCTAGTAATCAAGTTTCAACTTGACTACTCCATTCTGTCAGGAGCGATTGCTTTAACCATCTTCAACCTGCCACTCCTTACCAGAAGTGTCGAAGATTCCATCGAAGAGGTGCCAAAGTTACAAAGAGAAGCCGGGTTATCGCTTGGACTCTCCAAGTTTAAAACCATTACTGGAGTTGTGCTACCCCTCGCGATCCCGGGTATCATCACCGGTGTCATCCTTAGTTCTGGTCGAATCTTTGGAGAAGCCGCCGCCTTGATTTATACTGCTGGTCAAAGTGCCCCAATCGTAAGTTACACCAACTGGAATCCTTTCAATCCCAGCAGTTTCCTAAATCCCATGCGTCCAGCTGAGACCCTTTCAGTTCATATCTGGAAACTAAATACCGAGGGAATTGTTCCAGACGCACACGTTGTTTCAAGCGGCGCCTCAGCGGTTCTTATCATTGTTATCTTAGTCTTTAACCTGTCGTCTCGGTTCTTAGGTAACTGGGCTTACCGCAAGATGACTGGGACTTCTAGAAAAAAGCGAGGTTAAAACATGGCTCAACAAAATTACGATTTAGACCACCATCAAATTATTACACCACCAGGAGAAATGGCCCTTGAGACCGAGGACGTGAACGTCTTCTACGGTAAAAAGCAGGCTACCTTTGATGCTTCGCTGGCATTCTCAAGGTTCAAGATCACCGCCCTCATTGGAGCCTCGGGATCTGGCAAATCAACCTTCCTTCGCTGTCTCAATCGAATGAATGATGGTGTGGCAAACGTTACCGGTAGAATCATGTACAGAGACGTAGACATTAACCAAAAAAAATTAAACGTTTACGTCCTTCGAAAAAACATTGGCATGGTCTTCCAACACCCCAACCCCTTTGCCAAAACCATTCGTGAGAACATTAAATTTGCGCTTAGAAAACATGGCGTAAAAGATCCACAGGAACTTGATCAACGAGTAGAACAAAGTCTAAAAGCCGCTGCACTATGGGACGAAGTCAAAGACAAGCTGGATACAAGCGCCCTTGAATTATCTGGTGGACAGGCTCAAAGGCTCTGTATCGCTCGTTCAATCGCCATGCAACCTGACATCTTGTTGTTAGACGAACCAGCGAGTGCTCTTGATCCCATTTCAACCTCTAAGATTGAAGAAACGCTTCTAGAGTTAAAGAAAAAATATACGATTATCATCGTGACCCATAACATGCAACAAGCTGCCAGAGTCAGTGACTATACCGCCTTCTTCCATCTTGGACACGTCATGGAGTACGCTAAAACAGCTGACATTTTCACCAGACCACAGGTCAAAGCCACTGAGGATTACATTTCCGGCAACTTCGGTTAAGGAGAAGTAAATGACAACTAAAACGGAACCAAAAGAGATTATCAAAACTGAAAACGTCAATTTGTACTATGGAAAGCGAAAAGCGTTGCACGACATTAATTTAAACTTCAAACAAAATGAGATTACCGCCCTAATTGGACCATCTGGATGCGGAAAGTCGACATACCTCCGTTGTTTAAACCGAATGAATGATCTTATTCCAAACATTACCATCACGGGAAGCTTCACGCTCAATGGTCACAATATTTATGGTCCAAAAGAAGACATCGTGGAACTCCGAAAAGAAGTCGGAATGGTTTTCCAGCAACCCAATCCCTTCCCCTTTTCCGTGTACGATAATGTCACCTTTGGCTTAAAATTAGCTGGCGTTAAGGATAAGCAATTATTGGACGAACGCGTTGAAGAATCTCTAAAGCAGGCGGCTATCTGGGATGAAGTTAAGGACAAACTTCATAAAAGTGCGCTTTCATTTTCTGGAGGACAACAACAACGAATCTGCATTGCTAGACTCTTGGCCATTCAACCAGACGTGATTTTACTGGATGAACCAACGAGCGCGCTCGACCCTATTTCGAGTCAGATGATTGAGGACACCCTCCTAAACATCAAGGACAAGTATACGATCATCATCGTGACTCATAACATGTCACAAGCTTCTCGGATCTCAGACAAAACGGCGTTCATGCTGAACGGTCGACTAGTGGAAGTAGGCAAAACCAAAAAAATGTTTATGAATCCTGATAAGCAAGAAACAAGTGACTATCTCAACGGAAAATTTGGATAAGGAGAATGACTATGGGAGCATTATTTGATGATGAATTAAAGAAACTTAAAGGACACTTCATGGAAATGGGATTTGACAGTAGTGAACAAATCTATCAAGCCACCAAATCTTTCATTGATCATGATAAGGACCTCGCACGCAAAATCATTGCGGAGGACCCCAAAATCAACAACGAAGAAATGGATTTAGAGAAACAGTCCTTACAACTGATCGCACTCCAGCAACCCGTTGCCAGTGATTTTCGTCAAATTATCAGTATTTTAAAGGCCAGTACTGACATTGAACGAATCGGCGATCACGCCAATACGATTGCGAGAGAAACCATTAACGCCAAGGGCCATGAACGAATCCCGGCGGTCGAAAAAGTCATCAGTGAAATGACTGAACAAGTCCGTTCAATGTTAGAACAGGTACTAGAGGCCTTCTTTGAGGGCAATGCCTCGGAAGCCAAGAAAATTGCTGACCAGGATGAATCAATTGACAAGTATTACCATTCCACCAGAAAGTTAGTAACTGAATCCCTGAAAAAGAACAGTAAGACGGCGCAAGCGGCCCTAAGCTACTTAATGGTCATCCGATTGCTCGAACGGATCGGTGACCACGTCGTGAACCTCGCCGAGTGGCTCGTTTACAATCAAACCGGCAAGATGGTCGAACTCAGTCACAGCACCAATCACGATGAAGAATACTTTGAAAACAACAAGTAACAAAGAAACCACCCTGATATTTCTATCAAGGTGGTTTTCGCTATTTATTGATTACTGGTTCGCTCAAAGAAGTCCAAAAACAACTGTTCCTCTTTTGGATCGTTTTGCCACAATAATTCTGGGTGCCACTGGATTCCCATGATACTAGCATCATCATTTTCAACCGCTTCGATGACGCCATCGGAAGATTTGGCCGTGACGGTCAAACTATTTCCGACCTTTTTTAGGGCCTGATGATGAATTGAGTTCACAACGAGAAGATCGCCAACGGAATGGACTAACTGGCTTTTGGCTTTCACTTGCACCTCATGAAAATTATGCTTTGGATCGTCGTGTTTCACGTGTTGAACGTTAGACTTGGGTAAATCAGTGGCAATGTCTTGATAAAGACTACCACCAAAAGCTACGTTTAAAACTTGAAGCCCTCGACAGATCCCTAAAAGTGGTTTTCTCCGGCGCACCATTTCTTTAATCAGTCCCATTTCCCACTCATCATGGGGTCGATAGTGTGCATCGTCTGGTTCGACTGATTTTTCGTGGAATAATTCCGGTTGAACATCTTGACCACCAGGAATAATTAAGCCGTCAACTAAGTCAACGTATTCGGAAATCATATCAAGCTCAGCCATGGGAATAATAACAGGCAGAATGCCGTGTTTTTGCAGTAAATCAATAAAAACTTGAGCAGTATAATTGGCGTAATCAAGGTTATAGTTAAGCGTCTTAATCCGGTTAACGTTTGCCGCAATTCCAATTCTCAAAATGAACCCCTCCATTACAATTTAGTAATTCCTAATGAATAAGAGCCATCCCGAATTAACGGGATAGCTCTTATTTGGTTTAGAAGTTAGTTTGGTCCAACTTTCCTATAATTGCAATAGCTTAATTAATTTTTTGCTTTTCATTCGGAACTCAGACTCACAATTGGATCTAATTTAGCGGCCTTGGCTGCTGGAGCAAGTGCTGCTAGTAAACAAATAATAACAAAGACTAGTGCCCCGATAATGGCATTGGCCGGTGAAATTTGAACAATTGCGTACTTAATCGCTCCACTTGAGATTGTATCCGCACCCCATTCGGCTAGGTAGGCGATGATAACCGCAAAGATGGACGAGAAGACCCCCAGAATAAAGGCTTCAGAGAAGAATAGGTTTCGAATGTTGCCCTTGGTAAAACCAAGTGCCCTTAGAATCCCAATCTCCTTGGTTCGTTCGGCAACACTAATGTAGAGCACCACGATGATCATAATTGCTGACACAAGGAGCGAGATTGCCGCAATTCCTGCTAGAACCCAAACAGCGACGTTAATGTAAGTGTTCAGTGTTGATACAATCGCCCCCGCACCAGTAATTTGGTACTTGGTTTGTTGGTTGGGCCCCTTCAACGCCTTAATCTTATCTTGAACCGGCTGAACGTTGGGAACTCCACCCGCAATGTTCACCGCGGCAAAGTTCGGTTCGTACTTCATTGTAGCCTCACTAAACATTGACTTCATCGTGTTGGAACTAACAAGTGCCATTGGGTTCACGTCACTAGTCACCCCACTCACAGTAACCTCTTTTGATAGGACATGGGGCTGCCCGTTATCATCGGGAGCATTCGCAAACAACTTAATTTTTTGGCCTGCCATGTCGTACGGACTCTTTTTATTAAAGCTTTGGGCCGTCTTCTTGTTAATTAATACCTGATTATCTTTAGTGGGAACCGTTCCGGATTTAATGTTCTTTTTTAAGACCGCTCCCTGATAGTACGTTTGAATGTACTGAACGGAAGCGGTTTTATCGGCCGCCTTAAACTGACCGCCAGCTAAAAACTTACCCAACGTTGAACTTTTGACGTTCTTTAGGTCCTGCAACTGTTGGTTATCCTGGTTGGTTAGAAGTGAATTTTTGGGGTTGGGATCCTCTCCTTGCTTCTGTTTTCGACTAACCTGAATGGTAGTGGGATTAACCTCTGAATAAATTTCATGATTAATGTATCCCTTAACCCCATTGCCGAGACCTAACATGAAAATGACCGAAAAGATGCCGATGGCCGCCCCAAAAATAATTAACAGGTTGCGCTTCAGGTTATAACGAAAGTGTTCAAAGGCCATCGTAAAGATGGAAGCAAGTTTGGCCGGACGCGCCTGAAAGTCCGCCTGCGTTTTATTAACCGGGTAAGCGGGTTTTAAAATCCTATCTTCATCAATCTTCCCGTTGGCTAAATGAACGATTCTCGTTCCATAATTGGCAACCACCTGAGAGTGGGTGACGGCAATTACCAGTTTTCCGTCTTCGGCAATTTCGTTCATTAGTTCCAAGATGTCATCGGTATTTTGAGCGTCCAAGGCACCAGTTGGCTCATCAGCAATGATGATATCTGGGTCAGAAGCAAGTGCTCGAGCAATTGAAACCCGCTGCATTTGTCCACCTGAGAGTTGATTAGGGTACTTGTTACGGTGGTCATACAAACCAACCTTTTTTAAAAGCTCAGTGGCCCGTGCTTCTTGTTGTTTATGCGTTAAAGTTGTCATTTCTAAAGAGACCATCACGTTCTCTTTAATGGTCAGATGATTCACAAGGTTAAAGTTTTGAAAGATAAAACCAATCGTGTTGCGCCGATACTCATCAAGTTGTTTACTGGTATCTTTTTTTAACGATTTCCCGTCAATTAAAACGTCACCGGAATAATCACTGTCTAGTCCAGCGATAATATTCATAAGGGTCGTCTTTCCACCACCAGATTCTCCCAGGATGGAAACAAATTCCCCACGATCGAAGTTGAGACTGATCCCGTTTAAAACATAAAAATCCTGATTATCCACATAATAGGATTTTTTGATGTTTCTTAGTTCTAAATAAGCCATTTGGTTCTCTCCTTCTTTTTTAGTAGTGTCCATTTTAAACTAATTTAACCAAAAGTAAATTTTAACCTGAAAGTAAGACTGGCCTTAACGGAAAATTAAAAAAATAATTTTGTGAAATATTTTCGTAATTTTTTCATAACAATAATTAAAATTAATTGCTTAATTCCCACTCTAATGCCGTTATCTATTTCACTTATCAAATTTCTTCTTTGTTCAATTTTTATTGGATCTATTTCAGAAGCTGGAATGCCCTTGCAAACAGTTTTCAAACGGTTTACATTATTACTTGGAAACAAATCTGATATTCCTGAAAGAAATCTTTCCATTTTTTTCGATCAGTTATGTTCAGATTGTAACGATATTAATTCATCAACTTTTCGAAAGGAAGTTATCTTATGTCAAAAATGAAAGCTTTAGTTATGACAGCTAAGCAACACATGGAGATTGAAGACAGAGATGTCCCAACCCCTAAGGACGACGAAGTCTTAGTTGAAACTGCCTACGCTGGTATCTGTGGTACCGACCACGCCTTATACAATGGTCTCCCAGGTTCAGCTGATGCTACTCCTCCAATCGTGTTAGGTCACGAAAACTCTGGAGTTGTTTCCGCAGTTGGAAAGAACGTTAAGGACTTCAAGAAGGGTGACCGTGTTGTTGTTGACCCTAACATTTACTGTGACAAATGTTTCTACTGTCACACTGGCCGCTACGAATTGTGTGAAAACCTATCGGCCGTTGGTGTAACTAGAGATGGTGGTCTTGAGGACTACTTCACTGCCCCAGAAAAGGTTGTTTACCACATTCCTGATGAACTATCACTTCAAACTGCATGCTCAATGGAACCACTTTCATGTGCCGTTCACACGATGAAGATCACCGAAAACATTACCCCTTACCAACACGCTTTAATCATTGGTGATGGATACATGGCTAAGTTGTTTGCTCAACTACTTAGAATCTACGGAATCCAGAACATTGACATGACTGGTAGACATGATGAAAACCTTGCTTGGGAAAAGAAAGAACTTAACTTAAACAAGGTTATCAACACGACTAAGGAAAAAATCACTGACAAGTACGACATGGTAATCGAATGTGTTGGAAAGCCTGAAACCCAAGAACAAGCTGTTGAAGCAACTAATCCTGGCGCTCAAGTTATGATGTTTGGTGTTGGTGCACCAGGTCAAACATTTAACATGAACACTTACGAAATCTTCAAGAAGCAATTAACCATCAAGGGTTCAATGATTAACCCCCACAGTTTCGAAGATTCAATTGCTTTACTTTCAGATGGTTCCGTTAAGGTTACACCTTTCCAACACAACATCCTTACTTTAGAACAAGTACCTGGTGTATTAGCTGGTACTGACAAGGTTCAAGGCAAGTCAATTGTTAAAGTTAATGGTAATCTTAAATAATTGAACCAAAATCTGATCGTGGAGGGAAACTATGGCGAAGAAAACCGCTAATAGAAAAGCCAAACGTACCATTTCCATGACAGCTTCAATTATGTTCTTTATCCTTTCATTAATAATTAACTCTGCTGGAAATGTTTTGACTCTAGTAACAACTGCTAAGATTCATCCATCTTTTCTAGGTTCAGCTTACTGGACCGCAGCCGAAACCAACCTTGGAAATGCATTTCACTGGAACTTATTCTGGGCATTTCTAATCTTGGGAGTTGCCATTACCATTTTGAACGCCTTTTTAGTCGGTCACTGGGATTGGGGACGTGCCATTGGAAACGTCATCTTCATGGTTCCGTTCTCAGCACTCATCCAGGTCTTTGATGACTTCTTCATGGATGGTTCACTGCCAGTAATTGGAAAAGTATCATTTTTTGCTGGATTCCCTGAAGCCAAGGGTTGGATGATGGTCGCTTTCTATGTCCTCTTAAATTTCTTCGGGGTAGCATTGATTGCAACCGCCATCTCAATCTACCAACGAGTCAACTTAGTCTTGCATCCCGCTGATGATTTGATGCAGATCCTGCGATTTAAGTACTTCAATGGTGCTGCTGGGAAAGCCATGTGGGCTTCCTACATCCCACCGACTGTCATGGCAGTGGTTGCCTTTGCAATTACTCGTCAATTTACTAACTTAGGAGTAGGAACGATCTTTGCGTTCCTATTCCAAGGTGGAATCACTGGACTTGCTGATAAATACATCTTCCCTCACCTAAAGCATCAAGCGTTAGATGTTGGTGATGAATCAACGGTTGCCGTTGATATTGACGAAGACGAAAAGACAAAGAAAAAATAAGCAAAAGAAATAACCGATCTCAACCGAGATCGGTTATTTTTATTTAAACCACTATTTCAAACTTTTTAAAATCTCGCTCAATGCTGGTTGACCATAAACGTTATAACGTTTCTTGTACGCATCAATCGTTTTTTGGTCAAAGTTTTCTGGGTCAAGGGGGACAAAACTAGTATCAATTGGGTCAAACGCTTTAATCTTAGCGTCAATCACAATCGGCTTCGTGTTACCTTCAGCCTGCATTCGGTCAATCTCAACCATGACACTATCAAGTTCATCTTGACCTGAAACTTTAAAGCCATGAGCACCCATGCCTTCAGCAACTTGGGCAAAATCCGCTTGATAGAGGTCAACACCATAATCACTAATGCCAGATTGAACGTCTTCGTGTTCAATGTAACCAAAGCGTTCGTTTGACAAAACGACATTGATAATCGGCAAGTTGTACTTGGCCTGCGTAATCACATCCTGCATGACCATTGCGAATCCCCCATCACCTGAAATCGACCAAACTTGACGATCAGGATATGAGAGTTTAGCAGCAATGGAAGCTGGTAGACCAAAGCCCATTGTTCCAAACCACGGTGACATGGTAAACTGCTGCTGCTGATTAAAGGGAAGTTGACGAATGGAATGCATGGTGTTGTTTCCAACGTCAAGTCCATAAACCGCATTCGACTTAGAATGGTCAGCGATTGCTTTCAAAACAGTCTCAGCTCTAAGACCCTCGTCGTAGTCAGTCGCAATGCTATCAAGCCATTTTAACCAATTCTCGCGATCAATTCGAGCGGCTTTTAAGAAATCACTCTTAGGAAGCTTTACATCTGAATCAATTAACATTTCTAAGAATTCCTTGGCATCACCGTGAATCGTGAGGTTGGCCTGATACTGACGACCCAAATCAGCCAGATTGTTATTAACTTGAATGATTTTCTTATCTTTAGGCATGAAGCGAGCAAACGGAAAGTCGTTTCCAAGCATAATAATCAGATCGGCAGCCTGAGAAACTTCAAATCCGGGTTTCGTTCCCAGTCTACCACGAGCACCCATGTAACTCAGATTGTCGTTTGGCATAATCCCAGTTGCAGGAGCCGTGGACAAGACTGGCATGCTAAACTGATCGGAAACTTTCACGATCTCATCTCGGGCACCCTTAGCACCTCTTCCGTACCAAAGAACCGGATGTTTGGCTTTCTTAATCATCTTAATGGCTTCATCAACGTCAGCTTGTTTAGGGTGAACCGTTTTAATGCTACTTGAAACGTTGGCTGTCTTAGTTGGTTCATAGTCAATCTCAGTTCCAAGTAAATCATTCGGTAAGATGACGACTGCTGGACCCTTCTTTTGATAGGCCGTCCTGATTGCTTCATCAATAATCTTTGGTATCTGATCGGCAGTTGACGCCTGGCGGTTGTAAACCGAAACGTCAGCAAACATTGGCAGTTCATCCATTTCCTGAAAGAACCGCGTGTTCATCATTGGTTGGGGAACTTGTCCAACGAGAGCTAACATTGGAGTATTGTCTTCCTTCGCGTCGTATAAACCATTAAACATGTGAGTCGCACCAGGACCCGCCGAACCAAAGGCAACCCCAATCTTACCGGTATACTTATGGTCAGCGGAAGCGGCCAAAGAACCGACCTCTTCATGTCTAACCTGAATATATTTAATGTTCTTTTTTTCCTCATCTAGCGCATTCAATAAGTTATTCAAAGAGCCAGCTGTGATGCCATACAAATGGTCGACATCCCAACTCTCAAGCACTTTCACCAGTGCTCTACTTGCTGTCATTTTACTCATAGAATCCCTCTTTTCGTTTTTCCAATTTAACTGTTGACCCAATTGAATTATAAACCACTCCATCAATTTATCCTATCAGAAGCAATAAAAAAGACTCCTAGTCAGAGCCCTTACTTATTAATTCATATTTCTAAGCTGGTCATTTTTAGTGTAAAAACTATGATAACCCATGTAACATGCGATGATTGAACTAACGGCCGTAATCCCAAGCAACATGAAAGTTACCATGATCTGGTACTTAATGGCCTTAACCGGATCAACACCAGCAAAGATTAAACCAGCCATCATCCCGGGTAAACTAACCAGTCCAACGGTCATCGCGGTATCAATCGTGGGCTGCATCCCGGTCTTAATGCTGTCACGCACAATGTCAGAACAGGATGTTTTCACGTCGGCTCCCAGAGCTAATTTTTCAATAATCTGCTGTCTCCGGTCTTTAAACATGGAATTCATACTTCGATAACACAGTCCCAAGGCAACCATTGAGTTACTGGCAACCATTCCGGTAATTGGTACCACTTGAGACGGGATAAACTTAATTGCTCCCGCAAAGACTAATACCGCAAGTACCACAATCGTGCTACTTCCTAACGCAATGATGGAAATGGGGAGTGCGTGTTCCATACCGTCACTACGTCCCTTGGCGTTATAAGCGGCGTTAAACAAAATAATTAAGATTAAAATCAGGGTTAAAAAAACGTTATTGATCCGAAAAACGAATCGTAAAACGTACCCAACTATAAATAACTGAACCACACAACGGATGGTGGCAATGATAATTGACTTATCAATGCCCAACTTTTCTTTCCATCCGACAAATAACGCGATTAAGACCAGCAGTCCAGTTAATGCGAGCGCTTGATTTGAAACAATTAAATTAGGCATCTTTATCTCCTTTAACTAGTCGTCCATTAACAATTGTGACTAACTCGGTGGCATGGTCAATCTCACCTTGATCATGAGTAATCATGATAACCGTGGTGTGATCTTTTTGATTAATGTAGTTAATCATCTTGTGCACACTTTCCTTGGTGTTCTCATCAAGGCCAGTGGTAACCTCATCTAAAATAAGCACATCAGGCACAAACATGATGTTGCGAATTAATGCGACCCGTTGGCGTTCCCCACCAGAAAGATTATCGACCGTCCGATCCAAATCACCATCACCTAGATCGACGGTTTGAAGTGCTTTTAACGCATGTTCTTTATCAAACGGTTTATTTCGAATCTGATATGGGAACTCAAGATTATCCTTGACCGTATTGCCAAACAAGGTGGGTTGCTGAACAGCGTATGATACTTTTCTCCGATACTCAATTGGATTTAAATCAGCGACGTTTTGGCCTTCAAAAATTACTTCACCAGAACTGGGAGTCAAAAGATCCGCCAAAAGTCTCACAAAAGTTGTCTTCCCACTCCCTGATGGACCAGTGATCGTAACGATCTCTCCGGCATCAACGCTCCAGCTGATATCCTTGATAATCTCACGTCCATCAGCGTCGTAGCATAGGTTTTTAGTTTCTAGTACTGCCATTTTGATACCTCTCTTTTCTTTTTAACAAATTAACAGTATGATTATACAACACTTTTGTATCATATATGAGTCTGCTATAATGACGTAGACGTTGTTATGAAGAAAAAAGGAGTTCTAATGAGTTATAAAAGAGTTAGAAACGGTTCAAAAAGATCGTCAAATGTTTCGGTAGAACTCCACCAACGAGTTACGGTCACCATCAAGCGTCTCGGAATTAATGGTGAGGGAATTGGTTATTTTCATCGCAAATTAATTTTTATTCCTGGTGCGCTAGTTGGTGAATTAGTTCAAGCTGATGTAACCGAGATTAAACCTAAATACCTACGCGGAAAATTAGTTCAAATTGATAAGGAAAGTCCCTTTCGGGTTAAACCGCGTGATCCATATGCTGGAGAAGTTGGTGGTTTTGAACTCGAAGACCTCGCATACCCTAAGCAACTGGAATTCAAACGTGATTTAGTTAAACAATCGCTTAGAAGATATCATCCGAGGGCTTATGATCATTATGATGTCAGGGAAACGATCGGGATGGATAATCCCTATGAATACCGTAATAAGGCCCAGTTTCAAGTTCGAACTGAAGCAAACGGAAGAGTCATCGCCGGATTATATAAAGAAGGAACTCACGAAGTGGTCGACATGGAGACCTGCTCCGTTCAGTATCCGCTTACCATGAAGGTCATGCACGCTTTAGTCGAAATGGTTCAGGAACTAAACATCCCAACGTTCGTTGAATCCAATCACTCTGGCATTTTAAAAACCTTGGTAGTTCGAGCAGCTCTCAATACCAACGACGTGCAGGTGGTTTTCATCACTAACACGCCCAAGTTGATTAAGAAAAATCAACTCTTAGAAATGATTTCCGATCGCCTTCCAGAAGTCACTTCCGTCATGCAAAACATCAATCCTGGTGACTCACCTTTGATCTGGGGAGAAAAGACGGTTCATTTAGCTGGAAATGATAGTATTACCGAAAAAATTAATGGTTTATCATTTGAGTTGTCACCAAGAGCTTTCCTCCAACTCAACAGCATCATGACACCAAAACTCTACGATTTAGCTGGAACAGCCCTCAATCTTGATTCTGATGATCGTTTGATTGATGCATATTCTGGGGTAGGAACCATCGGTCTTTCATTAGCAAACCAAGTTTCTGAAGTTAGAGGAATGGATACCATTAAGGAAGCCATCACCGACGCCAATCATAATGCAGCAATCAATCATATTGATAACGCCACCTACTACTTTGGCAGTGCCGAGGATTTGATGCCGCAGTGGATAACCGAGGGTTTTAAACCCACAGCACTGGTGGTTGACCCACCACGCGTTGGCCTTGACCAACACTTAATTGATGCCATTTTAACCGCTAAACCACAAAAATTTGTATATGTTTCATGTAATCCATCAACGCTAGCTCAGAATCTGGTCCAACTAACGAAGTCTTATAACGTGGACTACCTGCAACCAGTTGATATGATGCCACAGACTCCGCACGTCGAAGTCGTCGTCAAATTTACTTTAAAGTCTTAGAAAGGTCCAATTGTCAATGAATCCATTCGATAACGGCAATAATAGTGGGAATAATGGCATGAACAACATGTTCTTGCCACCTAACTACGCCGTCGTGCAAAATAAAGAAACCCAAGAAGTCAAAGTCCAAAAGGTGGGCTTCTCATTCACTACGCTAGTTTTTGGAATCTGGCCTTCTATTTTTCGTGGTGATTTCTATAATACCCTTTGTATGCTAGGGGTGGATTTTATCCTAGCAATGGCACTTACCGTCTTAACTGGATTAAACATCGCATCCTCTGCCTATGAGATTTTTGCAATCATGCCATTAGCATGGAGTTTTGTATACAATATGATGTTTTTCCGGCATTTGCAAAATAAGGGATTTGTTCCCATCAATAAACGTTCAGCTGAACTTTTAAAACGAAGTCATTATTATAAATAATTAGGAACACAAAAAACACTTCACATAATGTGAAGTGTTTTTTTGTTTGAGATTAATGATTTTATAGCATAACGGTAACGGCAGCAGCAACGATGATCAAAGCTAAACCAATCAAAGTAGCAACCATTTCCTTTGGAGTCTTCTTCTGGTGTAAGAAGTAAACACCGGTCAAGGTAGCAACAACTACTGATACCTGTGATAGAACGAATCCAGTTGAAAGACCTAACATGTTTGGTTGTGCAGCAATCAAGTATGAGAATGCGGCAATTGCAAAGAAGAAACCAGCAATAATCTGTTTGTATGAAACACCCTCAGCAAACACATTTTCACTCTTCATGTTCATCAAACCGTAGATAATAGCCATCAAGACCATTCCCATTGCCTGTGGCAAGAATGCTTCCATTGGGGTCATTACTGAAGTGGACTGTGGCAAAATTCCCTTAGCCCAAGTCAAGTTATTAACCTGTGGAGCGGCTGAGTATAACCAGTAACCAATAACACCAATTAACTGTAAGATAACGGCTTTTTCAAGCGCACCTTTATTAACGTTTTCTTTGTTTTGGCTCCAAGTGGTAAGAGTGGCACCGATAATGATAACGATCAAAGCAAGGATTCCAATGATCTTGTGACCAATACCAGGCCAACTACTTAACGCAAATGCACCCCACAAAGCAGTTACAATCAACTGAAATGCGGTCGTGATTGGCATAACTCTTGAAGAACCAATCAAAGAATAACCTTTAAAGGCCATGATTTGACCGAAGCCCCAACCCATACCAGACAAGATTCCGTAGACTAAGTTCCAGCCCATTGGGAAGCCAGCTTGTGTGAATAATAAGACAACAATCGCAAAAATCAATGTACCAACTGTGGCACCAAAGATTTGGTTCGTTGGTTTACCACCAATTTTTGATGAAATAGTTGGAAATAGCCCCCAACCAATCACTGGAATTAATCCAATTAATATTGCTTCAAAACTCATATCCCATACCTTCTTTTCAAAATACTTTTGTAACCCTTATTTACGAAATTAATTATAACACGTCAAAAATAAAAAGAAAACGTTTTCATTAAGAAAAATTTAAAAACTTGCAAAGCAAGTCTTAATTAATGGGTTTAAAAGCCTGCGTGGCCTTAACCGCTCGCTTCCATCCCTGATACAATTTATCTCGTTCAGCTGCTTTCATTGAAGGAGTGAAAATCTTTCCCTCTTCATAAATGGACTGAACTTCATCTAAATCTTTCCAGAACCCGGTTGCTAGTCCACTCAAGATGGCAGCCCCAAATCCGGTCGTTTCTTCATCGCTGGCTCGTTGAACCGGAATATTCAAAATGTCAGACTGAAACTGCATTAAGTAACTATTGCGACTAGCTCCCCCATCAGCTCGAATCTGTGGAATATCGAGATCGGTATCGGACTCCATTGTGTTAACGATATCCTTAGTTCCATACGCAATTGACTGAAGCGTGGCCTTTACAAAATCATCACTGTTAGTTCCTCGGGTAATACCAAAAACGGCTCCTCTGACATTTTGGTCCCAGTATGGGGCCCCTAATCCATTAAAAGCAGGAACAACGTAGATTTCATTGTGGTCGGTCGATCGTTTAGCCGCCTGTCTGGACTCAGGAACACTGGTGATAATCTTCATTTGGTCTCGAAGCCACGTCAACGCACTTCCAGCCACGAATATTGAACCCTCAAGTGCATACGTAATTTTTCCGTTAATTCCATACGCAATGGTCGTCAATAAATTCTCGTCTGAGTACTGCGGCTGGTGTCCAGTATTCATCATGATGAAAGCACCATCACCATAGGTGTTTTCAACCATTCCCTTTGAAAAGCCCATTTGTCCGATCAACGCCGCCTGCTGATCGCCAGCAATTCCAGCAATTGGGACACTAACACCATAAAATTGGTAGTTTTCGGTCGTTCCATAAACTTCATCAGAAGCATGAACGGTCGGAAGCATGATCTTTGGAATGTTTAAAATCTTCAAGATTTCGTCGTCCCACTTTAAGTCATTAATGTTAAACATCATCGTTCGACTGGCGTTCGTATAATCAGTAATGTGATATTTCCCACCAGACAATTTCCAGACGAGCCACGTATCAATGGTCCCAAATAACAATTCACCATCAGAAGCGCGCTTCTGTGAACCATTAACGTGGTCTAAAATCCACCTGACCTTGGTAGCAGAGAAATACGAGTCAATAACTAGGCCCGTTTTTTTATGAATTAGGTCCTCGTACCCCCTGTTTTTTAGGTCTTCAGCAATTGAATTAGTTTGTTTTGAAAGCCAACCAATGGCATTGTAAATGGGTTTGCCGGTCACTTTGTCCCACACTACCGTGGTCTCACGCTGATTGGTAATCCCCACTGAGGCAATGTTTTCGGGGTGAATGGAGGCGTCAATCAAGGCACTCGCAATGGCAGAAAGCACGGAGTTCCAAATCTCGTTTGGATCCTGTTCAACCCATCCGTCACTATTGATAATCTGAGGAACTTCCTTGTAACTCTCAATGACTTTTCTACCACTATGATCATAAATAATCGCTCTCGTACTAGTCGATCCTTGATCAATCGCTAGGACGTAATCTTTATTGTCAGACAACTGGTTCATCTCCGTTTCATCGTATTTTTGATACTCATATTAGCACGATTCAATTCATCTCACTACTTGAAAATAAAAGAGAAAGTAGAATAAAATCTACTTTCTCTTTTATGGCATCATTAATTAACGCTTAACTTCAACCCGAATGTCAGCATCAATATCTTTTGGCTCAACCTGTTCGTCATAAGAAAAATCAGCATCTTTAAAGTATTCCTTGATTTCAGCATTAATCTCGTTTAAATCACGAACATCATTATCCTGACGTTTAATCAACAACGTGTACTGCTTGTTATCTTCATCAACGTTTTCAAAATCATAACCAACATCAACCGTGTTTAAGATTTCTTGAATCATTTGTCTTTCAGTCATTGCCATAATTCATACTCTCCTTAATAATCTTCATACGCTAAGCTTATTCTATTTTCTAATATTTGTAAAATCATATCTCAAAAATTCATGTGGAACACGGGCTTCATGATATAATTATATTACACTGACATTGAAAGGTGGGTTACATGGAAAACATGGAAAATAAAAGAGTTCTAGCCATTCCAACTGGTGAAAATTTTCGTGAGTTAGGTGGATACCAAACTGTTGATGGTAAAACCACTAAGTGGCACAAGTTACTACGTGCGGGACACTTAGGTGAGCTCAGTGAAAATGATCTAAAAACCCTTGAGCATTACGGGGTTCGCTTTGACGTTGATCTCAGAAGTCAACCTGAAGTCGACATGCTGGCCGATCAAGTGGAAACTTCTGCTGTCGACTACATTTTTGATCCGATCTTTAAAGAAGATGCAACCGACAATTCGAAAAGTCCAGCTGAAATGAAGAAAGTCCTGTGCAATCACCCTAGTTATGGTCATGATCATATGGAACACGTCTATAAAAGCATGATTAAAACGAAACACTGTCGTTTGGCTTTTAAAAAATTATTTGAAGTTTTACTCGATAACAAGCAAGATGACGAGTCCGTCCTATTTCACTGTACAGCCGGAAAAGACCGAACCGGAATGTCTGCGACCATGATTCTCTCTGCCCTAGGAGTCGATCGTAAAACCATCGAAGAAGATTACCTGTTAACCAATCAGGTGGCAAAACCAGTGATTGATGCTCGATTAGAGCAAGCCAAAGAAGAAGGATATAATGATGCAGCCCTAAAGAGTCTAAGATCCCTTTATAGTGTCTCATTAGACTTTTTCAATGCCGCAATGGACGAAATCAATCAATTATACGGCGGAATGAACCAATTTCTCCATGAAGGTATTGGATTGACCAATGCCGACATTCATCAGTTACGTCAAATTTACCTTGAATAATTTGCATATTGTTAATTCGGCTAGGTAATGATACGATGAGTTTATCAAAAGTAGTCTAATATTTAAGTGATAAGAGAAGTGGCGGTTGGTGCAAGTCACACAGGATATTAGATGAACTACCTAAAATTACACATCAAAATAAGTGCAGGTACTTTTGTATCTGAACGTGGGTGGTACCGCGCACAAGCGTCCCAGTAGTCAATTACTACTAGGACGCTTTTTATTTATCAACAACAGGAGGAAAACAACAATGAATATCATTGAAGATTTAAAATGGCGAGGTGCCATTAACCAAACAACCGACGAAGACGGACTAGAAAAATTAACCAACGAGAAAAAGATTGCCCTATACTGTGGGGTCGATCCAACTGGTGATAGTATGCACATTGGTCACCTAATTCCGTTTATGATCATGGAACGTTTTTCACGGGCTGGTTTTCACCCATACATCCTAATCGGCGGGGCCACCGGTTCCATCGGTGATCCAAGTGGGAGAAACACCGAACGTCCCCTTCAGACCAAACAGATGGTCAAACACAACGTTAACGCCCTAACGAAGCAAATGAAGCACCTCTTTGGCAGTGACAGTAACATTCACATCGTGAATAACTACGACTGGACGTCTAACGTGTCACTGCTTGATTTTCTTCGTGACTACGGAAAACTCTTTAACGTCAACACCATGTTATCAAAAGAAGTGGTGGCCAGTCGCCTGGAAAAGGGCATTTCCTTCACAGAATTCACCTACCAAATCCTACAAGCATTGGACTTTCTCACTCTTTATCGTGACCATGACGTTCAACTTCAGATTGGTGGTGGAGACCAATGGGGAAACATCACGGCCGGAATTGACCTCATTCATCGCGTTGAAGGTCAAGACGCCGAGGTATACGGATTAACCATCCCATTAATGCTTAAATCAGACGGAACTAAGTTTGGAAAAACCGCTGGTGGTGCTGTTTGGCTTGATCCAGAAAAGACCTCACCGTATGAATTTTACCAGTTCTGGCTAAACCAAAACGACGCTGACGTTATCAAATATCTCAAATACTTCACCTTTTTGCCTAAGGATCAAATTGATGAACTGGCCCAAAAAGTTAAAGATGAGCCTTGGAAACGAGAAGCCCAGAAGACATTAGCACGTGAGGTCACGAAATTTGTGCACGGTGAAGACGCCGTTAAGCAGGCCGAAAATATCTCAAAAATTCTTTTTAAAGGCAACGTTCAAGACCTATCAGTAAAAGAAGTTAGTCAGGCATTTAACAGTGTCCCAACGTCTGCGATTAGTTCTGATCCCGTAAACGTAGTCGATTTAATCATTGCGGCTGGAGTTGATAAATCCAAACGTCAGGCTAGAGAAGACGTTAATAATGGCGCTATTACCATCAATGGAGCAAAGGTTACCGACGTCAACACTGAAATTAACCCCCAAGCTCAATTTGACGGGAAGTTTATCATCATACGACGCGGCAAGAAACGTTACTTCTTAGCTAAGGTTAAGTAAATAAATCCCAGTATCATAAATATGGTACTGGGATTTTTTTGGATCCAAAAAAGGGGCGAAGAATTATTCTTCGTCCCCTTTGCATCTTGTTTTTCGTTTGAGTAATCGTTAACTTGAAATTAAATCTTACCAGTAGTTATGTGATGCTCGAAATTGAGCAGCAGCAGCGATTGAACCGTAACGTGAAACTGCGTATTGACGAGCCACACGTTCTTGGTTAGCTGGAGAGTAATCACCATTTAAGTATGATGAAGACAATTGGTATTTACCAATGTACTGACCGTTTCGAGCACTGTATGAGTTACCAGATTCAACTTGTGCAATTGATGCTAAACCAGAGTTATCACCGGCATTGCTTGCATTATTGTTACTGCTTGCAGCAGGTTGAGTAGTGGTTGTAGTTGTTGCTTGTTGTTGTGTTTGAGCAGGTTGTGCGTTTTGCTGTGGTGCAGCAGTGTATTGTGCATTGCTACTTACCTGAGCAGATGGTTGTGTTTGAGTATTGTTACTTTGGTAAGTCATGTTGCTTGCGTTAGTAGGTAATGTTAACTTTTCTCCGACATGAATCAGGTTGACATTTTTAAGGTGGTTAGCCTTAACAATGCTGCTGATGCTAGTGTTATGTTGCTTTGCGATTTTTGAGACTGTGTCACCGCTCTTAACGGTAACTTGATTAGTGTTAGTGGCAGCATTGGCGTTGAAGCCTGCAGTCATTAACACACCGGCTACTGTGAAAATAGATGCTAAAAGCACCTTTACGTTTCTAGATTTTAATAAAATGATAAATCACTCCTATAAATTTTTGTTACTTCCGTTTTCTTAAAACTGAAATATACTCAAACAACAATTTCACATTCTAAATACTGTTATTTACATGGCAAAAACAGCAATGTTAAAAAAACCGATTATTTTGTCACGTTGTAACGTCAATGTAACAAAACTCGCAATAATGCCCGTTTTCAAGGATTGATCAACATTTCACAACACCAATTTTTAGCAAAAGAAAAAGCCTTCTGCCATAAAAAAAGTTATTAAAAGCATAAGACTTTACTTAATTTCATCATTTTTCAGCTAATTTTCGATTAAAATAGTGCTCTAATTTACTCTTAGGATACACTCCGGTGACCTTCTCAACGCCCTTTCCGTTACGAAATAATACTAGTGTTGGAATACTCATGACCCGGTATTTTCTGGCAATCTCCTGATTATCATCGACATTAAGCCTTAAAAACTTGATTCGACCTTTGTACTCACGTTCCAGTTCTAAAATCAACGGATCCATCATTTTACATGGACCACACCATGGTGCCCAGAAGTCAACCACGGTCATTGGTCCCGTAATTTCTGAGTCAAAATTATTCTGATCTAGATCCACTGCCATAGTCTTTCCCCCTCTTCACGTTAATCACATGGATAACTAAAGTAGCCACTAGTGTGACAATTACCAAGATGCCAAACCATCCCGCTGGAATCTCAATGTCAATCATTGGAATCGATAAGAAAAGTTTCAACGCAATGATAATGATCAAGAAGTACGCCATCGGCTGTAGTTCAGGAATCTTTTTCATCAACATCATTATGACCTCAGCTACTCCACGCATCGCTAAAATCCCAATCATCCCACCAATTAAGACGATCACTGGATTAGGTGAAATGGCTAACGACGCTAGCACCGAGTCAATTGAAAAGATAATGTCCATGAATTCAATCTGAACTACCACCCACCAAAAGTACTTGCGAGTGTGGTTTTTCTTATTTGGTTTGACCTGATGAGTTCGGCTCTTTTTGTGCTTACTCTTGTGCATATTATAAAAGAAACTAAACGCAAGATAAAACAAATAAGCTGCACCTAAGACCTTAATGATCCAGAACCTAATTAGGTACACTCCGACTCCGATGATCAAAAAGCGAAAGATGTATGCTCCCCACATTCCGTAAAACAAAGATTCTTCCTGCCACTTTTTAGTAGGAAGAACTTGAGTCTGGGCCGCAAGGACAACTGCATTATCAACGGATAAAAGGCATTCAATCACTACCAATGAGAAAATAATCAACCAGTCATTTCCAGACGTTATGACGGTTTCCCAGTTATGTAGATCAAAAAAAGGACCATATAATTTAGCGAGTAGGTCGAACAATCAAAGACTCCTCCATTAGTTAGTTGTAATTAGTAATTAGTAATTGTTAATTGCTTTAACGTCGTATTTCATTAATTGATGGTTCACGATGACACCAATTAGCTTATTAGCGTAATCGGGATCGGTAGCGTAGCCATTTTTTTGCAACAAGTTGGCTTCTTGCCTAAAGCTCGTAATGCCCGTTTTCTTTAAAAACTTGGTATTTAAAGTCTCATTATGATCCTCGATGGCATCAGCAACCGAGGGGTATTTTCTAAACTGACCCACTTCGGTCGTTTTCTTGTTATTAACGTACTCGGTCGTATCGTATGAAATTGACTGACCATTGTACGTTCCCTTGATTCCAAACGGATTATTGGCTTTCTTATAGAGTTCGGATTGACCCCAATTCGATTCGAGAATGGCCTGTCCGATCACGATACTTGGCAAAACCTGTTGCTTTTTCTCGTAAATCTTAACGGCTGGATCACCAATTTTTTGAATAAACTCTTTGTGCTGAGTTTCGATCTCTTTATCACGTTTCTTGGTGGCGTTATTCATTTGCTCTTGTCGAACTTGATATGAATGGTTAATCAACATGTGTCTAATCTTAAATGCAGCGAACACGAGTAGCAGGACGACAACTACTCCAATCACAATTGCAATCCACACGTTTTTCTTTTTACTGTGTTTCACGGACAACATCTCCCTATGTGGTTATTATACCTTAGCCAACTATTTTTTGTTGAGTATTTATGATTACTTAAAAAAGTTTCTTACTCATTTCCAATTACGCATTATAATGGAAGAAACACCCACTAAAATCGACTAGCTTAACCATTTAGTGTAGTATGAAAATATCTAACAATATAGTAACGGGAGTAGTTTTGCATTGATTAAAATTGAAAAAATCAACCAAAATATTAACTGGATTAAAACCATCGATTGCCGTCCAGCTGATAAGGAAATTTTAAAAACAGAATACCATTTAAACAACGAAATGCTCTATTATGCACTTGACCGTCACGAACGGCCTCGGGTTGAATATTACGATGAAGAAGGAGTCCTCCTTTTCATTTTTGATGTGGCCGAACCGACTCGTTTTAACGGGGATGTTTCTGCTGAACCAATTGGAATCATAACCCATGACAACATGTTATTTACGTTCACGGCCGATAAAACTAACTTCGTTAACGAACTCATTTCTTCCATTATAAAAAAAGCCGGTTCAAAACAACTCGCAGAATTACAACCAATTGACGTAATTAATAAAACGTTGTACCAACTATCCGTCCAATACTTTGATTATATTAACCAAATCAACAGTGTCAGAACTAACATTCAACGTAACTTACGTGGCAAGGCCAATAAAAGTGCCATCAACCACCTGCTTAATCTACAGACCGACTTAGTATATTTCCTAACGTCACTCGGATCAAACAACGATATGATTAACGACTTCAAGCGGCGTTTTACAAGGGACCTTACTGAGGATCAAAAAGCTGCCGTTGAAGATATCAGTATCGAACTTCAACAGGGACTTTCAATGGCAGAGATGGCGAACGCCGCGACTCAGCAAGTAGCAAGCGCTTATTCCAACCTCCTTGATAGTGACTTGAACAACACGATTAAGTTTTTAACCGTTTTTTCGTTAATTCTAAGTGTTCCAAACATCGTATTTGGGTTCTATGGTGAAAACGTAAAACTTCCATTTATGGATAAACCATCAGCGTGGATTATAACCATTATCATCACGATCATTTTTATCATCATTGTGTTGCTGTTTTTACGCGCAAACCATTTCTTTAAGAACTAATTTAATATAAAATGAGCATGAGGGGGTAGTGAAATAAAATGAAAGGAATTTTCTTCGATGAAACATTTTATAAGGACGTTACACGAAAATAGGATTTTCTCTTTAATTATTTGGCTAGTTGTCATTTTTATGGCAATTGTCAGTCTCCCCAACCTGAGTCAGGTTGTGATGCAGGCTGGCAACCCGGAAATGAACTCAAAGTCCCAGATGTATAAAGCACAGAACTTACAGAACCAATGGGGCGAAGGCTTAGATGGAACCACAAGTATGAACATCGTTTACCACGCCAACAAGGGTAAAATTACCAGTTCTGAGCAAAAGGACATTTACAATCGGGTTGGTAAGATTCAGAAAAGTAACGGGGGCAACGGCATTAGTCGGATTACGACCGCTCATACGAGCCCGAATGGTGCCTCGAAATTTATCTCCAACGATCAATCAACCGAGATCGTGAATATTCATGTTCCAAAAAGCAATGCTACAAGTGCAAGTTTTGCTAACACGCTTCAAAAACAATTCAACGTTAATAATGGACTGAAGACGTACGTCACCAGTCCGCAATTAATTAATCAAGATAACAACGAGAAGATTTTAAGCGTCACTAACATTGTGACCATTGCAATTTTCATTCTTTCCTTAGTCTTTATTGCCATTGCATTTAGATCACTATTAGCACCAGTCTTTACCTTTATCACCATGATCATTGCTTACTTGGTCTCATTAAGTGCAACAGCTTTAATGTCAACTCAACTTAGTCTCCCGTATTCGCCATACATTCCTTTAGTAACTGGCTTGGTAGTAACTTTATTTGGTACCCTTGCTAGTTTCTTTTTGTATCGACGTTTTGAATTGGCACTTAAAAAAGAAAGCATTGACCCCAGTAAAACAGCCACTAAAAGTCTTACATATCCACTTGGGGCAACCGCAATAATTACGTCATTAGCATTTGGATCACTTTACCTGCTCAAGTTTAGTTCGGTTCGGGCCATTGGTAGCGTCGCCATTGTCGTACTAATAACTTTATTAGCCGTGATGACCGTGACCCCAATGTTCATGCAACTCCTTGGACCAACTTTCTTCTGGCCAAAGAAGAAAACTTTAAAATTAGCAAACGAGGGCTTCTGGGGTAAACTTGCCCATGTCTCGCTTTTAAAACCTCTCCTAGGCCTACTAATTGCATTAGTGATTACGGTCCCACTGGTTTTATTCTATCGTTCTAATGTAACCTACCTTACTAACAACAATTTAATTGCTAATGATCAGGCTGAAGTCGGTAAACACATCCTTCAAAATCACTTTAATAAGGGAAAACCAACTCCAGTCACTATTTATATCAAAAATAACCGACCTTTTAATAATGACAACACCATTAGTGCCATTGACCAGGTTACAACGAAGCTTCAGTCTCAAAAAAACGTTGCGCAGGTGTACTCTGTGACTCAACCAGGTGGGGATGAAATTGATAAATACTATTTACGAAATCAATTGAATAAGACCACTTCAACCCTTAATGGCATTAGTAACTCTCTTAAGGGATCACAAAGAACCCTTAAGGGTGCAAACAAGACACTTCAACAGAAAAACATTAAGAATCAGACTAAATCAGTCGATTCACTGATTAGACAACTTGATCGGATTAGCGATACGAGTGAACAAGCTGACACCAACAATTTCAGCACATTCACTCCACTTGAAACGGCTCAGTCATCTAATCAAGCCCAGAAGTCCAAAAAACTTCGCCAAAATCTCTCACAAGTGTCTGATCAGTTGAGTACCACCAGTCAAAGCTTGACCCAGTTAAGCAACCAAATCTCTGACGCCCAAAATTCTGGACTGGAAGCGCAAGAAGCGGTCCAGCAATACAACGAACAAGCGTCTAAAGTTCGTGGTGAAATTGCGTCCGTTAACCGAACTTTAAGGGAAAGTAAGGATAAGTTAACGCCCGTCACTGGTTATTTAAATGGTGTCAAGAAGTCAAGTGCTGGGAATACCTTCTACATCTCACCGCAACAGATTAATGACACCGATTTTTATCAAACTAAGTATAATTTTGCAAGCGAGAACCAAAAAGTAACCAAGCTTGAAGTAGAATTTAACAATGAGCCCACCGGAAACATGAACTTAAATAACGTTCACAACATGCAAAATACGGTTAGAAACCAGTTACAAAACACCAGCCTTGAAAATGCTAAGGTCGCTTATACCGGCCAGCCAATTGAAAACGCCAACGTTCAAACTAACTTTGACCACGACTTTATTATTGGAATGATGATGATCATCTTAATCGTTTTCGCCTCCATCATCATCGTTAGTCGTTCCATTCTCCAACCATTTTGGTGGTTAATCACATACGTGATGAGTGTCTTTTCTGCACTGAAGGCCACCCAACTTATCATGTACTATGCCGCAAGTGACGGTCAATTAAACTGGCAGGCATCCGTTTCCATGCTGGTTCCCCTTTCTATAATTGGGATATTTGAATTAACCTTTTTGGCCATTTCCTACCGAAAACAAAATCCGGACTTACTAGGATGGTTGACCGGTGGGACAAGTGCATTTACAAAAACAGTTAGTTACGTGATGTTTGCTACCATTATCATTACATTCGGTCTTTTCGTTAGTCTGCTTCACTCGCTTGACTTCATCGGACTGACCGTCATCATCACGGTTATTATCTTTAATGTCATCCTGCCACTTGTCACGACTGGACTTGGCAAACTAGCAATCACGTTACCTCGTTCCGATTTGCATCATTGGCCCCTTTATAAAAACAAACGAGCCAAAAATAAATAATCAAAAAGCCATCAGTTAAACTGATGGCTTTTATTATGCCCTAAAAATTCATTTTACGAATTGATTTAAAGTAAAGAAACAAGATGACCAAAGAACCAGACATTGCCGTAACACCAAATAATACAAAAATCACCTGAATGTTAATAACCTTTGAGAAGGCACTGATAAACAATGACTCAAGCGCCATCAAAAGAGCCGTAATTAGATTGCAAAAAGACATCAACGTAACTCGGAGTCGTTTCACCACTGTATCCTGCAGTTCAGCGTTTAGTGTCGTATCCCACACTTCAAAAAGTGAACTAAAAATTACAAATGCAATTAAAGCAACGATGAAATTCGAAATCCCTAAGAGCAGTGACATCAATAAGCCAATTGCCATGCTTAAAGAAATCACCCTCATTCGGCCATATTTAGCAACTACTTTAAAGACGTTTGCCGAAAAAACAGCTCCAATGATATCAACAATCGCTAGGATCATCGCAATGTTACCGGTGCTAAATCTTGTAATGTGGGATAGATACAACGACCCGTATTGATACATAATCGAAGCCGTAGCCTGTGAAATCGCCACTACTAGGATTAACTTCTGGTAATTTTTATTACTGACCAAGAAAGTCCTCAATTGCTTTAAGACACTTGGAGCATCGGGCTCATTAACCACCGGTCGAGGTTTGATCACTAATACCGTCATGATTGAAAGAACGTGGGCCATAATTGAGGCGGTAAAGACCAGTGGCCACGAAATGTCTGCCAAATACCCACCAACCATATTACTGAAAGCAACCGTACAAATCATGATGGCGTTGTATCGTCCCCAAAATTTCTGGTAGTGTTGTTTTTCATCCGCCTCATAAATGATGGCCTCATCGGTTCCCGAAATTAGCGAAAGTCCAATTCCAAACAAAACGAACCCACCAAATACTAGCAAGTGGTTACGTGCGACAAAAAAAGTTGCCACGTATAATACACACATTATCTGACCCAAAATCAAAGTGGTTTTGTAGCCAATTTTGTCAGCAATGATTCCGGATGGTAGTTCACAAATAACCTGAGTTGCGTTAATCACAAGTTGTAATAATGCAATTTGGCCAACTGACCATCCCATATGTTTCAAATAAAGCATCCAAATTACTAATTCAAAGGTTAAGTTAGAAAAGAATGCGTACGTATACATTTTCCTGATATTTTTCATAATTTCCCTCATTTCAGTTTAACGATTACTAATGAAGTTGAGGAAATTCAATGATTGATTCAGGATGAATGTTTCACCCAAATAATCGAATGAAATTATGATTCAACTTCATTTCACAACTATTTGGGAAACAGTCTGTCTTTGAATAAATACAGTTACATGACGTGCTGAAAACTTACTGCCAATTTCTTGAAATTCGCTTTCCATCGTTCACACCTCCGACATAATTAATGATTATTCAAAAGTATATACTTTTAGTCCCTAAAAACAAGGCTCCTAACAAAAAGGGAATCGGCACCTCTGCCGATTCCCCACTGGGTTAAATTCTAAAATACTAACAAAACAGCAACTAGTATCAAAATTGATACCAATCCCAGCATTGTCAAAATGACTTTTTCAAGCAATGCCATTATCAAATGACCCTTCCTAGCACTCTACTTTTTCTACTGCCAATAAACATGCTACCGTACATGAGTCATTCCGTCAAAAAACGCCAAAACTAATTATCAGCTTTGGTGTCTTTTCGAGTAATTTTAGTTATCTTTTACGAGGTACTTAACTTCCCCGTCGTCATCAAGGTAGCCATACAAACGCTTCGTGTGCGCATCATCAAAGTATCCCATGTCTGCCATTCGTTTTCCATTCACTTCGTCACAACCATGATCCACTCGCTTAAAAAAGGAATACAAAAAAGCAATTCGTGATTTAAACTGCGTCGCCTTTTGATAAGCAGACGTCAGGGTGTAACCGTCATCTAGATATTCTTTCATTAACTTAATCAGTACAAAATTTGAAAAATTGAAAACTCGTGACGCTAATTTTTCAACTCGGGTACTTCTCACGTATCCCTTTTTCTCCCAGTATCGGAGTTGTCTTGGTGATACCCCCGTCATCTTACTAACTTCACCAATTCGAAAAATAAAGTCCTGCATGTTAAAGGAATTGATGATCTTGTCATTAGCTTCATGCATTTGTCGCCTCGCCTCCACTACTTATTGTATTCAGTGACCTTGATTTGATTACCATCAACACTCATCTTAGTAATACTGCCATTTTCGGGACGTTTTGTCATATCATACTGTCCGTCAGAAAAACGTTCTACTAAACTAAGCAGGGTATTTCCGTGACTAATCAAGAGGACGTTGTCGCCGTCTTGAACCTTAGCATCGTGAGTAATCATATCTAGCCCCTTATCAAGTCGTTTCCAGTAATCAGCTGCATTTTCAGCCATATGGAAAGGATCAGCCTCTTTCATATAGTCCTTAGCCGTATTGATATCATATTTATTTACAATGTCTTTAAAAGTTGGTACTCCATGAGGTGCTCCGGCCTCGTACCACGCTTCATCCATGTTTAATCCTTCAAAATAACCATAAAATTGTTCACGAAAATTGGGAGATACGACAGGCTCATTAATATCTGAAACTAAATTATCGTTTAGAATAATCTTGGCGGTATCTTCAGCACGAGTAGTATCACTGCAGTAAGCTTGAACAAATTTGATGTTAGATAAACGTTTAGCGGTCTTTTTGGCACCAGTAATTCCCTTGTCGGTTAGTGGTGAATTACTCCAGCCTTGTAATTTGTTAAAAATATTGAAATAAGTTTGTCCGTGTCGGACAACGTATAGGGTAAATTTTGCCATTGTATCTCCTCCATTCACACTCTAAGTATATCACTTGTGGGCTTTAACTTTTCTCTAAGATTCTCCCTCAATCCTACCCAAATTTAATAAATCTGATAAGATAGGGGTTGGACTTAAAAAGGGGACTTTATACCTTGAAAACGATCAAGAAAATTCTGTCTAAATGCAATACTAGAATCGGTTTTTTCGTCTTACTAGTAGTGCTTTTTTGGGCTAAAACAATTTACGCATATTTCACTGACTTTAATTTGGGTGTCGACAGTATCTTTCAACTGTTTTTGCTCCTAATTAATCCAATCGCAACCACCGTTATTATGTTAGGTTTGGCGCTTTATCTAAAACCAGCTAAACTTTTTTATCCAGCAATCCTGTTTCTGGATTTTCTAAACACGGTTCTTTTATACTTAAACGTAATTTACTTTCGTGAATTCACCGACTTTATGACGGTGTCGACCATGACCGGTTATTCCAAGGTCAACCAGGGGCTAAGCGGAAGCTCATTAGCACTAACTTCGCCCCACGACGTTTTTTACTGGATCGACATCGTGATCGTCATCCTCTTACTTTTGTTTAAAGTGATTAAGATTGACAAACGGCCACTACAGGCCCGAGTTGGTTTTGCGGTTTTCTCACTTGGAGCCCTTATGTTAGTTGGTAACATTACTTTGGCCGACATGGATCGTCCCCAATTATTGACCAGAACCTTTGACCGCACTTACATCGTTAAATACCTGGGGTTGGATTCTTTTACCGTCTATGACGGAATTAAGTCTCAACAAACCACTAATATGCGGGCCAATGCCAATAAGTCTGACTTAACGGGTATTCTTAAATTCAAAAAAGAACACTACGCCGCTCCTAATAGGAAAATGTATGGGATTGCCAAGGGTAAAAATGTCATTATCATTCATCTGGAAAGCTTCCAACAGTTCGTGATTGATAAAAAGATCAATGGCCAGGAAGTCACTCCATTTTTAAATAAGTTGTATCACAGTAAATCAACTTATTCCTTTGATAACTTCTTCCATCAGGTCGGCCAAGGTAAGACGTCCGATGCAGAAAACATGCTTGAGACTAGTACTTATGGTCTCCCACAGGGATCCTTATTTGCTCAACTTGGCAGTGACAACACCTTCCAGGGTGCTCCTGCCATCCTTGGTCAAAAGGGATACACGTCCGCCGTCTTTCACGGAAACGTTGCTAGCTTCTGGAACCGAAACAACACTTACAAAAACCTAGGATATGACTACTTCTTTGACGCCAGTTACTACGATACCTCGGGTGATAAGTCAACCGGATACGGACTGAAGGATAAGCTCTTATTTAAAGATTCAACCAACTATCTTCAGCACCTCCAGCAACCGTTCTATGCTAAATATATCACTGTTACCAATCATTTCCCGTATCAACTAGACGCTGAGGATCAGAAGGATTCTGATTTCAAGGCCCCTGATACTAATGATGAAGCCGTTAACAACTACTTTGTAACGGCCCACTATCTCGACCAATCAGTTCAGGAACTCTATGAGTACCTTGACAAAGCCGGTTTACTAAAGAACTCCGTGATTGTCCTATACGGGGATCACTATGGCTTATCGAACTCTGAAAACACCAGCTTAGCACCGCTACTTGGAAAAGACCCCAACGACTGGAATGACTTTGATAACGCCCAATTGCAACGAGTTCCGTTCATGATTAACATGCAGGGCATTAAGAATGGTCACGTGGATCATACCTATGGTGGTGAAATTGATGTACTTCCAACCTTGATGCACCTTCTTGGAATCAGTTCCAAGAAGTACATCCAATTTGGAACCGATCTCTTCTCAAAGCATCATGATCAGGTCGTTGCTTTCAGAAATCGGGACTGGGTCTCCCCTGAGTACACCTCGGTTAATGGAACGGTTTACGATAACAAGACCCAAAAGGTAATCCATCCGGATAAAAAGTTGAAACAGAAGTTAGAAAAGACGCAGGATAAAGTCAATCTGGAACTCTCGTTATCCGATACGTTGAATGAACAAAACCTACTTCGTTTCTATCATCCTAAGGGATTTAAACCAGTTAATCCGCAGAAGTACAATTATGCTAACGGATTGGACCATGAAGAAAACATTGAAAAGAAGCTTGGAAAAGCCTCAACCAGTCTCTACTCAGAACGACATGATAAGAGTACGAACAGTTTATACCATACCGATGCTCCTGAGCTTTACCATAGTTCAACTAACTCTAATCGAATTCAGATTACCAACCCTGATTCAAACAAAGAATAACTATAAAGAATCCACATCAGTTGATGTGGGTTCTTTTGTTGGGGATCACACGCTTCTCAGCTGTGCTATAATACGGGTAACTCTAGGGATGGAAGGTTACAAATTATGACTAAGTATACAGTTACAAAAAGAGCCAAGCAGTATAAACAGCCCCGTGGTGGTTTCATTCCCGTCTCATCCCTTCACATTAAGCAGTTTACGCCAGACGAATTTCTACCGATTGCTAATGAAAACATCACGCCCAGCTTTATGGGACTGGTCGTCGACTATCTAACACGGTTTGAAGTCACCGGAGACGTCGTGGCAGCATTCAGTATTCCTGAAATTGGTGCCCATAACGTTGACCTACTAGCGGCCGAAAAGACTGGTCACCATTACGATGGTAATATGGACCGTTTTAAACAATTAACCAGTGAAATCAATTCCGGACTTGATGATGACAGCATTCAGTGCGCCATTCAACTCGTTAATTATGACATTGCCTATCGGATGGGACCAGGTTACTACGTTCCTCGTCCCAAGTACCAAGCTAATGAGGTTACCATTGAGCACATCAAACAAATGGTTAACCGGGGCGTTCAGTTCTTGAAGCAAGCATCAGAAGATGGTCCCATTACAATTGACTTTGATTTTCCCGGTGCGTACACCGACACCGTCGTAAACGGCGATGGTGACTACCTGACCAAGGATGGGCTGTGGGATTTCAAGGTATCAAAGGCTAAACCAACCAATAAATTCACCCTCCAGATCCTGATGTACTACATCATGGGGCTCCATTCAGCAAATAAGTCTTATTTTGAAATGGTTAAGCAGTTAGGCTTGTTTTATCCACGCCAAAATTGTCTGTATTGGATTAACGTAGCCGACATCAAAACCAAGACGCTAGAAACGGTGGCAGAGGATGTCATTGGATACTAAAATACCACTATCATTGAGGTAGTGGTATTTTTGTCATATTTTAGTTTGCGGTTGTCTGAATAATTCGGAGGTCTCCCTTTAACTGATACGTTTTGGCTTGAACTGGCAAGACATACGTACTTCCCTTTTCAAGCGAATACGATTTGCCATCGACAATTAGTGTCCCTGTTCCATCAATAACAACGTTCACTGAATAAGTCTGCATGTCTTTAATCTCGACTTGACCGTGAACCACAATTTGATAAACGTTAAAGTACTTTGATTTCAATAGACGTGTCCGGGCTGGATTATTTGAATCGACAACCAGTTGGGTTTGCTCGGGGTCTGGTAGAACGTTCGGAGTATTGGTTACTTTAATGGCATCTTCTACCTGGAGTGGTCGTTTCTTCCCCGTCTTTTGATCCACCCGGTCGAAATCATAAAACCGGAGCGTGTTGTCAGAATTTTGTTCCACCTCAAGAGCGACAATGCCTGCTCCCAAAGAATGAAGCGTCCCAGCTGGTACATAAACCATCTCACCTGGTTGAACGGTTTTCGTTTCTAAAATCTGGTCTAACTGGTGGTCTTTAATGGCCTGCCGAATTTCATCCTTACTTTTGGCGGAATGACCGTAATATACCTTTGAATCTGGTTTGGTGTCTAAAATGTACCAGCACTCAGTTTTTCCATTCTTTTCATTAAAGTACTTTTGCGCGTTCTCATCACTCGGATGAACCTGGATTGACAAGTTTTCCTTGGCATCCAAAATTTTAACCAATAGTGGAAAGGAAGCCTTGGCCGGATGCCCACCAAATAGTGCTGGATGTTTCTTCCAAACTTCTTTTAAAGTCTTTTCATCGTAGGGTCCGTTATAAACCACTGACAAGTCATCACCATAAGTCGAAGCAATCCACGCCTCTCCAACGTGATTACTATTTAACTGATAGTGATACCGCTTTAGTTCGGTTCCACCCCACATCTTATTCTGTAAAACGGGCTTTAAAAATAAGGGAAATACTTCATTTGTCATGAACATCATCCTCCAGTTAAAAAATTTCAACTAGTTTCATGATAGCATCATGTTAATGGTTTCACAACATTTATCCTTTCTTGAACCTACTTGCGATGAAGCGAAGTACTGTGAACGGGTCCCCTTCGGTCGGGATAAATTTCTTTCATTAAAACGTTAATGGCGGTGGGAGCCTCACCAAATCCAGTCGCAATCAAGTCTTGTTTGCCGGGATAAGTAATCTGATCCCCAATCGCAAAGACCCCCGGCACACTGGTCTCAAAAGATTGATCAACCTCAAGCAAGCGATGATCAAGGGCTGGTTGAATCTGCCATTCCTTTAACTGGCGATTATTCGAAATAAACCCGTAGTTCACCACGAGATCATCCACCATCATTTCCATCTCGTCATCTTCAGTCTTAACTTTTTTACTGGTAACCCTTAAACGATTATCAACCTCATCCAGTTGTTTAATCAAGTATGGGGTGACCACCTCAACTGATGATTCCTTGAGACGATCAACCATATACTCAAGACCACGAAATTCGTCCCGCCGGTGCAATAAAAATACCTTACTTGCAACCCGTTCAAGCATTAAAGCCATGTCAACGGCGGAATCGCCACCACCAGCGACCATGACGTCTCGCCCCTTGAACTGGTTTAAATCATTGATACTGTAAAAAAGACGTTTCCCAGTGAGCTCTTCGGCATTTTCAGCCCGTAGTTCACGTGGCTTAAAGGCACCGTTTCCGGTCGCAATGATGACGGCTTTACTCTTAGTAGTTCCCCTACTGGTTTCAATCTCAAAATAGTCATCTTTTTTAATCACATCGACTACCTTACTCTCGACCTTTTGGTCAACATCAACGGTGTCAAGTTGCTTTTGCAGTCGTGCAATCAGCTCGTCACCCGTGACGCCCGCAAAACCAGCAACGTCCAAAATGGTCTTTTCAGGATAAAGCGCTTTGACCTGGCCCCCAAGTTCAGGAAGGCTCTCAATGATCTGCGTTTTAGCATCCCGCAGGCCAGCGTAAAACCCCGCAAACATCCCAACGGGACCGCCGCCAATAATTGTTATATCGTACATATTTTCCATTTTTATCACTCTTTATCTAATTTTATCTTTAACCAAAGTTTACCATGCAAAGACAAAATAAAAAAACCAATTTCATATCTATCGCAATTTCCTACATATTAAAGTATTATAAAGTTGTACTGTAACTGAAGTTATATAGGAGGACTTTATATGAGTACCAAAAAAATGATTTTGGACCTTGATACTGGAATCGATGACTCAATGGCACTAACCTACGCGGTTGGCAATTCTGAGATTGATTTAATCGGGGTCATTGCTTCGTTTGGCAACATCGAAGCCAAACGGGCAGCCGTTAATACCCTTAAAATTTTAGATTTACTTGGTGCTTCAGACGTTCCAGTCTTTATTGGTGAAACTCATCCATTAAGCGAAGATTATGTCAGAATGCAAGTCAGCGCTGACATTCACGGTGAAAATGGGATTGGCGACGTTGACCTTCCCGAACCAAGCGGTGCGGTCCAAAGTAAAAACGGGGTCGACTTCATGATTGAATCCGCTAAAAAGTACGGCAATGATCTAACGATTGTGCCAACTGGTCCTCTTACTAACTTAGCCAAAGCAATCAAACAAGCTCCAAAAGTCATGGAGCAGGTTGGCAATGTGACTTTAATGGGCGGTGCTTTAACCGTTCCGGGTAATGTCACCCCCGTCGCCGAGGCCAACATCAACCAAGATGCCATTTCAGCCAACGAAGTCTTCACCAGTAACCTTCACATCAACATGGTCGGCCTTGACGTTACGTTACGAACCCTTTTGACCAAGCAAGAAACCCAAAAGTGGCGCGATTCTGGGACAACGGCTGGAAAGAAAATGGCTGACATCGTGGATTTCTACATCAACATCTATGCTGATATGTATCCTGAACTTGGCGGCTGTTCACTTCATGACCCACTCGCCGTTGGTGTAGCGGTCAACCCTAGTTTCGTAAAATTCATTGATATGAATATGATCGTTACCACCAAACCCGACGCATACTATGCTAGAACGATTGGTGACAAGAATCGATTAGATGATCCTAACACCAACGTTAAGGTGGCTGTAGCGGTTGACTCCAAACGCTACTTAAAAGAATTTATGAAAAATATGAATAATGCGTTTGAGACCATGTAAAAAACCAAATAAAAATGAGCTAAACATAATTGTTTAGCTCATTTTTATTTGGTTGTGTTTATATTTATTGATCAGCTTTAAAATACTGCTTTAAAAAAACTGCCACACCATCATCGTCATTCGATTTTGTCACATCCGTCGCAATTTTCTTGATTGGTTCCTGCGCATTCGCCATTGCAACTCCAACCTTGGCCTTCTTAATCATTCCGGCATCGTTTTCAGCATCACCAAATGCCATTAGATTAGAAAAATCATCACCATAGTGACTAAGCAATGCTCCTAATCCATAGGCTTTATCAACACTGGGTGCCAAGAATTCTAGGATTTGGGGTTGTGAACGAACAATGTGATACTGCTTTTTCACATCTTCGGGCATGTCACTAACAGCTTTATCAAGAACGTCTGGTTCGGCTGCGATAACCGCCTTAGAGTAGCTTTCGTCTGGCATCTCAGAAAACTTAGTTGGTACAAACTGCATGTCAGCATTCAACATTTGTTGATAAATCGATGGTTTTAAATCGGAGATTGGATAGACCTGGGTAAAATCAAGAATATCTAACGGGAGGCCGTTTCTTTGAGCGTATTCATAAAGTAATTTGAACGCATCTCGATTCATCCCACGCTTAAATAATTCATACTTATCGGCATTTCGAACCACGAGCCCACCATTAAAGGTGATGGTATAATCATCTGGCTCATCAAGGTCTAGTTGCTTAATGTACTTCCAAATGGCATTGATTGGTCGTCCAGTACAGAGCACCACTTTGATCCCCTGTCGGTGTAACTTTTTTAACTCGTCTTCGTTTACTTTACTGATCTTCTTATCACCTGTAAGCAGTGTGTTGTCAAGATCGAGTGCGATCATTTTAATCATATTAATTCCTCATCATTTAAATTATTCATAAAAAAACGCCCATACCGGGCGTTTTCATATCTTAAGAAGTTAACTTCGACTCTAATTGTCTCAATTCTGCTTCACGAACATCTCGCGGTAAGAACCGTCTAATTTCTTCTTCGTTGTAGCCAACTTCAAGACGTTTGTCATCAAAAATGATCGGACGCTTGATTAGGTCAGGGTACTTTACTAATAGGTCAACTAACTCTGTTAAAGATAAGTCATCTAAGTTCAAGTGCAGTTTCTTAAAAACATTTGATCTTGTTGAAATAATATCCTCACTGCCATTTTCGGTTAAACGAAGAATTTGTTTTACTTCGTCAGCGTTAAGTGGGTTTGAATTGATGTTTCGTTCCTTAAATGGAATATTATGGTCTTTCAACCAAGCACGGGCTTTACGACTTGATGCGCTGCTTGGTGCAACATATAAATTCAACATGTAATAACCTCCTCATGTCTAACATTTAACATGACTTGTTTAAATTAGTACGAATGTACTTATTAAACAACTAAATTGTATCATATATTATTACTTCGTCAACGTTATTTTAAACTTAAATAAAGCCTGATTTCTAGCTTTTATTTACACTTTCCTTAATAAATATTATAATTTGTACTATATAAGAGGGAGAGGCCAAACTATGAAACTCAAAATACTATGTACGAGCGATATTCACGGTTATTTAGCGCCAACAAATTACGTTAAACCAAATGAAAACATGCCCTTTGGTTTAGAAAAGGCAGCAACCACAATTAAGCACGAACAGGAAGGCTTCGACCACACCTTAATTTTAGATAATGGTGATTTTTTAGAGGGGTCTCCTCTTGCCTACTACACGGCCGAAGTTTTAAAACTTCCGAGTGCTAAGGCGATTAATAAAGCATACGATACGATTGACTATGACTTTGGATCACTCGGTAATCACGAATTTAACTACGGACAAAGCTACTTAAAAAATACCATCAAAAACACCAAGCGCCAGTTTATCTGCGCCAACATCCTAAACGAAAAAGATGAGCCAGCCTTTGGGTCGGCCTATGCCATTAAAGACTTTGGGGATCTAAAGGTGGGAGTATTAGGTCTTACCACTCAGGCCATTAACCAGTGGGAGAATAAGGCCAACGTTAAAGGGCTTAAGTTTAAATCTGGCTTAGAAACGGCCAAAAAATACGTCCCAATTCTTCGCCAAAAAACCGACGTGGTGGTTATTTTGTATCATGGGGGCTTTGAAAGAGACAAAGTAGGCAAACTTAGTGAAAAATTCACTGGTGAAAACGAAAGTTATCAAATTTTAAAAGAAGTTCCCGGAATTGACGCTTTAGTGACGGGTCACCAGCACCGAAAGCTCGCTAACCATCTCTTTGGCGTTCCGTACGTTCAACCCGGACATCGTGGTGATTACGTAGGCAAAATTACCCTTGATATTAATGATAACGATAAAACGGTGGTCAACAGTAACGCCAAACTAATCTCAACGGCTCAAAATAAGCCATTTCAACCGACCAAAAACGTCGTTGATCCAGTCGACCAAGATGTTGAAAAATGGCTCTCAAAACCACTCTCAAAGATTAAAGGTAATCTCAAATATAAAGATCCCTTCGAAGTTCGAACCCATGGATCGGCCTTTATCAATTTTATTCAAAGGGTCCAAATGGAAACAATGGGAGTTGATATTTCGGCAACCGCGCTCTTTACCGACGAAGCCCATGGATTCGAAAATCCAATCACCATGAGAAACATCATCACCAACTACGTCTATCCAAACACGTTAGCAGTCTTAAACATTACTGGAGCGGACTTAAAAGCTGCCCTTGAAAAAACGGCTGATTATTTTGCCTTAAAGGATAATAAAATCATTGTCAACCCCGTATATACTTATCCGAAACACCGGGACTATAACTATGACATGTACGCGGGCATTGATTACACTATTGACGTCTCCCGGCCGATTGGTTCCAGAATCGTTAACTTAACCTATCACGGTCGCCCAGTTCTGGACCATCAGCCCTTGAAGATCGTCTTAAACGCATACCGCGCCGTTGGTGGCGGGCACTACCCCATGTACGATGAAAGTAAAATTATTTCCTATAACACCATTACCATGAGTAATTTGATTGCGAAGTACCTTCAAGATCATCCCGTAGTCGACGCTAACAACCAGCAAAACTTCAAAGTCATTAAATAAAAAAGTTCCTCACCACGTAAATGCCAATGGTGAAGAACTTTTTTTATCCAGCTTTTTTCTTTTTATTGTTTTTCGGTTTACCGCCCACGTACTGAACGGCTTGCAACTGTCGAATTGTAGTAACCTTAATTTTACCAGGATAGGTCAATTCGTTTTCAATTTGGTCCTTTACTTCATTGGTTAACTCACTACTTTGCGTATCGTTAACCTTCTTTGGATCAACCATGATTCGAATCTCACGACCGGCCTGAATGGCGTAACTATCCTTAACGCCGGGATGTTCATTCGCAATTTTTTCCAAACTCTTTAATCGATTGATGTACTCCTCGACCGATTCGCTTCTGGCACCTGGTCGAGCTCCTGACATTCCGTCAGCCACTGCGACCAAAATAGCGTATGGGTTATCTGGTTCAACGTCCCCATGATGAGACGCAATCGAGTTTATGACAATTGGATCTTCACCATAAGCCTCAGCTAACTTCACTCCCAGTTCAACGTGTGTTCCAGAAACTTCTCTGTCAATCGCCTTCCCGATATCATGGAATAATCCAGTCCGTTTAGCCATCCGAACATCTAAACCAAGTTCAGCAGCCATCACAGCTGATAGTTCGGCAACTTCAATGGAATGCTCTAAGACGTTTTGACCATACGACGTTCGAAACTTTAAGCGTCCCACCGTCTTCATTAGGTCCGGATGAACCCAACCAAGGTGCAAGTGACTAACGGTCATCTCACCAGTCTTTCTTAATTCATCCAAAACTTCCTGTTGGGTTTGATTGATTTCATTTTCAATTACACCATTATTAACCTGCTTAATGGCCAACAGATCGTTAATGGAATTGCGCGCAATCTCTCTTCTAACCGGATCACTGGTACTAATGATTAACGTTTCCGGGTGTTCTGGATCAAAAATTAAATCAACCCCGGTAAGGGTCTCAATCAATCGTAATCGTTGGTCATCTTTGCCAGCAATCTTGGCGCGCATTCCAGCATCCGGAATAATCACTGAGCGCTCAATGTGGTCACGAGGAACGTCAACTGGCCCCTCTTGAACTGCCTCAATCATAAGATTACGGGCCTGTTTGGCAGCGTTAAACGCCATTAAGTCGTTATTTTCCTTAACGGTAGTATCAAAGTCACGTTTTAAATCAGCTTCAAGAGTGGCCAAAACGAGCTGTTTGGCTTGACCTTCAGTTAATTCACCCCGATCGTGGATGATTTGTTTTCTTTGCTTCTCAAGTTCTAAGACGTCATTACGAGCCTTCTTAAGGTTTTCAACTAGAAGGTGATTACTGTTCTTTTTAGTTGTTAGAGCGTCCTCTGATTTGTCCAAGCGGGCAACGGAAGTCTCCAAGCTTTTTTCTCTATGATCAATTCGCAGTTTGCGGCTCTCATTTTCTTGAACTTGGGCATCGAGTTCAATTTCTTCTTCTTTACGATAATTTTCAGCTGCTGTTTTACTTTTATCTTCAAGTTTTCTTTTAGTATCATTAATCTTAACTTGGTTATTATCTTTAATCTCACTAGCAGCGGTTCTGGCAGCTGTCAGTCCCTTGTAGACGTGGTTTTTTCGTACGTAGTAGCCACATGCTGCTCCAAGTAAGAGTGCAATAATAATTGCAATGGAAGTTATCAATTTGACACTTCCTTTCTTTTCAATTCATTTTAATCTATTTAAATAATAACATTTAAATCTTTATTTTAAAATAAGTCACTCGTGCTTTTTGATGATATCATGAAGTATAATGGTATTAAGGAGTGATTCTATGTTTCCTGAAAGACTCAGAGCTTTACGAACCGGTCAGAAAATCACATTGACTGACCTTGCAAACGGATTAAACACAATGTTTCCCACTGACAAAGAGCATGAGAATACCGCCTCACAGATCGGCAATTGGGAACGTGGAATCCGTAATCCTTCTTACATTGAAGTCAAAAAATTAGCTGAATTTTTTGGCGTGTCAATGGACTATTTGAGTGGCCGAGTTGACCATGAAGAATCCGATCTTTCCAAGTTATTTATCTCTGGAAAGCAACTCTTCTTCAACGGTGAAGCCATTAATAACAACGATCGGTACGAGATTTTTCAACTTATCAACGGCTACCTTCACGGTAAACAAAACAGAGACGATGACCACAAAAATCACCAAGAATCGCTTGACTTACACTACTAAGGACATCAAATGGATAAACGTAAACTCAGAAAAAAACTCAAAAAACGTCATCAGTTGAAACAGGCGACTCCACCTTACATTCATCAAATGGAACAGTATCGTGACGAGTATCGGGAGTATCCTGAGATTAAATACTTAATTAACAACGTCTTAGCAGCCAATCAATTACTTACGGCTGGTAGACTTCCGCAGGATTTGCCCAAGCTGATTCTTCCTGATGACATTCAGGACCAGATTTATCAAAAAATCAATTCCAAGTACGCCATGAATGATCGTAGCGGTGATTCCGAATGGAACCGGCTTTCAGGCGATCTTTCTAACCTTGACAAGCACTTGCGTGACTTTCGTGATTATCTCGAAAATCAATACGGGATGTGGGCCTACATCTCCTCATCGTTTACCTACCATCTTGCAAAATACTTAGATGGTAATGCTGCCCTTGAAGTAATGGCGGGTAACGGCTACATCTCAAAGGGACTCCGTGATAACCACGCAAACGTCATCGCAACTGACAGTTTAGATTGGCAAAACGAGAACGAAACTGGCAGACATCCCGTCACTAACGTGGAAAAGTTATCAGCTCTCGACGCATTTCACAAGTATCAGGACCAGATTGACTACGTAATTATGTCGTGGTCTCCAGATGGTATTCCAATCGATAATGAACTTCTTGAAGCAATCAGAAAGTCAAATCGTGATATCAAATTAATCGTCATTGGTGAGAGAAACGGGGCCACCGACTCCAAAGAGTTCTGGCAAAACGCACAACTTTACGATGACGAGGGCATTAAGAACCTGAATCAACACTATTCAAACTTCGATTTAATCCAAGATCACGTTTATTTAGCAAAATAAAAGAGCTTCCAACTTTTGTTGGAAGCTCTTTTTGGCATCTGAACAAGTCAGACGGACTAACTAGGTGTTCACATCACCTGCTAATCAAACCATCTGCAATCCGGCAGATAAACATGGTTCCCACAATCAGACTAAAAAGTCTGCTCGGCTCGTCGCATACCTTCATTGTATCATAATTAGTAATTAAAAGCTATTTAGAACTTGCGTCATCCTGTTCATTAGCCGCAATCTGATCTAATTTATCCTGAGTCCAGTCAACGAACTGCGCCAAATAAGTCCCATCGGGCTCCTTTTCAAAACTAGTTGAATCCGCCAACTCATCAATTCGCATTTTAGAACGGTTGACGTTGGGAGAAGCAATGATCATGTACACATTGACTGATTTTATCCCGTCTCCCACCGTTATTTTAGCAATGTTTTTAGCGTAGTCTAGCGGTAAATTAATGACCGAGGTCTGCAGTTTCAGCTGAATGTCATGATCAGAAACGGTGATTTCCGCGCTGGCAATCCTGTCTTCTTTCAGATTACTTGCGATAAAATCAGTCATCTTCTTCAAGTTTCCCTTTAAGTCAGATTGCAACTTTTTAAGGGACATTTCCGACACCTGTTTCTGAAAATCATCATTTCCAGCTGCTTCAACAAACTCTTTTTCATCAATTTTCATTTCATTCACCTAACTTTATTTTCTAAACTTCATATAATGAGCCACACGTTCTTTCGTCGTTGCCTTTCGGACCTGATAAGCAATCGTGAACCAGTAAATATTTACACCAATGGAACCAATTACCAGCACAATGACGGCAATTCGAAGTGGCCATGTTGTATGACTAATGGTGATCATCGCAATAATCGCTGCGATTAACCCAATCGTGTAAATAACCTGAACGGCTGCCAACAAATAATATCCTAAACGACTTTTAAACGCAACCAGAATCATCGGAATCAAATACATAATGGCTGCAATGGCTGACGTGCGAACTAGGCCACTGACACTCGACTTGACCGTTAATTTCATGATTGGCATCGTCATAACAATGTTTACAATCCAGAACAATATCAGTGAAATAAACGCCCACGTTAACGTCTGTTTTCTTTTCATTTTACTCATCCTTTTAGCTTCAGTATAACGAACTTCTCAATTTGATACCAACAATTTTTGTTTTAGCTAAATTCGTTACGTAAATTCTTAAAACATGGTATAGTTAGTGTATAAGAAAACAAATGAGGTGAGCTAAATGGCCAAGAATTACAAGAGGATTTTAGCACCGGTGGATGGTGCTGAAGATACAATGCCTGTTATGAGTCGTGCAATCACAATGGCTAAACAAAATGACAGTCACTTAGATATTTTAAATGTAATTGAAGTTAACCAATTCAACCGTAGTTACGGGGATGCAATTACCGCCGACGCTGTTTACCAGTTAACTGACAAGACAAAGAAGATTCTTGAAACTTTGAAACAACAAGCAATTGACGCTGGGGTAACCGACGTATCAATTCATATGCGTTTTGGTAATCCCAAGAAAGTCATTGCCAAGGAATTTCCAAGCGATCACCATGATGACCTGATCATCATCGGTGCTACTGGTCTTTCAGCCGTTGAACGTTTGATGGTTGGCTCGGTCACTAGCTACGTCACACGTGCTGCTACTCAAGACGTCTTAGTAGTCAAATAGTCACAAAATCTCTACCCACTTATTGAGTGGGTTTTTTATTTTGAGGAATTTTATGAAGAAATGGAAATATGAATTAACCGTCCCCAAATCATTTGATCAACAAACCGTTCGGGAGTATCTGCACGAATATCTTTTAATTCCCAAGCATTTGATTTTCTCACTAAGAAAAAATCATCGCGTGTTAATTAACGGTCAGTACCTGCCCATGAACTTTCTGGTTAAGCAAAATGATCGAGTCACACTCGAGTTTATTGCTACCGATTTTAAAGTCCCGTTCCCACACGTTCCATCAGATTCATCGAAACCACTAAACGTTGTCTACGAAAACTCTGACTTTTTAATTGTTAACAAGAATCGCGGTGACAAGACCCATGCCAATCAACCTCACGAAATGGGATCCACCATTAATTTTGCTGCCAACTACCTTCAACCCCAAAACGACGCTTACATGGTTCATCGCTTAGATCAACAAACCAGTGGTGCACTTATCATCGGCAAGAATCCAGCCGTGGTCCCCATCTTAGTCAAAATGATTGAAACTAAAGCAGTCAAGCGAACTTACTTGGCCTGGGTTCATGGTCATTTTAAAAATCAATTGGAAGTAATCAATCAGCCAATTGGTTTTGATCCTTACGACCAGCGCAAACGCAAAATTAACGGACCAAATTCTAAATCAGCGATCACAAATTACAAGGTCATAAAAACGGATCCAGACAAAACCCTCGTGGCCCTTCAACTTCAGACCGGTCGAACCCATCAAATCAGGGTGCACTTGGCTTCCACTGGTCATCCGATCATTGACGATCCCTTATACGACCCGAACGGTCATCATGATCATCCCATGCTGCTTCATTCTTGGCGGGTCCAAATGATGACACCGTTTTACCATCAACCACTTGAAGTTACTGTCCCACTACCGCCTGAATTCAATATGTAAACAAAAAGAGTGAACTCATATGAGTTCACTCTTTTCTAATTAATTAGTTACATTAATTATTTCTTAGCTGGTTTTTTAAGTGGTTCCCATTTCCAGTTTTCAACTTCTGGCAAGTCAGTACCGTACTCTCTAATGTAATGGTCGTGCTTGTCGAGCATGTTGTTCATTTCTTGGATAAATCCAGTACCTTTAAGGGCGTATTCTGGAATATCAGAAACAACTTCCTTAGACAAATTGAATCGGTCTAATTGGTTCAAGACACGCATGTCAAATGGTGTAGTAATGTCACCATTTTCACGGTATCCATGAACGTGAACGTTCTTATTGTGACGATCAAAGAAGATGGTTCTGATAATATCTTCGAAACCGTGGAATGCGAATACAACCGGTTTGTCCTTAGTAAAGAGTTGATCGAATTCCTTGTCACTAATACCACGAGGGTCTAGTTCTGGGTTACGTAACTTAAGCAAATCAACAACGTTGATGTATCTAATCTTCATTTCAGGGAAACGCTTGTGCAAGATTGAAATTGCAGCAAGGGTTTCAAGAGTTGATTCAACACCAGCAGATGCCATAACAACGTCAGGTTCTTCACCATTGTCAGTTGAAGCCCAGTCAATGTAGCCGAGACCGTTCTTAACAAGGTTTGAAGCTTCGTCAATGTTAAACCATTGTGGACGTGGGTGCTTTGAAGTAGTAATCAAGTTAATTCTTTCGTAACTATCAAATGCTTCGTTACCTACAGCCAATAATGTGTTTGCATCAGCTGGGAAGTATTCACGGATAAACTCAGGTTTCTTTTCAGACAAGTGGGTAATCATACCTGGATCTTGGTGAGTGTAACCATTGTGATCTTGTTGGAATACAGTTGATGAATCGATGAAGTTCAATGCAGGATACTTGTTTCTCCATTCGAGTTCAGAAGCTTTTCTCAACCACTTGAAGTATTGAGTAAGCATTGAATCTACAACTCGACCGAAGGCTTCGTAAGTTGCGAAGAATCCATGACGACCAGTAAGGGTGTATCCTTCAAGCCAACCTTCGTCTTGGTGTTCTGATAGTTGTGAATCAATCAAACGACCATAGTGAGCCATGTACTCATCATATGGTGGGTTGATATTTGGCAACCATTGACGACGAGTAACATCGAATAAGTGCCATAATCTGTTAGACCATGTTTCATCAGGGCCGAATCCACGGAAGTTATTAGGATTTCTCTTAGTAACGTCACGTAGCCATTCGGACCAAACAACCATGTCTTCGTTTTCAGTAGCACCTGGAGTCTTGATATCAAGAGCGTAATCACGGTAGTCAGGTAAGTCTAATGGCTTAGGATCGATACCACCGTTAGTGATTGGGTTCGTTGACATCCGTTTGTCACCCTTAGGAGCTAATTCTCTAAGGTATGGCTTTAAAGTACCATTTTCATCAAATGATTCTTCAGGTTTGTAACTCTTCATCCATTCTACGAATTCATCAGCAGTACCCATGTCATCTGCTGATAGTGGAATTGGAACTTGGTGAGCTCTAAATGATCCTTCAATTGGAAGACCTTCAGCGTTCTTCTTAGGGCCAGTCCAACCCTTAGGTGAACGGAAGATGATCATTGGCCATTTTGGTTCCGTAGCAGTTTCTGCAGTTTGGTTCTCACGAGCGTTCTTTTGAATGGCTTTAATTTCTTCAATTGAAGCATCCATAACTTTAGCAAGCTTTTCGTGAGTTTCCATTTGGTCGGTACCGTAAGGCATGTTGGTTTCAACGAAACGAGGCTTCCAGCCCATACCTTCAAAGTACTTAGTAATGTCTTCGTCAGTCATACGAGCTAAGACAGTTGGGTTAGCAATTTTGTATCCGTTTAAGTTAATGATTGGTAAAACAGCACCATCAGTAACAGGGTTGATGAACTTACTTGACATCCATGAACCAGCCAAAGGACCAGTTTCTGATTCACCGTCACCGATTTCAACGGCAGCAATAACGTCAGGATTATCAAAGATTGCACCAACACCATGTGAAAGTGAATAACCTAATTCTCCACCTTCATGAATTGAACCTGGAGTTTCAGGTGCAGCATGTGATGCAATTCCACCAGGGAATGAAAATTGCTTGAACAGGCGAGCCATTCCGGCTTCATCTTGAGAAATCTTAGGATAGATTTCTGAGTAGCTTCCATCCATGTAAGAATTTGAAACCATAACTTGGCCACCGTGACCTGAACCTTCAATATAGAACATATTAAGGTCATATTTGTTGATGACACGGTTCAAATGGGTGTAAACAAAGTTTTGTGAGGCAATTGTTCCCCAATGTCCAATTGGCTTAACCTTTACATCTTCAGAAGTCAAAGGCTTCTTAAGCAAAGGATTAGCACGTAAAAATAGCTGACCTACTGACAAGTAATTTGCAGTATTCCAGTATTGTTGCATTTTTTCAAAATATGATTTGGAATCATAATCTACTGCCATGCTATAACACTCCTTTTAAATAATCGGCAGCTCGTTTTCGAGCTGGATCTAATCTGTTTTTGAAAGCGCCAAACTTATTGGCTTACCTACAACAACTATGATAAAGACTTTTGGTGAAATGTCAACCATTTCGACAATTGATACGAACCAATTTTAAGCCCTTAAAAACCCTAATTTCAAGCAATTTTAAGCACTAAAAAAGTCTCCAATTTTTCAATTGGAGACTTAAAATATTTTATTCAATTCCACGGAGTGCTTTATTGATTAACGCACTGATCACCGATGGAGAAAATAGTCCCATAATCTGGGCAACTTGGGGAGCAGATGTGTCCCCGGTAAAAATGACGTTTAGTGGGAAGTAGAGTTGTTTACCCTTCATCCCCGTTTCTTTGCCAACCTCATTAACAATTGGACCATAATCAAGTCCCTTATTTTGACCGTTTTCACTGGCCTCATGAATCTTGTCTTCTAAAGCATTGAATAACTTTTCCAAATCATCGTGTGAAAAGTCGCTGAGTTTTGAGTAATCAATGTTTTGACCCAAAATATTGTAATAGAAATCCATGTATTCCATGATTTCAGTCAACTTAAACACACTGTGTTTGTAAATATCAATCACCTGTTCAGCGTAATCGTGCAGGTTGGGAATGTCATCTTCTTGAATTTTCTTGGCAATGTCAGTCTGCCCTTCGTCAACGAGTTCGACCACTCGATCGGCAAGTTCACTTGATGGCATGCTCTTTACGTATTGCGAGTTAATCCAGTCTAATTTGTGTTGGTCAAAGAAAGCTGGCGATTTTGACATTCGCTTTGGATCATACGCCTTAATCAGTTCGTCCTTTGAAAAGATTTCCTTTTCACCAACCGGTGACCACCCAAGAAAGGCAATGAAGTTAAAGATTGCTTCACGTAAGTATCCTTCACGCTTGTACTCACTGATGAACTGCAAAGTATCCTTGTCACGTTTACTTAACTTCTTACCAGTCTTCGGATTATAAATCAATGAGATGTGACCAAAGTTAGGGTGCTGCCATCCTAATGCATCATAAACGGCCATTTGCTTAGGGGTGTTAGCGATGTGATCGTCCCCCCTTAAAACATCAGTAATGTCCATTAAATGGTCATCGACCACCACAGCAAAGTTATAGGTTGGTAATCCATCACTCTTTTGAATGATAAAATCGCCACCTAAATTGTCAGAATTAAATTCAACCTTACCTCTCACAATGTCGTCCCATTCGTAGGTATGATCCTTTGGTAAATGTAAACGAATTGTGTAAGGTAATCCCTTATCTTCAGCGGCTTGAATATCAGCTTCAGAAGCACCATACCAACGTCCATCGTAATGTGGAGCCTCTTTATTTGCCCGTTGCTTTTCCCGCATCTCTTTTAGTTCGTCTTCAGTGGCAAAGTCCTTGTATGCCAGACCCTTGTCCATTAATTCACTGATGTATTTATCATACAAAGCTCTTCGCTCCGTTTGATGATAGGGAGCATACTTCGGATTAGGCTTATCAGGGCCTTCATCCCAGTCAATCCCTAACCAGCGTAAGTTGTCCATCTGGCTTTTTTCACCACTGTCAACGTTACGCTTTAAATCAGTATCTTCGATTCGAAGAACCATCGTTCCGCCGAAATGTTTTGCAAACAGATAATTAAATAAAGCAGACTGTGCATTTCCGATGTGTAAAAAACCAGTTGGGCTTGGTGCATATCTAACTCTAACGTTCTTTTTCGCCATCTTAATACTTCCTTTTTTGCCAGCATTGGCACTCTTTTAAATCTCTTCGTACATTCTTACATTACGTTAATTCCGAACCAATGTACGTGCTTACAACAATTCCATTATATCACTTTTAAACTAACTCAAAAAATTGAGTAAAAGTCGATTCTAGTTATTCAAATCAACAAACGTGTTGTAATTAAAGTACTTATAATGAATGCGCATGTTGGAAATTTCAAACGGGGTTCCATCGTCTAAAAAGAAAATCCCACCCATGACCACGACTGGTTCATCAGGCTTTAAGTTCAATAGTCTTTGATCATCAATCGTGGACGGTTGGGCTTCAATCGACATGTAGGATTTGGTTCCCGTCTTGTTTAGCTTTTCCTCTAAGTAGTTAAAAATCGAACCCTTAACCACTCGCTTACTCATTTTGGGTGCCACTTTAACGGGAATATAACCAGACTCGATAATAATAGGTGTCGAATCAACCGAGCGGAGCCGTTTAATTTCATACACTTCATCACCTTGATTTAGAAACAGATCTTCTAAAATCTCAGGGGTGGGGGCAACAACTTTAAATTCCAGTAAATCAATCTTTGGATCGTACCCCTCAACCTTCAGATTATTGGTAATTCCAAGGTTAGATCCCTCGTAACTAAAAATGGATTTATTCTTCAAATAAAGTGGATTAATAAAGGTCCCAGAGCCACGTTTCTTAAAAATAATTCCTTGTTCCGCTAGGATACCTAAAGCTTGCTTAACCGAGCTCCGACTGACGTGGTACTTTGAACTTAAAGTCCGTTCATCCGGTAAACGATTATTATTGAAATAGTTGGAATCAATCTTCTTTTTTAAATCATCCATTACCCGTTTATAAACTAGATCAGCCATTCAATACTCCTTATTAGACGTTTCTTACCCATTATTTTAACATATTAAAAATAATAAATTTTGGCTAAAAAAATAGAGCTCCGATCAAATCGAAGTTCTATTTTTCTAATTAATTATTCGTACTGATCGACTTCTTTTTTCGCGTTCTTATGTTCCTCCATGAACCGTTTATTACTCTTGTACAAGTCCCAAACAACCCAAGTCAAGAGGGCCAGAACTAAAACAATCAAGATGTAGGCAATCCAGTTCCCCATATCGGTTTGAGCTGGAGTTGGATTATCACCAAAGAAGCTGACAATCTGACTTGGCAAACCATACAGATTCAAGAAAGTCAAAGCAATCACAGATACCCAACCAGCAATTTTAACCCAGAGGGCATTAACGAACCGTTTTCCACGCATTTCAAACTTACTATCGGTAAAGATCAGAAGCGGCAACATGGAGAATGGTAAAGCAAACGCCAAGAAGACCTGTGAGTTGTTCATCAGAGTATTAAGCGCTTCATGCTCTTCAATGGCCGGTTTTCCACTACTCAAAAGTACACAAATAACAACTGGGATGATTGAAATGACACGGGTTACCAAACGACGAGCCCACAAAGGCATTCTCATATGGATGAAACCTTCCATAACAACCTGACCAGTCAAAGTACCAGTGATAGTGGAGTTTTGACCAGAAGCAAGCAAAGCCACGGCAAACAGGATTGAAAGGACTCCGGTTTTAGCAACACTTGCTAGTAATGGGTTGGTCATAAAATCAGGATTCTTTAAGGCAGCAAACAAACCAAAGAATGATGGGTCTTTAACGGCACCAGACTTGAAGACCGCAACCCCCATAATCAATAACAATGCGTTAACAAAGAACGCCATTGTTAATTGGATGTTGGAATCCCAAGCTGAAAATTTAACTGAGCGTGCCACTGAATCCTCGTCGTTATTATCAGTCTTACGGGTTTGCGAAATGGCAGAATGTAAGTATAGATTATGCGGCATAACGGTGGCTCCGATGATACCTAAGGCACCACTTAACGGAGTTTGACCACCTACAAATGGATGGGTTTGAACGGTTTTGATGTTTGGAACTAAGTTTAAGAAAACCTTTGACCACTGTGGGTTTGAAAGAGTTACTTCATAGGCAAATACCAAGAAGATGACACAAATCAAACAAACAACAATGGCTTCAATCTTTCTAAATCCAATACTTGTAAGTAGTAACAGTACCAAAACATCAAGAACCGTAATTAAAACGGCAATCAACAATGGAATATGGAATAGCAAGTACAACGCAATCGCTGCCCCGATAACTTCCGCGATATCGGTCGCCATAATTGCTAACTCAGTTGTTATCCAAAGGATAACCCCTAATGTCTTACTACTTCTTGCACGAATCGCCTGCGCTAAATCCATTTGTGTCACGATACCAAGTTTAGCCGCCATGTATTGAAGTAACATCGCGATCAAACTTGAAATCAAGATAATTGACATCAGCAAGTATCCAAAGTTCTGACCACCGGTAATTGAAGTTGACCAATTTCCGGGATCCATGTACCCCACCGCAACTAACGCTCCTGGTCCTGAATACATGAATAATGTTTTCCAAAATCCTAATCCTTCAGGGACATCAACGCTTCCGTTAATTTCTTGGAGGGATTTACCATTCGCATACTCAATTAGGGCATGCTTTTTCTTTGGTGCTTTTTTTTCATCTTTCTCACTCATTTTCCTTTGCATCTCCTTCCACGTTGATTCTACATAAATAAGAATTAAAAGTAAATGAAATTTTTACTTATATTTTATTAATATGATAAAATACCTCCGAGAGGTGAGCCATTTGTCAAAGAAAAAAAAGAATCAAGTCCACAAAACCTTAGTCGAACAAATCCTTGAAAAACACAATATTCCTTTTCAACAGATGATTTTTGCCACCCATCAAGAGGGAGACGTTCAACAAATCACCACTAACGAAGCTGACGTTGATCAACATTTAATCTACAAAACGTTAGCGCTGACTGGAAAAACAACTGGTCCCGTCATTGGAGTGGTTCCTTTAGATGAACGCTTAAGTTACAAAAAGTTAGCCAAAGCTTCTGGCAACAAAAAAGTGGGCATGGTTCCCCTAAAAGACTTAGTTAATACGACCGGATATGAGCACGGTGCAAATACCCCCATCGGAATTTATGAACAAAAGGGTTATCCCATCTACATCGATGAAGAAGCCCAAAAACAGGGTGACATCATTGTGTCATCCGGTCAGATTGGTCGTTCTGTTAAAGTAAATGCTGAAGACGTCAAACAATTAGTCAACGGAACCTTTACTGATATTACCGAATAAACTAAAAACGTCGATCGTTCGGATCGGCGTTTTTTTATCCATCCCACTCGTTTTTGAATTCAGCAACAAATTCACGCATGTACTGGGTTCTCTTCTTTCCAATTTGTTTAGCAGCATCGGTATTTAAATCGGAAGCAATCTTAAACAACTTTTCGTAAAAATGATTAATGGTGGTATCGTCAGTTGCGTTGCGATAATCTGCTTTAGTAGTTAAAGTCCGCGGCTTAATTGTCGGATCATAAATGGTCCGATGATGTGCCCCACCATACTGAAAGGCCCGCGCAATTCCAATCGCACCCAGAGCATCTAATCGATCAGCATCTTGAACGATTTGACCCTCTTTTGATAACGGTTGTTTGTGTTCAATGTTGTCACTAAAAGACATGTGGTTGATAATGTCCATCACCTGCAAAATCTCATCAGGACTAAAGCCAAATTTTGCTAACCGCTCTTTGACTTCCTCTCTTTTAGCGTCCGGATCATCCACCAATTTATCGTCAAAAACGTCGTGTAAGTAAGCAGCTGAAAGGGCAATCTCACCGTTAGCTGGTTCGGTCCCCATCAATTGTAAGACCATGTTTGCGACCCGTTGGATGTGGTCAAATCCGTGTCCACTCTTATCCTTACTCATGTTCTCTTTGGCGTACTCTTTTACCTTTGCAATTTTATCGTTCATGTCTCTCACTCCTACTAAAATAATTTCCCACATTATAAATATATAACTAAAAAAGAAGCCATCCAATAGCTTCTTTTACTTACATAATAAAATTAATAATTTCCATCAGGATCGGAACCACGATAACGAACAGCACGGTGCTGGTTACCACTAAATTAGTGGCATAGTCCACGTCCCCATGGGATTGACTAACTAAAATCGGCAAAACCGCTAGTTCGGGCGTTGCCGACTGAATTACCAACGTCCCAAACTCTGGAAAGGCCATGTTCACGCCAAAATGCATAAACGCTAAGAGGGTTCCAATCATGATTGCTGGCGCAATCACAAATCTTCCTACCAGTCCGGCAATGGTATCCTTATCAAAATGAATTGAAGATAAGCCGGCATCGGCTAAAATGATTCCAATGTAGATCAATGCCAACGGTGTCACTAATCCACCAATCATGTTGCAGGTCTTATCAATCCAAGCTGGCAATTTGACGTTCACGATCAAAATCCACGCCAAACCTAAGATAAATCCAACCAGTGGCGGCGGTAAAATCTGTTTGAGGGTAACCTTCTTTTTCTTTTTTCCCCTTTGTTTCGTTGGGTCATCTCCTGAAATGAAGAAGATTCCGATCGCCCAGGTTGAGACGGTGTTCATCACATAGTAGACCAAGAAATACGTCATCCCGGCGTTTCCAAACAACGCAATGTTTAAGGGTAATCCCATAAAAATCGTGTTGGCGTTGACCGACATGTTGATAAAGGCCCCTCTTCGACCCCTTCTGATCCTTAAAACAAAAACCAATGCGATTGCGATTACATAACCCAGGGTAAAACTAATCAACGTGTATAGTAGTCCGCCAACTAGTCCAACTAATTTTCCCCGATTCAAATTATCCAAAACGGAAATAAAAATCGAAACTGGTAAGGCAATGTTCATAATTAAGAACGAAACATTTCCCTTAAAACCATCCGTCATTTTGTTGGAACGACGAAGAAAATACCCTAAAGCAATAATAATAACAATCTCAGCGACACTCTCTAGTGAGGCAATAAATGCGGTCACTGTTTAATCCCTCCAATTAATTAATAAATGAAATTGTGCATACTTCTACGTTACCACTTTCAAACCGGGACCGTGGCATGGCACACAAAAAAGAAGCCAGATTGAACGTCTGACTTCTTTATTAATTACTTACTTATACAATGAAGTTGATAATGGCCATCAAGATTGGAACGACGATCACAAACAGAATCGTACTGGTTACAACCAGGTTAGTAGCGTAATCAACGTCACCATGGGACTGACTAACCAGAATTGGAAGCACAGCCAAACCAGGGGTGGCAGATTGAATTACTAAGGTGCCAAATTCGATGTTTGGAATCCCAGCACCGGTGTGCATGAAGACCAGTAAGGTTCCAATCATAATTGCCGGAGCAATCACGAAACGAGCAAGTAGTGCGGCAATGGAATCCTTATCAAAGTGAATTGATGAAAGACCGGCATCGGCCAAAATAATCCCAATGTAGATTAAGGATAATGGTGTTACAAGACCACCAATCATGTTACAAGTCTTGTCAATCCACATTGGCAACTTAACGTTAACAATCAGAATCCAAACTAACGCAACCAAGAAACCAATCAGTGGAGCTGGAAGCAACTTCTTCCAGTTAAAGTTCCCCTTGCTTTCACCCTTCTTCTTGGTGGGATCATCTCCTGAGATGAAGAAGATTCCGATGGCCCAAGTTGAGATGGTGTTCATTACATAGTAAATCAGGAAGTAAGTCATCCCAGAAGTTCCAAACAGTGCCAAGTTCAAAGGTAGCCCAATAAAGATGGTGTTGGCGTTCACTGCCATGTTAATGAAAGTTCCCCTACGACCCTTTCTAATTTTTAGGATGTAGACTAGGGCAATGGCGACAACGTAACCTAACGCAAAACTAATTACGGTGTATAACAGTCCGCCAGCTAGCCCGACTAACTTTCCACGGGTCAAATTATCTAATACTGATACGAAGATTGAAATAGGCAAAGCCACATTCATGATTAAGAATGAGATGTTTCCCTTGAAACTGTCGGCGAATTTTCCCGACTTTCTCAAGAAATATCCAAGTGCAATGACAATGACAATCTCAGCAACACTTTCTAGTGAAGTAATAAACGCTGCCAATGTAACATTCCTCCAATTATTTGTTTAAATTAGTTAAATCTGGGTATTTTGGATACCATTTTTCGTCATCAACGGCTGACTTAACGTCCGTAATCTTTTCGCGCGTAATGTTTTGATCAACTGCGCTTTGAGCAACAGCAATCGCAACGGTTTCAGAGAATTCGGTTAACTGGTCAACTGGTGGCAAAATGGCAGCCCCAGGAACCGTTGAATCCACAATTCCACCAAGGGAATGAGCAGCAGCACTAATCATGTCGTCGTTAAGTTTAGTGGCGGTGGCAGCAATGGCACCTAACCCAATTCCTGGGTAGACTAAGGCGTTGTTAGCCTGTCCAATCTCATACTTAACTCCGTTGTATTCAACGGGTGCACTTGGAACACCGGTAGCGACTAAGGCACGACCATCAGTCCATTTGATCAAATCGGAAGCAGTTGCTTCAGCCAACTTAGTTGGGTTTGAGATTGGCATGATGATTGGACGGTCAGTATGAGCGGCCATTTCCTTAATAACGTCTTCAGTGAAGGCGCCGTGTTGAGTAGAAGTTCCAACCATGATTGATGGATGAACAGCCTTCACAATTGAGAGTAAGTCGGTCAGGTTTTCTGAGTCAGAGAATTCAGAACGACTTCTCGCAAACTCTTTTTGTCCAGGAGTTAGGTCGGACATGTCGTCAAACAAGAGGCCTTGCTTATCAACCATGTAGAAATGCTTCTTAGCTTCTTCCTCGGATAAGCCAGCTTGCACCATCTCTTCACAAACCCGTTCGGCAATTCCGACGCCGGCAGTTCCGGCACCAAAGCACAGGTACTTCTGATCGGTCATCTTTTCACCAGAAATCTTAAGGCCACCTAAGACACCAGCAAGGACGATAATTCCAGTTCCCTGGATGTCATCGTTAAAGACCAAGTAGTCATCCTTGTACTTATCAAGGATGTTTGAAGCGTTGGCACGCCCAAAGTCTTCAAAGTGCAAGTATAAATTAGGAAACAAGTCTTCTGCTTCTTTTACAAACTTGTCAACGAAGTCGTAGTACTTTTGACCGTAGTCGCGGTCCTGGTGATTACCAAGGTAGAGTGGATTGTCGAGTAAACTCTTGTTAGTAGTTCCAACGTCTAAGACCACTGGTAGGACTTCCGATGGGTCAATGCCGGCAGCGGCACTGTAAACCATTAATTTACCAACTGGGATGTCAATTCCTTGAGTTCCCCAGTCACCAATTCCAAGGATTCCTTCGCCATCGGTTACAACGATCAACTTGATGTTGCGTCCGGAAGCAGTGTTCTTTAAACTTTCACGGATCGTTTCAGGGTCATCGTGATTGATTGATAAAAACGCCGCGTTTTGTGGGTTAACGTACAGTCTGGAATAGTTTTCAATTGAGTCAGCAATCGTTGGGTCGTAAACGACTGGCATGAATTCAGTGACATGTTTAGCGAAGGTTGCATAGAATAGAACCCGGTTTTCGTTAAAAATACTCATCAAGTAGATGCGTTTTTCAAGGTCACTACCCTTGTGTTGGTATTCGTCATAAACGTTTTCAACCTGTTCGTCCAAAGTTTGAACGTTCGGTGGAAGCATCCCCACCAGTCCTAATGTTTTTCTTTCATCATCAGTAAATGCAGTCCCCTTATTGATAAAGGGATTGTTCAATATTTCTTCACCTTTAGCCATATTTTAAGACTCCTTTTTGTAGTAAAATAGTCTGTAATTGATTCTTTTAAATACTAATTCACTATCAAAAAGATAGTCAAACACGATTTATTCATAAATTTAATTTATATGAGGTCATCATGAAGCTAAAAGATTTAATGTACTTCAACAAGTTAACCGAGCTTAAAAATTACACCGACGTTTCCAAGTATTATCACGTTAAACAGCCCACGATTACCATGGCCATTAAGCGTTTAGAGGATAACTTCAACGTCGAATTAATTAATCGAAATCAAGCCCACCACCAAATTAAACTCACTAAGGCCGGCGTCGACCTTGAAAAACACGTCCAGGTAATTATGAAGGAAGTAGACAAAATTAACAACGAAATGGGCAGCATCAATGACCATGTCATTCGATTTGGTCTTCCACCAATCATTGGCAACTATTATTTTCCCAAGCTGGCGTCCGAGCTATTTTCACTTGGGATCCTAAATGATCTTGATAACTCAGAGAGTGGTTCCAAAAAGCTTTTAGGGGAATTAAAAGACGGTCGAATCGACTTAGCACTTTTAGGATCATCCAAACCGCTTGAAAGTAGTGAGATTGACGCAACGGTTTTAACCAAAGACCACTTCATGCTAGTCGTGAATCGACAGTCACCACTGGCAGACGCTCACTCCGTTAAATTTGCCGACCTCAAAAACGAAGAGTTTGTGGGCCTCTCCAGTGACTTCGTTCACACTCAGGTCTTTTCGGATCTGTCTAAACTTCACGCCATTCACCCTAAGATTAAGTATCAAACGTCTGATATTGAGCTAGCCAAACAATTAGTCTCTGAAGACGTGGGGATCACCTTTTTGGTTAGTAAGGCCATTAAACCTTCCGACAACCTTGTCCCCATCCCCATTGACGATGAAGATTTACCCCCGTTTTACGTTTCGGTGGCCTTTCGTAAAAGTCACGTTCTTTCACCCGAAGAGCAAGAATTAATCAACGTTTTAACCAAATCAATTGCACAAAAAAAGTAGGAATTCCGTTTGGAATTCCTACTTTTTAGTTCTTAATAACTTAGAAACTAAACTTCTTTATCAGTTTGCGTTTCAACCCCAACACCTTCGTATTCGTCAAGAATCATCTTCTTGAGATCTGCGATCAGTGGTTCTTTCGGGTTAGCAGTTGTACATTGATCAGCATATGCCAGTTCGGCAAGATGATCGGCAGCTGCTTCTAACTCTTGTTTGCTTACACCCTGTGACTTCAGATCAAGTTCAACTCCAACCGAGTGAGCTAATTCGATGAAGCGGTGAACCAAGGCTTCCTTCAATTCTTCATTGGAGTTTCCAGGAAGACCAAGGTAGCGAGCGATGTTAGCGTAATCGTCGTCGGCTCTAAATGATTCGTACTTAGGCCATGTGGCAATCTTCTTTGGTTTCTTGAAGTTATATCTGATAACGTGTGGCAAAGTAATGGCGATGGCAAGCCCGTGGGTGATCCCGAATTGTCCACCAATCTTATGAGCAATTGAGTGGGTAATTCCAAGGAAAGCGTTCGCAAATGCCATTCCGGCGATCGTTGAGGCGGTATGCATCTTGTCTCGAGCTTCCATGTTACCGTTGTATGAGTCAGTCAGGTTATCAAAAATCATCTTGATGGCCTGAAGTGACATTGGACGAGTGTAATCTGAAGCCATGGTTGAGACGTATGACTCAATCGCGTGAGTTAAGGCATCAAGTCCTGAGGCAGCAATGGTGCCCTTTGGTACCGTCTTAACAAACTGTGGATCAACAATGGCAACGTCAGGTGTCAAAGCGTAGTCAGCTAATGGATACTTAACGTGAAGCTTTGAATCAGTAATAACTGAGAATGGCGTTACTTCTGAACCAGTTCCAGAAGTACTTGGAATGGCAACCATTTGTGATTTTTCTGGTTTGTTGTATCTGTAAGCACGTTTTCTGATATCCAAGAACTTCTGTTTTGCACCAAAGAAGTCAGTCTCAGGGTTTTCGTAAATCAACCACATCATCTTAGCGGCATCAAGTGGTGATCCTCCACCAAGGGCGATGATGGTATCTGGCTTAAAGGCGTTCATTTGGGTAACCCCAGCGTTAACCATGTCAGTTGTTGGTTCACCATGAATGTCATCGAAGATGTAGTACTGAACGTCATCTTCTCTTCGGTTCAATTCATCTAAGACTTTGTCAACGTAGTGATACTTAACCATGGAAGGACTAGTAACAATAAAGGCCTTCTTAATACCAGGCATGTCGTGGAGGTAGCGAACTGAGTTCTTTTCGAAGTAGATTCGAGGTAGTTTAATCCATTGCATATTATTTCTTCTCTTTGCGATAGTTTTAATGTTCAACAAGTCATAATCAGTAACGTTATGGGAGATTGAGTTTTTACCCCATGATCCAGTCCCAAGCGTAAGTGACGGGGTCATGTTGTTGTACAAATTACCAACTCCAGCAAGACCAGATGGTGAGTTAACGATCACTCTCGAAGCCTTAACGGCTACCCCAAAGTCAACGGCCAATTGATCATCTGAGGTTTGAATTGCTGCGGTATGACCTAATCCACCGTAGTTTAGAAGTTCAGCACAAATTCTGAAAGCATCCTTGTGGTCTTTTGACTTGTAGACCGAAAGAACTGGTGATAACTTTTCCCCTGACATTGGGTACTTAGGACCAATTCCGGTCATCTCAACGGCAAGCACTTGAGTGTCTTCTGGGATCTTGATCTTAGCCATGTCAGCAATTTGTTGCGCAGTGGCACCAGCAATTGGACCCTTAACACTAAGACGCTTGCTGTCAAACATGGCGTCAGTTAATTTTTGTTTTTCTTTTTCTGGAACAAAGTAAACCCGGTTTAATTCAAGTTGTTCTTTTACATCTTTATAGATATCGGCATCGATTACCGCACTGTTTTCAGTGGCACAGATCATCCCGTTATCAAAGGTCTTTGATAAAACGATATCGTTAACGGCACGTGGGATGTTGGCGGTTTTTTCAACGTAAACGGGACCATTACCAGGACCAACTCCTAAAGCTGGTTTCCCAGCGGAGTATGCGGCCTTAACCAATCCAGGACCACCAGTTGCAAGGGTAATGTCAACGCCAGGGTTCTGAATCAAAGCGTTCGTAGCTTCTCGACTAGGCTTTTCAATCCATTGAATGGCGTCCTTAGGTGCACCAGCTTTCACCGCAGCATCACGCACGATTCGAGCAGCTTCAATTGACGATTGAAGGGCTTGTGGGTGCAAACTAAAGATGATGGCGTTTCTAGTCTTCATTGAAATAATTGCCTTGAATAAAGTAGTTGAGGTTGGGTTAGTAACTGGGGTAATTCCAGCAATAACACCGAGTGGTTCAGCAACTTTAATCAGGTCATTTTCAGAGTCTTCTGAGATGATCCCAACGGTTTTATCATTACGAATATCGTGCCAAATTTCTTCGGTGGCAAACAAGTTCTTAATGGCCTTGTCTTCTTCAACACCACGTCCGGTTTCTTCATAAGCCATTTTAGCTAATTTTTGGTGGGCGTTAACCCCAGCAAGTACCATGGCGTGGGTAATCTTATCAACCTTATCCTGGTCGAAATTACTCATCTCATCTACGGCAATGCGTGCTTTTTGAACTTTGGCATCAATATTCTTATCGATCTCTTCAACATTGGGTTGTTGCTTTGCATCTGTCATACTTCCAGCCTCCAATATTTTCTTGTTATTTTCTTCACAACTAATATCATATCATCATCTTTTTCAAAAAGCAATGGTTCATTGTTATTTTTATCACTTATTATTCTGACGGTTATTAAACTCTTAAAAAATAATTAATTAATTTGACGAATACTATTGTTAAATAATGCACTAACTGTTAATTAAAAAGACAAATAACGCCCTCATGACGCTATCTGTCTAAATCCTTATTTGTTAAAAAGTTTATGTCTAACTAATCTGACACACTTTTGCACCCCAACAAATGTGAAATCAGTTGTAAGAGCTAATAATAATCCAATTCCTCCGACTGACCACGTAAAGATCGTGACCAACGAGAAAATTTTACCAAGAAAGATGAACACCGCCAAAAAGAGTGTGATACTCAAAACGACGATGGTTAGTTTGTAGCGGTTAAATGGTCGACAAACCATTGTCAAAGCCAACCAACAGATGACCCCAGTAATCAAAACACTCAGTGATGAAGTAATTGAGGTGAATAGTCCAAAAATATCGCCAATCACACCAATCACTAAAATGTAGAAAACGACACTTAGTGCGGCTGGAAGTGAAATTTCATAAATGTTAGAAGCAAAGCGGTCTTTTAAAGCTCGATAATTTGGTTCAAGCGCCAAGAGAAACGATGGGATTCCGACCATTAAGTCATTAATCGGCGTGAGTTGAATTGGTTGAAACGGATAGTTTCTGGCAAAAAACAGAAAGAGCACGCTGAGCATGACCGAGAACATGGTCTTAATCAGGTACAGGCAGGCGATGCTATCAATGTTGTTGATCACCCTCCGACCTTCGTTTAACACCTTAATGAGGGCGTCGAAGTTGGAATCAATAATCACGAAGTCGGCAATACTCTTGACACTCTCAGATCCTGATGCCATTGCGATTCCACAGTCTGACTGCTTTAAGGCCAGTAAGTCGTTGACCCCATCACCAGTCATGGCAACCGTCCGACCGTTTTCTTGTAGCGCCTTAATTAGCCGTTGTTTCTGGTCGGGTTTGACCCGTCCAAACACCACGTACTGCTTGACCAAATCACGATAGTTGGCGTCGTCTTCAATCGTCGTCATGTCAATGTAATCATCAGAATTGTGAATGCCGACCCGATTGGCAATGCTTGAAACGGTGACCGGATCATCGCCAGAGATGACCTTTAAGTCCACCCCCTGGTTATAGAAAAACTGCAGGGTTTCAGAAGCGTTCGGCCGAATGACGTCTGTAATCAAGATTAAGGCAATCAGTTCACTACCAGCGATACTATCCTCGTTTAATTGGTCCACTTTTGCGAGCGCAATGACCCGAAAACCCTGTTCGGCGTAATGCTTAACTTCTTGTTGTTGCTTGTCAGTTAGATCCAAAATGAACTGAGGTGCTCCGAAGACGTATTTGCCTTTGTCGTCTAACTCGGCCCCACTCCACTTTCTCGCTGAAGAGAACGGCACGATCATACTAGCAGCGTACGGGTGCTGCTTGAACTCATTTTTAAGCGCTGAAGCGGTCTCGTTATTGTCATCAATTTCATGGACCAAAGAGCCCATGATTTCGGCAATTTGTTGATCAGTGTAATTAGGAGCTTCTTTCACCATCTGTTTAAATTTCAATTCGCCACTGGTAATCGTCCCGGTTTTATCCAGGCAGATCGTGTTCACCCGTGCCAGAGTTTCAATGGAAGAAAGGTCTCTGACTAAGACCCGTTTTTTTGCCAGGTGATAGGCAGAAATTGCGAGGGTCACTGACGTCAAAAGAACCAACCCTTCCGGAATCATCCCAATCATGGCCGCCACGGTTCCCAGAATGGCATTATTAACGCTCACCCCGTGCATCAAACGGGAAACAAAAAGTGCTACTCCAAGTGGAATGATAATAAAAGTCAGAATTTTGATGATTTTTTTAATCAGCGAGATTAAGACACTGTTCTTACTCTTGTCGGTCTTAGCCTGGTTTGTAATCGTGTTAACAAAGGTCTCATCGCCAACTTTAGTTGCAAGCATGAAGGCTTTTCCACTAACCAGAAAACTGCCAGACGTCAGTTCATCTCCGGTGGTTTTCTCAATTGGATTGGATTCACCGGTGATTTGAGACTCATCAACCTCAATCCCCTTGGTTTGTTTTACGACTCCGTCAACTGGTACCTGGTCCCCACGATCCAGTTCAACGATGTCTCCTAAAACAATCTGGTCCGGTTGAATAAGTTCAATTTTTCCGTTCCGTCGAACTTTGATCTTGCTCTGAGACAACAACGCCATTTTGTCAACCTGGCGCTTAGAACGAATCTCCTGAAAGATTCCGATGGTAGTGTTCGCTATGGCAATCACCAAGAACAACATGTTGATATAGCTACCAGTATAGAATACTAGCGCACCAAGAACTACGTTGATTACGTTAAACAGCGTAAAGATGTTCTCCACCAAGATCTGTTTCACAGACTTCGTTAGTGGTTTAGGCGCCGTATTCTTATAACCGTCTGCCACCTGTTGTTTAACTTCCGTACTCGTTAGTCCCTCACTCGGATTCACGTTATTAATATCGATCTGGTCACTTGCCACAGTTACACCTCCTTATGTAATTAATTCATTTCTAATTAATATTGTATAAGAAGGAATTAAATTTTGCACCACTAATGAAAGAAAAGCGCAAAGCTTTAAAAATAGTTAAAAAAAGAGATGGTCCAACCGGATCATCTCTTAACACTTAGTCTAAATTAGTCAATTTCAACGTGATGGTTTTGGGTTTCATCATCTTGTGATTTTGGCAAAGTAATGGTCAAAACACCGCCATCGTAATCAGCTGAAATCTTGGTCTCATCAACATCAGGGATGTAAAACGAACGGTTAACGTCACTTGATGAACGTTCTCTACTTAAGATCCGACCATTGTCACCCTTATTTTCCTTGTCAATGTCATGAACAGCATGAATTGATAGGGTATCGTTATCATAACTAATGTCAATATCATTTTTTCTAAAGCCAGGTAATTCTGCCTTTACGACGTAGTCATCGCCTTGGTCTAAAACATCAGTTTTCATTCTGTTGCTTCCAGCAACTGAGTTTAATAAACTCTTGCCAAAGTCGCCAAAAAAGTCATCCATTGGATCATAACTAGCTTTTCTTAAATCGTTTGCCATAACTAAAACCCCTTTTTATTATTTTATTTGCTAATCTCTTAGCACCCTCTATACTAGGATGGATCGTCCCTTTCACACAAGAAATTAGCTCATAATTGGGGTAAAAAGTGCTACTTACAAAATAACTTTCGTATTAACCGTTAATTTTTCCTCGAAACCGTAAAATCAAACATTTTTCGTAACATAATAAGGAATTTATTTTAATAAATTGCTTCCATTCAAGCGGCTTTATGATAAAATCAATTAATTATGCCGCTCATCTTAAATACTTAAAAAAATGGATAAGTACGTTATAATATATTTATTGTTTAAAATTTTGAAATGAGGAATGAAATTTGAATACCGGTCAGATAATACTTGATCTAATAATTATTTTAATAACGTTCTTCTTTGCTGCATTCTTTGTCGCGTGTGAGTTCTCACTGGTCCAATCAAGGCCAAGCGCCCTCCAAGAAAAACTGGATGATGAAGATATCAGTGACAAAAAGAAGAAAAAAGTTAATCGTGAAATGAAAATGGTAACCAACCTTAATGAGTATCTTTCGACAACCCAAGTAGGTGTTTCACTTGCGGGAATCATTCTTGGTTGGATTGGTGAATCATTCGTGATTGAAATCCTGGTTTCCATCATGGAATTAAAGGATTTCAGTGTTAATCCTGCTACCGCTCACAGTGTTGGTGCGATTGTTGGGGTGCTGTTACTTACCTATTTAGAAGTGGTCTTTACCGAAATTGTTCCAAAAAACATCAGTATTGACATGCCACTGAAAGTTTTAAGCGTGATTGCTGGCCCCCTTCACTTCTTTCACATTTTGTTCTACCCATTTGTGTGGTTACTAAATGTGTCAGCAACTGGCGTGGTTAAGTTACTGGGAATCCCCGTGGCAAACGAAAACGATGAGGCCTTCTCGCAATCAGAGATTTTGAGTCTTTCAAAGGATGCCGTTAAAAACGGTGACCTGGAGCGAAACGACTACTTGTACATGCAACGATCGTTTGAATTAAACGACAAAGTGGCCAGGGACATCATGATTGACCGAACCCAATTGGTAACGATCGACATCAACGATACGGTCCAAGATGCTATCAACGTCTACATTCAAAAGAAGTTTAGTCGAATTCCCGTTGTCAAAGACAACGATAAGGATAACATCCTTGGCTATGTCTACAGTTACGATTTGGTCAGACAATCGCAGGTCGATTCAAACGTTAAGGTCGGAAAACTAATCCGAAAGATTAGTACGACTCCCGAGACAACCCCCATTACGATGGTACTTCAACAAATGATTAAGATGCATCAACCAATTGTTGTCGTAATCGATGAATACGGTGGAACGTCTGGTTTAATTACCGATAAGGATATCTACGAAGAGTTGTTTGGGACCGTTCGAGACGAAATCGATCCGCAGGTTAACGAATACATCTTTAAACAGCCCAATGGCACCTTCCAGGTGAACGGAAAATTAAACACGTATGACTTTGAAAAGTACTTCGACGTTGAGATGCCTGCTTTTGACGACTCTGACATCGTTACGATTGCTGGGTTCATCATCGAACAGAACCCTCACATTAAAGTGGGTGACGTTGTTACAATTGATGGCTTTCAGTTTAAGGTTCTTGACTACAAGAACTCGTTCATTAACTGGCTAGAGGTCAATAAACTGGAACCAACTGATGATGAATCAGACGCAGATGACGACCAAAAAGACAAATAACTAATATCAATAAAGCCGAGGATCCTCCTCGGCTTTACTAATACATAGGGGTAATAGAAACAATGAAAACAGTTTTAAAAAAATGTCCGGATTGGCTTTTTTACAGTCTAATTTTTCTGATTATTATCATGGCCTACATCTGGACGTTTTACTTAACCGGTAATTCACTAATTTGGGGAATGGACGGAATTGCCCAACACTATCCCATTCTCGTCAACTTTAAACACATGCTAACTGAATTTCTTGCCCATCCCAGTCACGGCTTTACTAACTGGTCGTTTAACATTGGCCTCGGTGCTGATCAGTTAACCAGTTTTTCGTACTACGTAGTCGGTGATCTCTTCAACTACCTGATTGTTTTATTCCCAGACCACTTACTGGAACTGGGATATGGGATCCTGGTAATCCTGCGCCTATACGTTGCCGGATTGGCCTTTTTAATATTCATCAAACAATTCCATTTTAAAAAATACAGTGTCGTACTCGGAACTTTAACTTACACGTTTGCGGGTTACGCCCTTTATTCGGGGATGCACCATCCCTTTTTTATTCTACCGATGATTTTCTTCCCACTGATTTGCTACGGCGTCGAACGCATCATTTCTAACCATTCCTTCATTCCACTGATGCTGGCCGTTTCCTTAACTTTTTTAAGTAACTTCTACTTTGCCTACATCATTGGACTTGGCAGTATTATCTACGTCGTCATTAGGTATTTCAGCCTTCGTAAAAATCCTGATTTTCATTTTGCGAGCGCACTGGTCAAAATGGTTGCGGCCATTCTAGCGGGAATCTTGATTAGTGCCGTCATTTTCGTTCCGACGCTTTTATTTGCCATGAGTTCCACGAGGACCACTTCGACCTTTGCGAACGGCTATCTTTTCTATCCCCTCTACTATTACCTTTCCATTCCAAGTAAAATTCTCGGAAATGGCTACCTGACCATTAGTTTCTGGCTCATTGTTGGGATTAGTGGACTCGGATTTTTGGGCATTGTTTACACGATGACTCACTTCAAGAAATACCTTTACCTAAACATCGGCCTGTTGGTGGTTTTCATTGGTGCCCTGATTCCGGCTTTTGGAGCCGTCTTTAACGCCATATCGACCCCATCAAACCGGTGGATGTGTTTAGGATTACTTCCAATTGGGATGGCTGCCACGATTCTTTCAGATCATCTCACCACGTTAACTAAACGTGACGTGGAAGTCATGATTTTCGCAATTATCACCCTAATTGTGCTTATTTGGGCTTCTCGCGGATTCATCATGAAGCTAAGCGCGCATGACTACGGTGAAATCGTTCTCCTGTTGATTTTAATGGGAGTCATCCTATGTAGTCAGCTCTTCCATTTAAAGCCAGTGACAACCATCGGAAGTGTGACCGCGGTTTTAATCGTTAACCTCATCTCACTTGGAATTGGCTATTACAGTCCTAACGTTGCCGGCTTTTCAAAGGGCATGCTTAATAAGCACGTTGCCACTAACTTTATCAATAATTTCTATGATGGCGCCGATCAGTACGTTGAACCGCGGTTAGGTGGATATCGGACCTCACTTGGTAATCGATACCACTATGCTGGTCGAAACGACGTCAACTTATCAAACTACTCTAACATCAATACCAACATTCCGATGTTATTTTCGACCCGTGACATTTCATCATATCTGACGGTGGAAAATGGGGCCATTGGCCAACTTGAAAATTCCGTTCAAAATAACCAACGGACCTTTAACGCTCCGGTCGCTCAAAATGACTACCGCACCACCCTTGATAATCTAATGGGCGTCAAGTATCTCTTTATTCGCACGGGCCAACAAAACAAATCACAACCCTTTGGCTTCAAGATGGTCAAGGGTAAGGACAAAAAGCCGCTCCTGTTTGCGTCTGACAACCCGCTCGTGAACCAAAAGGACCCCGATGGAACCTACGTTTTAAAAAACAAGAACGCACTTCCAATTGCTTACACCCAGGATCAAACGATCTCAAACCGGCAGTACCAAAAACTATCCCCAACCGCTCGTGAACAAGCAATGATCAGTGGGGTCCACGTTGATTCTCCAATTCAGGGCATTAAATCAGCCAAGCTAAAACAGAATCAGAAACAACTTAGTTATGAGGTGAAACCGGACTACGAAAAGACCCTCGATAACTACGATAAATTAACGGCCTTCACTAACAATTCTAAGAGCGTTGAGTACAACGAACCAACCATTAACCACACGTCCCAAAAAGAAGCTTTAAAGATTCTTTCTGAAAACGTCCAATTAGAAAATGACACCAAGAAGCAAAATCAAGACGGTCTCCACGTGGTAACTAAGGATGTCCTCGGTAAATCAGTCCCGTATTTTCTTAAGATTAAGCAACCTAACCGCACCAAAAATGCCGAAATTTACTTACAATTAGAGGGCATTCAGAGTCACGATTACTCGTCGACTTCAAAGGAAAGCATGACCAAAAGACAGCACGCCATCAAAAATCAACCGTACACGAAGATGATGAAACTAAACGAGAAACGAAAGAACCTCCACACTCCGTTTGTCGGTCAGTACTCCTTAAATGCCGCAACGAAAGGAATGAAGAACGGTTACTCACAGTACGGACGCGACAATCTCTCAAACTACACGCAAAAGAAAAACGCTTTAATTAACCTAGGGTATTCCACCAAACGCCGCAATCAAATTAAGTTAACGTTTGACGGTGTCCACCGGATTAATTTTAAACACGTAAAGATTATTGCCGTTCCGTTTGGCAATTCGTATGAACAACAGATTCAAAAACTTCAACGCAACCGTCTCCAAAAACTTCAGGTTAAAAAGAACGAAGTCAAAGGAATCAGTAATAACAAGAAGAAATCCGTCTTAACCACTTCCATTCCATATTCAACGGGATGGAAACTCTTCGTCGACGGCAAACAGGTGCCCACTAGTCGGGTCAACACTGGCTTTGTCGGAGCACCCATTCAGGCTGGGAAACACCAGATTGAACTGAAATACCAAACTCCCGGACTGCTATTAGGATCAATTGCGAGCGCCTTCGGAATTTTAATACTCGCTATCAGTGGAATCGTCATCTGGATCGTAAAGAAACGAAATTAAATTAAAAACGTACGGATAACTAATTCCGTGCGTTTTTTGGCTGCTTTGACTTCTAAGATTCTGTGCATTTAAACTTGTTAAAGGTTACACTAATAGTGACTATTTTTCATATTTAAGGAGGTAGTAATCATCAAACCCATTCGCATTTTATACATCTCAATTGCCGGTAACACCCGCAACTTCGTGCAAAATTTAGAGGACTACGCGGAAACCGAGCACCAAAAAGATGCTAGTAATCCACTAATTGAATCAACCGAAATCTCAGATCAAAGTGACTTTGCTGACGAAACATCACCGTACTTTGTTTTCGTGCCAACCTATCTTGATGGCGGAAACGGAATCGATAACGGAGTTAAAGAACTCATGACCAACACCATGGGCGAATACGTTGCTTACGACCATAACGCTAACTACTGCATGGGAATCGTCGGCAGTGGTAATCGCAATTTTAACGTCCAATTTTGTCTCACAGCCAGAAGATATGCGGAACGTTTTAACGTCCCTGAAATTGCAGAATACGAATTAAGGGGCACCGATCGTGATGTCGTTCGCATTTATCAAACCATGTGTGAAAGAGCCAGAGAGTATAGTAATGAAGTCGCTTTCAAAAAATAACAAATAAGAACCATTTTATGAGTGTATTGATTAGCATTTCACAATTTTATCTGGTAGGATAGCCTATAATTCATGAATATTGTTTCACACTAGGAGGTAAGTTGCATCATGAAAATTATTGTTGTTGGTTGTACCCATGCGGGAACTTTTGCGGTTAAACAAATCTTAAAAGAGCATCCCGATTATGACTTAACTGTCTATGAAAAAAATGACAATATCTCATTTCTATCATGTGGAATCGCCCTTTATTTAGGTGGCGAAGTTAAGGATCCAAAAGGCCTGTTCTATTCTGATCCAAAGGAATTAAAGGGACTTGGCGCCGACGTGCAAATGAAGCACGAAGTCACTAACATCGACTCAAATAACAAGGAAATCACCGTTAAGGATTTAGAATCCGGTGAAAGTAAGACCGAACATTACGACAAGCTCGTAATGACCAGTGGTTCCCTTCCGGTTGTCCCTCCAATCGAGGGCGTTCATAGCGATCACGTCAAGCTTTGTAAGAACTGGACCGACGCTCAGGTACTTTTCGATGACGCCAAGGACGCTAAACGGATCGCTGTCATTGGAGCTGGATACATCGGGGCCGAACTAGCCGAAGCCTATTCCAAGACTGGCCATGAGGTCACTTTGATTGATGGAGTTGACCGGGTTTTAAGTAAATACTATGACCCTAAGTTTACTGACATCGTTGAAAAAGACTACAAGGACCATGGGGTTAAATTCGAAGGAAACCAAATGGTGCAAAAGTTCACTGATAACGGTGATACGGTCTCAATTAAGACCAGCAGTGACGAATTTACTGCTGACCTAGCTATTTTGTGCATTGGTTTCAAACCCAACACGAGTCTACTCAAGGGTCAAGTTGACATGCTTGAAAATGGTGCAATCATCACCGATGATTACATGCATTCATCTAATAAGGACATCTTCGCCGCTGGTGACAGTGCCGCCGTTCACTATAACCCAACCCACAAAAACGCCTACATTCCGCTTGCCACCAATGCGGTTCGTCAAGGAATCTTGGTTGGAAAGAACATCGAAAACGACACCGAAAAATACATGGGGACGCAATCCTCCTCCGGTTTGAAGTTGTACGACCGAAACCTCGCCTCAACCGGCTTAACCATGAGTGCCGCTAAGGCTCAGGGCATTAACGCTCATCAAGTAATTGTTGAAGACAACTATCGTCCTGAATTCATGCCTACCACGACTCCCGTTCTGATGTCACTGGTTTACAGTCCTGACACCCGTAAAATCTTGGGTGGCGCATTGACCAGTCTCTACGACATTTCGCAATCCGCTAACGTGCTTTCGGTTGCCATTCAAAACGAAAACACCATCGACGACCTGGCCATGGTTGACATGCTGTTTCAACCAAACTTTGATCGTCCGTTTAACTACCTCAACATCTTGGGGCAAGCGGCTCAAGAAAAAGAGGCCCAAAACAAGTAATTGTAAGTAAAATAAAATACACCGCAAAAGAGCCCTTAACTATCGTAAGTAGTTAAGGGCTTTGGTGTCACCACTATTTTTCTCTTTCTTTTTCGACATATTCACTAATTCGGTCCATGGCTTCTTTTAAGTTTTCCATTGAAGTAGCATAACTAATGCGAACGTATCCCTCGCCGCCTGGCCCAAATGAACTTCCGGGAATGACGGCTACCTTAGCTTTACGGGCTAAGTCATAACTAAAGTCCATACTATTTTGAATTAAACCATCAGGGATTTTAGCGAAAATGTAAAAAGCGCCATCGGGATTGGCCATCTTAAAGCCCATCGCATTCAATTTCTCGTAGACAAAATCACGTCGCTTTCGGTACTCTTTCTTCATGGCATCAGTATCATTCATTCCGTTTCCAAGGGCTTCGGCGGCCGCAGCTTGCGCGTTTGTGGTGGTTGAAGTGATCGTAAATTGATCGATTTTTTCAAGTTGACTAGTGATGTCTTTAGGCGCCGCCATGATCCCAATTCTCCATCCGGTCATCGCGTGTGACTTTGAAACCCCATTCAATAAAATGGTTTGTTCGGGAAGATATTTAGCGATTGAGGTGTGTTTGCCATCATAAGTCAGTTCGCTGTAAATTTCGTCAGAAATCACAAAAATATCGTGCTTTTTAATCACATCGGCCAGTTTTTGGAGTTCGTCAGGCTGATAAGTTTTGCCAGTGGGATTAGTGGGAAAGTTCAAGACAATCGCCTTGGTTTTAGGGTGATCCCTTAAATTTTGTTCTAATTGTTCTGGAGTGAGGACAAAGTCAGTTTTAGAGGTGTCCATAAAAATTGGGGTGGCTCCCCGCAGTTTAATAATCGGAAAGTAGAGTGGAAAAATCGGCGTTGGAATTAAAACCTCATCCCCAGGATTTAAGACCGATGTTAACGCCGTATAAATTCCGCCGGTTGCTCCAGCGGTCATAATGATCTCCGTCTCCGGGTCGTAGTTTAAATCGTATTTACTTTGTAAAAAGTGCGCTGCTGCATCCCGCAGTCGCTTAGTTCCCTTGGTTGGGGCATAGTGACTCTCATTTTGTTGAATACTTTTAATTGCCGCGTCCTTAACGTGTTCGGGAGTATTAAAGTCTGGTTCTCCTAACGTTAACGGAATAATATCAGGAATCTGACTCACCTCATCATTAAATTTTAAAATCGACGATGGTGATAGCTGCAACATTTCTTGATTCATTTTACTTATTAATGCTTTTGACATTCTAATTCTCCTTTCGATAGACAAAAAAATCCCAGTTAACATTCGATGCTAACTGGGATTAAAAACACATTCGTTATTAGGAATATCCAACGATAATCTGTAATTAGCCTAGTTAGTATCCTTACGGTATCTAATTAGGCCCTCAAAACAACCTTACTTAGATACGCACTTGTACCAAGTAAAGTAAGTATAAAGGTCGTTTTGATGATCAATATGATTATTCATGGAATATTCCTCCTCTTCTTTAATTGCCACTAATTAAACAACTCAAATCACTTTCTGTCAATCATTTTTAAAATATTTATTTCAAAAACGCCATAAAAAAGAGAGCTAACACCAAGGTGTCAACTCTCTTTACACTTAATCTTATTGTTCGTTAAATTGTAAGTCCAAGCTAATGTGCTTACCATCTTTACTATCAATAACACGTGAATCAACAAAAACACTGTTCTTCTTAGTCTTAGTGATGTTGTCCGTTGGGTCAACGTCAACTAAAGTTTGAAAAGCGGCATCAGTTAATTTTGATAGTGGAACGTAAGGGATGAATGGAACACCCAAGTATGAGTGTAATGTTTCATCGTATTGGTCACGCAAAACGTTCATTTGGTCCAAAACGTCTTGAAGGTCTTTCCCAAAATCAGTTACATCCAAAAAGTAAACGTTTCGAACTTCATCAGTTTGTTCCCAAGGTTGGTCGGTCAAGATTGCTGACACTAAATCAGCCATTTTGTCTTCGTAATCTTTAATGTCATCGAGTTTTTCAATAATCTTTTTTTCGCTCATGTCATTCTTCCTCTCAATATTCAGTCTGATAGTTAATGACTATCACTTACAGTAACCATGATATCACATTTAAAGCGACTAATCGACACCTGATCTCCCATTAAGGTGCGGGAAATTGGGTTGGATTCTTTTTGTGAGATTGAGAAATAATGGTAAGATAATGCATATAAACTGATTAAAGGAGCACTCAATCAATGAACAATGAAACAGTTGGTAGTCGAATGGACCGCAATGTCGGAAATGTAGTTATTAACGTTGTTGATAAAAACGGTCAAAATTTGACTAACCCATTAAAATATTCGCAAACTCCCGGGGAAGCATTTTCAATCGAAGTCCCTGACCTAAAGGGATACGTCGTTCAGGGACTTAGTGGCGATCAGAATGCCGTCAGTTACCTCACTAACGTCACCTTTAAACGAAACGTTGATTATCCGGCAAACATGGGTCGGGTCGTGGCCGTCAATCCGAACGAGAATATCAACGGAACTTTTGCAAGAGGAACGCTCACTTATAACTTGGTGTACGCACCAAGTGCACAGGTGGTTTCCCCGGGTGTTGATAGAACAGCACCCAATCAAACGCAGTACCAAAGTGCTCCCAAAAAGAAGAAACATCACTGGTTCCGCTGGGTCGTCATTATTTTTCTAATTATCATTTTGTTGGGCATCTTTGGCTTATACCGTTCAGGAAAGAGTGCTCAGCAACAGGTTAAACAAAATCCGCCCGTGGTGGTTAAAAATTATAACAATAAACCAGAAAATAATGCTGATAATGGTGGCAACAATGGCAGTAATGCAGCTAACCAAAAAACTCAAGATGTTATCGAAAAAGCCAAACAAGAAATCGAACAAAATGCTAGTGAACGGGATAATAATGCTCTTCAACAAATTATCATGACCATCCAAGATGGTATCAATATGATAAAAGCCAACATTGAGTCTTTCATCGGATTCTAATGCAAAAAGAGATCATCACTGATATCAGTGATGATCTCTTTTTGTTTATCTTTCTTTATAAGGCAACATGTACTTTTTAAGGGCTTTTCCGGTAAATGATTGGGGAACTTTTTCCGATCCCTCGGGAATTCCACTGTACAGGACGTTTCCACCGTACGTTCCGGCTCCAGGTCCCATGTCAATCAACCAGTCAGCCTGACTGATTACATCAAGGTTGTGTTCAACGATAATAAGAGAATCACCATCGGCAACCATTCGTTTAAATAACTTCAGCAATCGTTGCGTATCATTCATGTGCAGACCGGCCGTGGGTTCATCAAGAAAGTAAATCTTGCCCTTCTCTTCTAGCATCTGGGCCAACCGTAACCGCTGCAGTTCACCACCGGATAACGTGGTCAAAGCTTGGTTTAACGCTAAATAATCCAATCCAACTTCGCTCATCTGTTTCAAAGGATTGGCGATTTCAGGGACATCCTTGAAGAATTCAGCCGCGTGAGCAACCGACATTGATAAAACGTCGGCGATGTCTTGCTCGTGGTACTTGTATCCCAAGGCTTCCTGACTGTAGCGTTTCCCGTGACACAACTCACAGGTCTGAACAACCGGATCCATAAAGGCCATATTGGTAATTGTGACCCCTTTCCCCTTACAACGCGGACAAGCACCCTTGCCGTTGTAACTAAAGAGTTGGGTTGAAACGTTGTTGGCCTTCGCAAAAAGCCTTCGAATTGGGTTTAAAATGTTGAGATAGGTCACGGGAGTGGAACGAATACTGATGCCGGCTTGTTTTTGCGTCAGATCAACGTAATTGCCATTTAGATGGTCCTTCATGGCCTCCGCTAGTGAACTCTTACCAGATCCAGCCACTCCTGACAAAACGGTCATAATCCCGGTTGGCACCTTGACACTCACATCGTCAATGTTATGCATGTGAACGTGCTCTAAGTTTACAAATCCCTTGGGTTGAAGTGGTTTGGCGAAGTGATGGGGTGCCCTTAACCATTTTCCGGTCAAAGTATCAGAATCCAACACTTCTGGATAACTTCCGGTAAAGGTAATCTTTCCACCGTCAGCCCCAGATTTAGGGCCAACTTCGACCACGTGATCGGCAATCGACATGATCTCTGGGTTGTGGTCAACGATAAAGATGGTATTACCCTTCTTCTTTAGGTTAATCATAGCTTTTTTAATCAAAGCGATGTCATGGGGATGGAGCCCTACACTGGGTTCATCAAAAACGTACAGAATATCCGACAGTGAATTAGTCAGGTGTTTAGCAATCTTAATACGTTGCACTTCACCACCTGATAAGGTGCTGGTGGTCCGATCGAGGGTCAAGTACCCTAATCCAATGTCGATTAAAGGTTTAATCTTAGACTCTAAACCCCGGATGATTTCATCTCCAAGGTTATCTTTAATGGACTCCAAAAAGTCCAAGAACTGAACCAGGTCCATCTTAGAAACGTCGTTAATGTTAAAATCATTAATCTTAACACTCAAAGATCTGGGGTTAAGTCGAGCTCCCTTACATACCGGGCAAACTTCCCGGGTCACAATCTCACTAATGGCTTCTTTGTGGTGCTTACCCTCACGACTGTTGATGATTGAACGTTTGATTCTGGGAACCACACCCTCGTACTGGCTCGTTTTGTAGTAAGCGGGCGCATTGGACAGTTTTTGTTGTGGCGCGTGCATCAACAAGTCATACTCTTCGGGAGTATAATCTTTAATTGGTTTGTCATTATCAAATAAACCACTGTAACCGTATCCCCGCCAACGCCAGGTTCCGGGTCCAAAACTAACGAAGGTAATCGCTCCGTCATTAAGTGACTTTTCTGGATCAATTAACTTTGACTCATCAACTTCATCGACATAACCTAATCCCTGACAGTACGGACACATCCCCTGCGGCAGGTTAAACGAAAAGACCTCCGAGTATCCCACAAATGGCTTTCCAACCCGTGAGAACAGGAGCCGTAATAACGAGTAGATTCCCGTATAGGTGGCAAGCGTCGACCGGGCGTTGCCGGTTAGTTGTTTCTGTTCAATTGCAATGGCAACTGGCAAATTTTTGATGTCACCAACTTGCGGCTGCCCGTACTTTGGGAGATACTGTTGTGAAAAACTAGGAAACGTTTCGTTTAGTTCACGACGTGACATGGCCGCAATCGTGTCGAATACTAACGACGATTTCCCCGATCCGGACTCACCGACAAAAACGGTGATTTCGTGTTTAGGGAGTTTGACGTTAACGTGCTTTAAATTATTTTGGTGTGCGTCAGACACATCAATTGAATCTTTATAATAAGTGTCGACCATGGTTTACCTCACTAATCTTGACGTGTTTTACTTAACTTTCTTGATTCGCTCATCACACAGAACAATGCGAATAAAATCAGTCCGCCGGATACGATAAATAAAGCGGGATAGTTGAAAAATTCAACCATTAATCCACCAAAGAGTGGTCCCACTGCTCTTCCAAGTGACATAAAAATATTAAATAGTCCCTGAAACTTCCCTTTTTGTCTGGGATCCGCCAACGTATCAATCCAAGCCGGAATTCCCGGCAATCCATTCATTTCACCAAAGGTCAAAATGACCATGATAATCACGAAGACGGCGTACCGTTTAGCAAATATTAACATAAAGAAGCTCAGGGCAAAAATGATTACCCCAAAGGCAATCTGCCGACTCATCTTAAACCGGGTACCAATTTTATTAATAATTGGTTGAATGAAAACAATCAATAACCCGTTAATCGTCCACAAGAAACTATAATTTTCAAACGAGATTCCCAACTGGGTCATATGAACTGACATGACACTTTCCCAGAGCGTATAACTCATATAAATACAAAAAACCATGATGCAGATTAGCCAAATCAGTTTTAAACCGCGACTCTTTTTCTCAGAAACATCGTCGTCATCTTGTGAACGCTTAACGGCCGTCGGTTCTGGTCGATGTAATTTAATGTTAAATTCAAAAATCGTCATCAACAACAACACAATGTAAAAACCCGTTGCCACGATGAAAACAATCGAAATCCCGTACTTCATCAAGAAACCAACCAACGCGGTTCCGACAACGACCCCCAGATTAAGCCCCACGTACAACGAATTAAAAACGTATCGCGTACTTTTAGAGGTGATCATCGATGCGTACGAATTTAAGAGCGTCATGCTGGAGCCGTTACCCAGTCCGTACAGCAGTAACATAATTCCAAAAATGGGCCAGCCGTGAAAGAAGATCAAAGTCACAATCGAAGTCATCGTAATTAGGACACTGATGATGGCGGTCTTATATGGTGACCAGCGATCGAAAAGATAACCACCCAGATAGTTCCCAATAATCATGAACATTGACATGGCAAACAGCACGATGCCGGCCGTTGTCAGAGATTCATGAAGGTAATTATGCATGTAGACCGTGGTTAGCGGCCACATAAAGGATGACCCGGTATTTAATAGTAACGAATAGATTAAAACGGTACTCAACCTTAATTCTTTTTTTCTTCCTTTTACCATTTGCTTGCCTCACTTCATTATTCATTTTAATTTTTTCTTTAATTTCAACGCTTACACGATCGACCATAATAAAAGGGGAAACTCAACCGTAGTTGAAATCCCCCTAATAATCAGCAATGCTTACTTTTTTGTCGCATGCTTCTTTTCGTTATCACGCTTTTTGGCAACCAATCCGGCTACCATCGAACCCGCTACCAGCACCGAAACAACACTGGTTAACAGGATTTTCATTTTATTTTTCATGATGAAACTCCCTGCTTTTCTCCCTAATATAGTTATATCTTGTTTGCAACAAAAAAGCTACTTCTTTCTCTAATTTATAATTTTTATAATGTGATTGCCAACCGGTTACACCATTCACACTATGTAACCGCACTTTCAAAGATGAAGTTACCTGTCCCACGCTTAACCAAACTCTCTACTAAAATTAAATCCAATTTTAACTGGGAAAAAACCGATCCTTCTACTATAATTAAGGTCCATAAGGCAAATTAACGAAACGTTAATTGGAGGGAGAAACACATGATTCATATTGTTACTGATTCAACTGCTCAATTAACCCCAGATGAAATTCAAAAAAATAATCTCACGGTCGTACCACTTCAGGTTACCATTGATGGTAAAACTTATGAAGATGGTGTTGACATTACCAGAAAAGAATTCTCCGATCATCTTGCAAACGACAAAGAATTTCCGAAGACCAGTCAACCTTCTCTGGGTCAATTCATTCAAGCCTACGAAAAAATTCAAAAAGAAGATCCAGACGCTTCAATCATCTCCATTCATTTAACCAAGGTTTTAAGTGGAACGGTTGAGACGGCTAGGACCGCTGCCAAACAAGTGGGCGGAGACATCTCAGTCCTAGACAGTGATTCAACTGATAGTGGTCTTACTTTTGCTGTCATACGTGCCAAAAAATTGGCAGATCAAGGCAAGTCTGTTAACGAAATTATGGACAATTTAAAGGCTTTTGTACCAACCATCATGACCTACGTTTTCATCAACAGTTTTGATTACATGGTCAAGGGTGGGCGTGCTAGCCGGGCGGTTGGCTTTATTTCTTCACTAATTCAACTAAAGCCCGTAATTCAACTGACTGAGGGAACTTTAAAACTGAAGTACAAGTGCCGTGGCATCAAGAAAATGACCAAGATTGCCAATCAAGTCACCGATGAAATCATTAATAATAAGGATATTTCCGAAGTTGGTCTTTCATACGTTGACGACGGAACGGCCCCAAAGAAAATTGCCGCTAAGATCAAGGAAGCACGACCTGACATCGACGTCACTTGCCGTCTGACAAGTCCCATCGTTATGACCCACGTCGGTCCCGGTGGATTTGGCTACATCTTCGCCTAACTTAATCCTAACAATTAAGATCGGACATTTATGTTCGGTCTTTTATTATGAAAGGGGAAAATCATGGAATCATCGCTTGTTTATTCGGACTTTTAATGAGCCAATTATGATAAATTAGCGGTTAACACCGTGTCAACATGTGGGTATAATTAAATTATTACATAGAAGGAAGGATTTTTTATGCCATCGTCAACTTTTGTAAATCTCCCCCAGGCAAAAAAGGATCGCATCAACAGTGCCCTTTTAAATGAATTTTCCGCTCATCCCTTCGCTGACGCCCAAGTTGCCAGGATCATCAAGGATGCCAAAATCTCACGTGGAGCCTACTACAAATACTTCATTACTTTAAAGGGCGGCTATGATTACACGCGCAGACTGGTTTTATCAACCATTCATCGACCTTTCACAAATAAAAAGCTTGATGAACTGAAACCAAGCGACTACGTTGATGCCGCCCGTTCCTTTCTAGAAGATAGTGCTGAAAGTGAATACTTTGAATTTATTCAGATGGACATCCTGCATAATCAGAAAAACATTGATGATTCGGCAATCATTAATCTGCCAGCCAAACGGTGGGCCATCACCGTTCTGTGCCACCAGACGATTAAAGAAGCAATGGAATCTCCTAAAGATTCTGAAAAATTACTTCATCGGCTTCAAAAAGTTCTTGAAATTATTTATTAATTAATCCGTACAAAAAGGAGACCCACTTCTGGGTCTCCTTTATTAATTGATTTCAAGCATTAATTAATCTAAAATTCTTCGTAAGTGGCTGGATCTTGGTTGTGGGTTCGACCATCTGGTTTGGTTAACGAATCAATCGTTTCCATATCTTCAGGAGTAATCTCAAAGTCAAAGACGTTCAAATTACCACTCTGTCTACCAGGATGAGCTGACTTAGGAATTGGCAGGGTTCCTAACTGAATCTCCCAGCGTAAAATCAATTGACCAACGTTTTTATGGTACTTAGCGGCCATATCAACCAGAACTGGGTTCTTTAACATCTCACTGGCACGACCAAGTGGGCTCCAGTCTTCGGTTAAAATCCCGTGTTCTTCATCATAGTGACGCATATCAGCCTGATTAAAGTAGGGATGAAGTTCAATCTGGTTGATTGATGGCATGACACCAGTTTCATCAACTAGCTTGTCCAAGTAGTCTGGTAGGAAGTTACAGACTCCGATCGTCCGAATCAAACCATACTGTTGGGCATCAATCAGTGCTTGCCATGCTTCAACGTAGTTCCCCTCTTTGGGATTAGGCCAGTGCAACAAGTAGATATCAAAGTAGTCTAGACCAGCCCGATAAAGTGACTCTTGAATGGCATTAATGGCACTCTTTCGGTCGTAGTAACGGCCTGGCAACTTTGAAGTTACCAACAAATCAGAACGGCGGACGTTCGAATTTTCAATTCCACGACCAACGGCCCCTTCGTTTTCGTAGTTATAGGCAGTGTCAATTAACCGGTAACCCTTATGAATGGCAGAAGTGATCGCCATTGCACCTTCAAAACCCTTTAAAAGATAGGTCCCAAAACCAATCTTTGGAACCTGCATTCCGTTATTTAACGTGTAATACTCATATTCCATGATGAGAACTCCTCTCAATGTGTTTCTACGATTAGGATAGGCGGAATGAATATTCGTTTCAAGCAAGTCGATTTGTGATAGGATAGTAGTTACGATTTAAGGAGTGATAACGTGAAAAAGAAAAACCAAAAAAATAACGGATCCTTTAACTTTCGGGGATTCTTCCATCTAATTCGACAAACTAAACCCCACTACTGGCAACTAATGGTCGGACTGATCCTGGGACTAGTCGCTACCGGAGCCCAACTAACGGTTCCAAAGATTGCCCAGGTCATGGTGAACGACTTCGCCAAGGGCGTGAGTCTAGTCCTGATTTTTGCCATGGTTATTTTATTCGTCTTAAGTGCCCTCATTAACGCAGGCTCAGGAACGCTCCTGGGTTTCTTCGGTGAAGACGTAGTGGCTAACCTTCGAGAACTACTATGGGAGAAAATGGTGAAGTTAAACGTTCACTATTTTGATAGCGTGAAGACCGGAAAAATGACTTCGCGGCTCGTGAGTGACACGGATCAGATTAAAGACTTACTGTCAGTTTCATTTCCCAACACGATTACGTCGATCTTTCAACTGATCGGAGCCTTAATCATCATGCTAATCATGGACTGGCGAATGGCCTTAATCATGTTTATTGCCATTCCCATCGTCATGACCGTGATGCGACCAATCATTCACAAGTCAAGTCAGATTGGGAAGTCGCGTCAGGACCAAATGGCTGATTTCAGCGGAAAGGCGCAGGAAACTTTAAACGAAATTCGCTTAGTTAAATCGTCAAATGCCGAACCGTACGAAACCAACGCTGGTTCTAACCTGATTCACAATCTGTATCGAATCGGTCTCAAAGAGTCGGTCTATGACTCCATTGCGGGACCAATTCTGAACACGGTCATGATGGCTATGATTGTTGGAATCTTGGCATATGGCGCTCATCGGGTTGCCATTGGAGCTATGACCATCGGAACCATGTTTGCCTTTCTAATGTACCTGTTTCAAATCATTGGTCCCGTTAGCATGCTGGGTCGTTTTGTCACTGACCTCTCGAAGGCCAATGGTTCTACCGAACACGTCCGAGAACTCCTCATTGAACCCGAAGAAGACTTTGCGTCAGGCTTCTCAGATGATATTGGCGGTAAAACGTTGCGCCTCAATGACGTTAGTTTTGCCTACGACCCCGACGAACCGGTCTTAAAAAAAGTCAATGTCGCCGCCAAGCCCAATCAAACTACGGCCTTCGTTGGACCTTCTGGAAGTGGAAAATCAACCATCTTCAGTTTGATTGAACGTTACTACCAACCAACGTCTGGCACCCTTACAATTGGCAAGGAAAACATCGAGGACATTAACCTCTCCAACTGGCGGCATCAAATCGGACTGGTTAGTCAGGATTCAGCCATCATGGCGGGGACGATTCGCCATAATTTGACCTATGGACTAGACGAGCAGTTTACCGATGACCAACTCTGGCACGTCCTAAGCCTGGCGTACGCGGAGGGCTTTGTGAAAGAGATGCCCGACGGACTTTCCACTCAAGTTGGTGAACGAGGAATCAAGGTCAGTGGTGGCCAAAGGCAACGACTCGCGATCGCTCGGGCCTTTTTGCGAGATCCAAAAATCTTGATGCTTGACGAAGCCACGGCCAGTCTTGATTCACAATCAGAGGCCATGGTTCAAAAGGCGCTTCATCAACTCATGAAGGGTCGTACTACCCTCATTATTGCTCACCGATTGAGTACCATCGTTGATTCAGACGACATTTACTTTGTTGACCACGGTGAAATCAGTGGACACGGGACTCACGAAGAGTTAATCAAGACTTTGCCCAAGTATCGCGAATACGTTAAAATTCAATTCAAAAAATAAGGAATTCAGCAATGAATTCTTTTTTTGTGTCACAAATCGGGATTTTCCTGTTATACTTTAAGAATTATTTAAGAAATTGGAGGTTACATTTGATGGACAATAAAAAGTTATCATTATTTGCGTTAGTCTTAATGATCTTTACATCCGTCTTCGGATCAGCGAACATTTCCAGAGCGTTCTATCTAATGGGGTATGCCTCAATCATCTGGTACATCCTGGCAGCGCTCTGCTTCTTCATCCCGTTCGCGTTCATGATTGCGGAGTTTGGTGCGGCTTTTTCAGAAAAGCACGGTGGCATCTACACTTGGATGAGCGAATCAGTTAATCCTAAATTCGCCTTCACGGGAATCTCCATGTGGTATGCTTCCGCCATCATCTGGATGGTCAACACCAGTTCCGCCATCTGGGTCCCACTTTCAAATGCAATCTTCGGCGTTGATAAAACGTCAGATGCTCATCTCTTTGGACTTTCAAGCGTTGAAACCATCGGCCTTTTAGCCGTCCTTTTGATGATCGTGATTACGTTCATTGCTACCCGTGGGATCAGTCAAATTCAGAAGGTAACTTCCATCGGCGGGTTTGCGGCAATGCTAACCAATGTAATCCTCATTGTTGGTGGGGCCATCATCCTTTTAATTAACGGACATACCTTTCAGCCGCTCTCCTGGAAAGCCGTCTTAGTATCACCCAATCCGCAATACGATTCATTAATTAATGTCCTCGGATTTATCGTATACGCAATCTTTGCCTACGGTGGACTAGAAACCATTGGGGGCCTCGTCGATCAAACCAAGACTCCCGAAAAGACTTTTCCTAAGGGAATCACCATCTCGGCCATCACCATTTCCGTCGTCTATTCGATTGGGATTTTCATGGTTGGAGCTTTTACGAACTGGAACCAGGTCTTGGGTTCAAAACACAACATTAACCTAGTCAACATCCCCTTCGTTATCATGAATAACTTTGGTTATCAACTGGGGACCGCCCTGAACTTTCCTCATAGCGTCTCCGTTCAAATCGGGATGTGGGTCAGCCGTTACGTTGGGGTTTCCATTTTTCTAGCACTGAGTGGGGCCTTCATCACACTCGTCATTTCGCCAATCAAGACGATCGTGGAGGGCACTCCCAAGGAAATTTGGCCGAGGTTCTTTACCAAAATCAACAGACACAACGTACCAGGCAATGCCATGGTGATTCAGGGACTCTTAGTCATCTTATTCATCCTCGTAATCTCATTTGGAGGACAAAGTGCCAAAGCTTTCTTCAACATCCTGGTTCAGATGACCAACGTGGCCATGGTAATTCCGTACCTGTTCATTGCCTTCTCGTTCATTGGTTTTAAAGCCAACCAGAAAATCAAGAAGCCCTTTGTCTTCTACAAGAATTCACTGGTCGCCAAATTAGCGGTCTGTGTCGTAATGCTAACGGTCGGTTTTGCCATTATTTTTACGATTATCGCTCCCGCTTTGAGTGGCAACTACGTAAGCAGTATCTGGATGGTCGTTGGACCTGTCTTGTTTGGTATTGTGGGTTATCTTTTGTACCACCACTACGAAAAGAAATATCTAAGTAAATAAGCAAAAATGAGACGTCCCTTTGGTGAGGGCGTCTCATTTTTTATTAGTAAATAATACTTTAATTTAAATTCATTACATTCAATAAGAACACAAAGTTATCCAAAGATATAGCGTATACTAGGTGTGTAGACAACTTCAATGATATTTTGATCAAAATAAAGAGAGAAGTAAAAGTCATGAGCAATAGACATTTATATAATTGTCAAGAAGGCTGCCCAGTTGAAAGTACATTACAAATAATCTCTGGCAAATGGAAAAGTGTTATTTTGTATCACTTATTTAAAAGTAAAGTAGTTAGATTTAATTATTTAAATAAGCAGATCAACGGCTGCTCAAAACGTATGCTGGCGCTACAATTAAAGGAACTAGAAAACGATAATATCATTGAAAAGAAGGTCTATCCTGTCGTTCCACCAAAAACAGAATACAAAATCACTAAATTTGGTGAATCACTAAAACCGGTTATTGATGAAATGGAAAAATGGGGAAAACTGTATAATTCAATCAACGACGATCAGAGATAAAAGCTTCAACCACAGTAATCTAATTATCTAGTGAAAATCTTGTAACCTAGTAACAAAAATTACATTATTGTAAAGCATCATTTTCTCCTTAAAATTAACAGTAACTTAAATAAGGAGATTAGATAGATGATGAAAAAGAACATGAAGGCAATTGGCTTTACTAAATATTTATCAATTAAAAATCCAGACAGTCTATTTGAATTTAGTACAGAAGTCCCTACCCCTAAACCTCACGATTTATTGGTTAAAGTAGAGGCTGTATCGGTAAATCCTGTTGATGTTTATACTAGACGCGCCCAACGAAAGCAACTTGTTCATCCTAAGATAATGGGATGGGACGCCTACGGAACTGTAGTTACAACTGGAGCAGAGACGAGCATTTTTAAAACTGGTGATAAAGTTTTTTATGCTGGATCGTATAAACGACCTGGAAGTGACAGTGAGTATCAATTAGTCGACGAAAGAATAGTGGGGCATGCACCCAAAAAACTAAGTATTGAAGAAATTGCTGCGATGCCACTAACCAGTATAACGGCATGGGAAGCAATGTTTGAACAAATGGATATCGATATTAATGATACAGAGGGCAACTCGTCAAAATCTATTTTAGTCATTAATGGATCTGGTGGCGTTGGTTCGGTAGCAACACAATTAGCGCATCTGGCAAATTTGAACGTCATTGCAACTGCAGGAAACGAAACGACTAAGCAATGGGAATTACAGCATGGAACTGATCATGTTGTTGACTATCACGATAACATTGTTGACCAGGTTCATGATTTAGGGTTTAAGCACGTTGATTATATTTTGGAATTAGCAAATCTTGATGCTTATTGGTCAACCATCACAAAATTAATTGGTCCAACCGGAAACATTGCATCCACCACTGGATCAGGTAGAAATTTAAACTTTAGTCCATTAAAATCACGGATGGTAAGATTTGGTTGGGAATGGATGTATGAAAAATCATGGTACCAAACTCCCAACATGATTACACAACACATAATCCTGGATAAAATTGGAAAACTACTTGATGAGGGAAAAATTAAAAGTACCCTCACTAAAACAATTAGTCCCATTTCTGCCAAAAATCTTCGTAAAGCAACCAGTATGGTGGAGTCCCATCAAATGATGGGGAAGGTTGTTGTAAAACGATAATCAAATAATTGATTTGTGCCATAAAAGGCTAATCACTAAAGATTAGCTTTTTTTATTTCCAAAACTCCTTGAAAATAACCCGCTTCGCTTGAAGCTTCTAACTAATGTATAATAGTTATAAGACATCTTTACCGCAAAACACTAAGAGGAGAAAACATTATATGGAATTATTAGTTTCAATGTTTCCGATACTAGTCCCAATAATTCTGCTGGGCTTTTTAAACATGCCAGCTTTAAAGGGAATGAGTGTAACGGCAATACTTGTTATTTTAGCTAGTTTATTGGTCTGGAAAATGCCAATGAAAGCTCTGGCAGCTTCAGCCATTCAGGGAGTCCACAAAAGTCTGACGATTGCTTGGATCCTCCTTGGGGCACTGTTATTACTAAGAGCACTGGAATACACCGGATCAGTGGATCGAATCAACGCTGGCTTTACCAATTTAACCACCGACATGCGCCTACAAGCCATCCTGATTGTCTTTCTGTTTGGTTCCCTAATCGAGGGAGTCTCAGGTTTCGGAGCACCAGCCATGGTCACCGCACCACTGCTAATCGCTCTGGGATTTAAGCCCCTATCTTCAATCGTTTTGGCCCTTGTCGCCGACTCAACGGCCGCCTCGTTTGGAGCCGTCGGGACCCCGCTAACGGTTGGTCTAAGTAACACCGTTAGTACGGCTGAGATGGGAAAAGTCGGGTTAAAGATTGCTAACCTCGAGTTAATCAGTGGGACCCTGGTTCCGCTGATCCTAATCGTGATGCTGGTTTTCCTACTTCCCAACCAATACACCAAGCACCGCTTCAAATCAGTTTTACAGGTTACTCCATGGTGTCTTGCCATTGGTTTAATCTACTCGACTTCAACCATTATCAGTCAATTATTACTGGGATACGAATTAACATCCGTTATCAGCCCAATCATTGCGCTGATTTTTGCCATCTTAAGTATTAAGTTCAACATCTTACTACCAAGGGATGTTAAGAAAAATCCATGGCAGCAGTCCGAAAAAGTAACCATCAAAGAGCCCCGAACCGATATTTCACTAATTAGAGCATGGTTACCATACGTCCTCGTAGTCGTTCTATTAGTGATCCCTAAACTCGTCAAACCGGTTCATAACTGGTTAAACAGCCACGTCAACCTATCATTAACCAACATTCTTGGCTTTAAGGCAATTGACTCAAGCTGGCTCCTTTTAGCTTCACCGGGAACCGTCCTCTTGATTGTTGCCCTACTAACGGTCCTGCTTCGTGAAGAATCATTTCGTTCGTTTTCACACGAAGCGTGGGACGTGGTGAAGTCAATGAAGACCACGCTTCTGACCTTAATTGTGACTTTAATCATGGTTCAGGTCTTTACTAACACCAACTTTAACGGCGCTAAACTTGACAGCATGCCCGGTTACTTGGCATCGTTTATGGCTACGCACCTGCATGGCGTCTGGTTAGCAATCGCACCAATCCTAGGCGCAGTGGGATCATTTGTCACTGGGAGCACGACCGTCTCGACCTTGACTTTCTCATCAATTCAGGCTGATGTCGCCGTGGACGCTGGCTTAGACAAATTTCTCATCCTCGCCGGTCAAGTCATCGGCGCCGCCGTTGGAAACATGATTTGTGTCTACAACATTGTTTCCGTTAGTGGAGTAGTTGGCTTGAAAGGTCAAGAGGGCACGGTGATGAGAAAGACTGCCATTCCGGCGGCGGCCTATCTCTTCTTCCTCATTATTTCCATCTTCATATTCAAATAATTACAGGTAAACAAAAAATCCATCCCAATTCAACATTGGAATGGATTTTTTTCAGATTTAATTATCAAAAATTTTAATCTTTAAACGTCCATACTTCGTTAAGTAAAAAGCCAATAAACCCTAGAATCAGGATTAAATCAGTCCACATGACGGAAAGATGAGAAATTCCAATTATTACCAAAAGAAACACAAGCAGGGTCACAATCCCACCCCAAATACGTTGCTTTGGAGTAATTTCACCCGCAATCTCCATTGCTGGATTCTTAATAAATAAAGTGACAGCCCAAATAATGATACAGAGGGCACTTAAAATAATTAAAATCCAGTCAATGAAACCAATGGGAAAACCATAGATAATCTCTTGGATGCCTTCAACCACACTAGTGCCAAATAAAATCATGGCCATGGCCGTCCACAGTAAACTGATACGACTAGTAAATGCGTTTTTCTCCATATTTAACACCTACCTTTAGATAAATTTTAACATATATTTAACTTTGAAAGAAAATGTTGAAGAAAAAAGGGACTGACATCGTTTGTTCATTGACATCAATCCCTAAAAATATTTTATAGCAATGCTTTAAGTTTTACCTCTGATCAGCGGCCCACTTGGCAAACTGGGTCCAAATCTCATGCTTTTCTTTCTCATCATCAGTACCCTTTGACGCCTTAATCGTCGAAGCTAACTTGGCTTTTAAGGATTTTTTCTGATCAGCTGTCAAATTTTTAACCGATTCGGTTAAATTAACCTGGCCCTCTTCCATTCCTTGATTAGCCAAGTTCAAGGTCCCGTGCTCGTGGCTGTTTTCAATAAACGACCAAATTGGGATAATGATAAATAAAGTCAAAGCAATTCTAGGAAAGAAAAACGCCAAAATAATCAAAATGACGTACGCCGCGATTGAATAGTTAAAGTTTCTGGCAAAAATATAGTTGAAAACTTCATGTTGCTTGGAGTGCTTTCGGTACTTGACTTCCGCAATTTGCGACACAATGATGCGAAAGACCACCAATAAAATTAGTGAAAGAGTGCCATAAAGCATCACCGTGATTTGCGATGTATCGTCGGTCATAAGCTTTGTAAAAGTTGGAATTAACGACATGAAAAAGAGGAACACCAGGTCCATGACAACCGTCTTGTTGGCGACTTTTTCGGTATCGTTGAATACTTGTGCATGCTGGTACCACAAGTTCCCAACAAAACAAAAACTAACGGCATAAATTCCAATGGCACGAAATAGAACCAGATACTCAACGTTTCCACCCATTTTCTCAATCGGCAGTTCCAACACCATCACGGTAATAATGATGGCAATAATGGCGTCACTGAAGGCATCAAGTCGATCTTTCATTTTTTTCTTGATTTCACCCATAACGTTTCCTCACTTTGATAGATTTACGCTAATTATAGCACGCCATTATGGAGATTTTAAGCACATCAAAAAAGCGCTTCACATTTACCACCGTCATGTTTAAATTTACATGCAACAAAAAAGGCTATCAAGTCCTTGATAGCCTTTCATTTGGCAAAACATATCATAACCGCGATCACTGATTGACCGTCCTTATGGTGTTCCACTATCTTTTGAACCATACTTGATGCTCCAGTTAAGCGTAGCGTCATATCCTCCGGTACTACCGACGGCACTTCCACTCTGGTTCATCCTTAAATCAAGTCCTTGATTAGCATTCCATTTAATTGGAGTCGTAATCTTACCATCTTCCTTTTTTCCAGGATAGTTGTAAACCTGGACGTTGCCAGTTCCTGGATTCAAAATGGTTGGTTGCTTGCTGTTTAAGGCAAAGTAAGCCAGTGAAAATGGTGACCCGGGCCTCCCAATCTCATGTGGATTTTCAGGAGTATTCTCCTGAGAGAGCCAGACACTGTACGGACTCTTAACACGACGATCATCGGTTAAACTAGCAACCTCGTACCCTTTGTTGATGTCAATCGGGGTCTTTTTCTTGCCAAGGTTTCTTGGTTGCATGTACTGATCCTTAAAGAAGTAGTCATTTTGAAAGCCGTAGTCTAAATCCTGCGGTTGATTCAAAACAACCGATCCATTGTAGAAATTATAGGTCTCTTTTCGTCCTTGAAACTTAAGTGAATCCTGGTTGCGATCGGTTCCCGTCAATTCAGGGATTGAACTCATATTATCAGGATTATTGTCCCCAAGCTGAAGGTCAGCGGTAATATTAGTTACCTCTCGACCATTCATGTCTGGAAGATTCTTAATCGTAATCTTCTTAGCGTTCTTAAAGTTAGAGTTGGAGTCTTTCCCACTAATCTCATAATCGGTGGTGTCACTTACCGTATAATCACTATTACTAATTGGTTCTCCGTTAACATCAATGTTCTTGATGTCTTTAATACTTGGAACCACAAATGAATACGAACCATCTTTAAACTGCGTGCCTTCAATCATGTTATGAAGGGAAATCTTGTACTGAACCTCACTTCCGTCTTTGACGTCGGTCAGATTATTGGTCCAAGTATTACCACCGTCATTTGACATCTGGTTTTGTAAAATAACCCGTGGTTTAACGTTGTCGTACGGGTTATTCGACATTTCGACGGTCGCCTGACTTGACTTAACCACTCCGTCATCCGGTGCCGTAAAGTTACTTCCCTTAGCGGTTACCGTATTCTGCTTAGTATTAGGATCTGGATCAGTAATAATCGTTCGAAATCCAACCGAGTCAGGTTTCCCATCATCGTCGATGGGTTCAATTCCGTTGGGGTATTCCGCCACAATTTGATCGTTATCGTCCAGACCACGCATCCCTAGATTGGTCATGTCATCCGTAACCTTAACGTTATCCCAGGTATTTCCTAAACCATTATCTTTGTAGTTGTAGGTATCGACCTTATAAAGCATCACGTCTCCAACCTTAGCGTTAGTGACAAGGTCCTTAAATTCACTTGGATCGATTTCCTTAATCATGTCATTTGCGGCACCGGTATCACTATCGTAGGGATTAATATCCTTATACTTCCCCTCACGTTGAAGTGCACTTAAATCACAAACTAATTTTTTAACCCCAGGAATCTGAGGAATTTCGGTATTGGCAATGGCACTGACCATGTTCAACGCACCAGTTGCACCAGTAAATCCCCACCATGCGTAGTCACCTTGAAATTGGCTCAAAGGAACATTTTCAGTAGTGGTATGCTGATCAATTCCGTCAATTGAGTGACCAGACTTGGGATCATTATAAGTAACCGTTGCGGTGGCATGATCCGACCTGGCGTTACTATCTGGTTGCCAGTCATTAGGCATCCACTTGTAAGTCACCGGGATCCATGTTCCCTGATTAGCCGTTAAAGATGGCGTCTGACTATAATCATGGTGATTGATTCCAATATGATCTTTATCGTGCCAGTCAAATGGACCAGTGAATTCATTTGGGTAAATGAACGCCGTATGTGGAATCTTTCGTGGCAATTTATGGTCACTATAATCTCCGTTGTAGTATGGATCAAACTCAAACGATAAAGCATTGTGAATAAATTGGGTCCTCAAATATGCCTTTTTAGGATTAACATGATCATTGTCAATTGCCTTTGAAGCGGTTCGGACGTTTCCATATGAACCGAGTGATTCACCCGATGATCCGATGGCATTTGGATTGTCATTTTGCAGGGTAAAGGTCAGTCCATCAGCTAATGTTTTAACTTTTTTCGGGTTTTTCATATAAACGTAAAACTTAATTGTAAACGGTTTTTGTAAATCAACTTGGTTCTTCCACCACATGGTTTGAGCAGAATGATCATCACCAGTATTATCAGTTACCACCTGAACGTTGGGATATCTTTTTTGAACGCTTTCATTCGGTTGAATCCCAGCAAACATAAATTCATCCATTGACGGACCTGATTCTGGTGGTGCAGGAATGTTATACGGATTATCTGGATCCGCCCTAACACTCATCATTGCGCCACAAATCATAAATACAGCAGTACAAACCACTCCTATTAATAGCTTATAAAGTACTTCTCTTTTTATTCTCATTTTTTCTCAATTCTTTTTATTTTTCTTTTTGTGATAGAACATCCGACAAATCCAAAAAATAATCCAAATTTCGATGGTCAAAAATACCGCAATTAAAACCGGTACGTATGACTCTACTTGGTTTGATAACTTTAGTGGGGTAAACGTCTTGTGCAATCGAACCGTTTGCTTGTCAGAATGGATCATAACATCCATCCGATACCTACCAGGCTGCAATTTTTGATAGGGAATTGTCCACACCAAAGGAGTATTCGGGGCAATACTGACATCCGAATATTCCTTTATCGTATCCAATTTTTCGTTATGAAAAACTTTGACTCGCACCCTCGCATGTTGAATCAGCTGTGGGTAATTATTCTTAATCGTAACTTTAAACGCATTTAATCCATCATAATTTCCACTCTCAATGTTTGAAATTTTTAAACGATCTAATTTCAATCCATCCTGTCCACTTAACGAAACTCCAATAACGTAACTGGCTAAACTGTTAACCTTCTCGTTTGAAACGGAAGGAACCACTCCAGTAGCAGTAATGCCAGCAAGTTCTGTTCCCATAACTCGTGAATTTGTCCTGATTTGGTAATTGACTACCTTACTTGCATCCGGAGCCAAATTCACTTCTCTTTTAAGTTTTCCAACAACTTGTCTAGAAACCGAATTCTGATCATTTTTAAGCACGCTTGGATTAGCGTATGAAATACTGCCACTCGACGTGGTCGTTGCATTATTCAGCGTTAACCTAATTTTAATGGGACGGTCTCCATGATTTTTCAAAAGAAGCGGAAGCTGGTATTCCCGATTCGGTTTAGCTTGAATCGCAAAATACTCTTTGCCCTTTTGAAGCGGGAGTCCACCCAAAACTGGCGTGGCAGAAAATGACGGATAATCATCCGAATTGGCCTGGGAAGTCATTGGCACAAACAGTTCAATCAACAAAACTCCAACTAAAATTATAATTTTAATTAGTTTTCGCATTTGAATTTTATTTCGAATTCTTCAATTCTAATTTTTTAATGAAATGACGGTTTAATATAATCAGAAAAGCGATAAAGAGAAAAATCACTCCGGCTACCATCGTGCCCCATTGAAGCATTTGTCCTGTTTGAGGTAACGTACCTTGTTGCTCTCCACTAACAGCAATGGTTGGCGGAATTTTAGTGCCTTCTGATTTAGAGGGACCTGGGGTTTTATTAGACATGTCTTCAGGCTGACCACCCTGTCCATTGGGTGCTGGAGTTACGTTTCTACCAATTCGAATTGTGGTATTTGAATTAGATTCACTCTTCGCAAACGAAGCTGCATTCGCTTCTAACCCAACGGCTATTAAAATAGTTAATCCAGTTAACAGTACCATCCTTAAAAACTTAGAACATTGTATTCGCATTTGTACATCTCCCAACCTAGTTATTTAGATTGATCGTTTCTTTTATCAAGTTCTGCTTGCTGTGCGTCAATCAAATCCTTTTGTTTTTTGTGTTGACGGTACAAAACGTAGCATAAGATCAAGATTAAGATTAACAAGATAATCAATAGGATGATCCACCACCAGTTTTTATTAGCATTATTAATTGCTGCCTGAGCAATTGAAATATGGAAATCTTTTTCAATATCCCACTTGTTTCCGTTAATGTCTGAAGCCTGCAAACTAAAATGATAATTACCAGGTAACAACGCGTTTTTGCCAAAATTATTCATAAAATTAAAGTTGGAATTAGGCGCCATACTTAAGCCACTCTGGTTGGCCTTACTCAAGACCTTCTTCGGATTACTCTTTCGGTAAATCTTGTCTTTTAAATGCATTTGACTAACCGTCGTGGGCTTTTCGTTCGCTAACTTAGTATAAATCACCGGTTCATTAGCTACCTTCCCCGGTTTAATGCCTTGAGCCGTAAGCTTTGGTTTAATGGTTTGATTAGTGTTGTCACGAAGATAGACGGGCATTGCTAAAGCAAACTTATTATTAACGCTGACTCCCCTTAACTTAGCTGCGGAAGGTGGTAATTGTGGACTAACGTACAGTCCACCCATGATGACACCTTGATAGGTCTTGTCAGGAGCTTTTACGTTAAAGTTAACGTTGGTTCCCTTGTTAGGAGCTAAGTTAATCGTCTGCTTCTTGTCTCCTTGGACTAAATCCTTGAATTTATACTTCAAAGTTTTATCAGTCGGAAACTTATTAGTCGGATTGAGCGCAATGGCACCACCACCGGAAGTAAAAGCAGTTGTTGGTTCAATGCTAAAGGACTGGGGTGACTTGGATAAATTAACGATGCTTAAACTAATTTGTTGGGTTTGACCCGGCTTAGTTTGAACAAAAATCACTCCATCTTGCTTAATTTGATTCTTAGTGTAATTCGGTTTAACCGCAATTGATGGACCTTGGGCTGCATTTGTTTTTAAGGTTCCAAGTATCGGAATCATCAAAAGAATGGTTGCAACGGCAAGTAAAAACGGTAACCAGAATTTCTTCAACCTTGATAAAATTACAATCACGTCCTACTTAATTAATTTTCTAATTTACTAAAAAGAAGACAAACCGTACGTGGTCTGTCTTCTTGGTTATACAATACACACCCGTAAAGAGAACTATTAGTTAGTTGGGTTTTGTGGGCCTTGTGCGTTAAGAGTCCAAGTAATTTGTGCGTTGTAATCAGCTGGAGTAACGTTAGCTGGCATGTTCAAACTAGCGTCAGTACTCTTTGAGTAGTTAACTGAAGTTGATCCTAAACCTTGACCAGCATTAGCTGAAAGAACTTGGGTAGAATTGTTAGATCCGGCTTGAAGCAATGGAGTATTAACTTCAGCGGTACTGCCAGTACTATTTTTATAAGCGGTTTGATTTAATTGAACACCCCAACCATTACCAGGTTGATCATTAAATTGACCTAAAGCAGCTGAGACACTCCAACCAGCACCATTTGGTTGGTCTTTAACGGCACGACCATCAACAACCACTAATTGTGGCTTACCATTACCGGTTTGGTTATCATGCAACGGAATCCCGAATTGTGGGTTAGGGTTGTTAGCTGCTTCACCGAAGTTTAAATCTGGAACTTCTGATAAAGTTAAGTATCCGGTTCTTACTTGAACGTGAGCATTTGACTTTTCTGATACTGAACCAGTAGTGTCATTAGGAGTTGAGCTAGTGTCGCCATTTACAGCATCGGCATTTGCATTAACATTACCAACGGCCATTGACAAACCTAAAACGGCTGCTAATGATGCCACACCTAAAACTAATTTCTTACCAATATTTGCTTCCATAAAAAACTACCTCCAAAAAATATATTATTTTATTGCTAATAAATTGTATGTTTGTAATGGTGATAAAGCACCACAGACACGCAATCTAATAACATCTTTCACAAAGACATTATACCATAGAATAAAATCCTTGTGCAATAAAAATAGGGAAAACTTCACAACACCCACTTCTTTTCACAATATCCAAATAGAATCCTGGCTTCATGCAAAAGTCTACTATTAGTATAACTTATAAACGGATTATTTTTCAAGCTAAAAAAATCACGATGACCTTTCGATCACCGTGACTTCAATTAATTCTTCTTAATTAGTTAGTATAAATTATCTTAGTACCAACCGTGTGATTGCCAGAATGATTGGGCACCTGACCATGAACCATAACGTGAAGTTACGTATTGGTTAGCAACTCGATCTTGGTTAGCAGCTGAGTAGTCACCATTTAAGTATGACTTAGATAATTGGTACTTACCGTAGTAGTTACCATTTGAAGCAGTGTATGAGCCGCCTGATTCACGTGCAGTGATCCAAGCTTTGGCTGCATCATCACCACCGTTGCTTGAATAGTTAACGTTAGCTGGTTTAACAGTGTTAGTTTGTACAGCGTAAGTTCTTTGGTTAGTTCGTGGTGCTGCTGGGGCTGGAGTACTCTTTTGAGTTGATGCTTGTACATTAGCCTTTGGTGATTGGGTTGGTTGAGTATTAGCTTGTTGCTGTGGAGCTGGGGCTTGTTGTACGGGAGCTTGAGCTTTTGGTGCTACTGGGGCTGGGGCTTGTACTTGAGCCTTTGGTGCTGGTTGAGCAGCAACTGGTTGTTGTACAGGTTGTGCAACCTTAGCAACTGGAGCTTTAACAGCTGGAGTAGTCTTTGGTGCTTGGTAACCAGTAGTTTGTGCTGGTTGTGATACTGCATTTGGAACAGTAACACCAGTTGGGATTACTAATCTTTGTCCAACTGAGATTTGGTCAACATTTTGTAAATGGTTAGCTTTGGCGATTTGGTTAGTAGAAACTTTGTATTGTTGAGCAATTTCTGAAACAGTGTCACCTGATTTAACTGTAACGTTTGTTGAAGCGTGGGTGGTGTTAGCACCTACTGCTAATAAACCTAATGCTGCGGCACTTGATAAAACTACGGCCTTGATACTTTTTGACTTCATAATAATAATCACTCCTAATCTAAATTTCTTAACTAATTTTCGTTTTCCGGTTTTCTGTTTTTTAAATTCGTTGATCTCCTGTATCAATCAACAATGTATATACTAAACGGAAAACATTACACACAAATAACACAGTGTTTAAAAAAATCGCCGATTTTTGTTATTTTGTAACATAAGTAACATGTTTTGCAACATAACCCTAAAAATCACCGAATTATTGAGTGTTTCCTGTATCATTTTGTAATTTTTACTCGTTTTTTTGCCATATATTCCCTTCAATTTCTTCAAAATCACTTCAAAAAAAGGTTGACAACCATATTTTTAGGTCAATTCAACCTAATTTTCCCTTTTTTGACCTGTTTCTACTATGTGAATCTAACGATCATTAGATTCACATCATCACTGTTTCCCGCTTTGAATTTTCCACTACCATTTTATTTTTAACCATCGATTCTCCATTATTATGGTAGAAAACTTTTTTATGTCGTTTAAATTATCAGCCTTTTTTTACGGCCAACCACTTTATGACCTGTACCAATTTGGCAATCAAAAAATTATTTTAAACTATTTATAATGAAGAAATGCGTCAAGTTAGGGATACTTTAGATAGCGCTTTCATATGTGGAACAATAAGGAATAAACCACTTTTTTTGGTAGCAGTAGTGTTATATAATTGGTCTTGTATACGAATAACTATAATTATTAAAAGGAGTGAGTATTAATGGCAACTGCTAACCGTGCATTATTCATGCTTTTCGGTGGCACTGGTGACCTTGCTTTGCGAAAGTTATATCCAGCCTTATTTGAACTTTACAAAAAGGGCAGTATTGACAATCATTTTGCACTGCTTGGGTTAGCTAGACGACCCCACACCGATGAGGAATTTCAAAAAATGGTTTTAGATTCCATCTCGTCAGAAGCAGATAATCAAGAACAAGCTGAAGAGTTTGCTAGTCATTTTTACTTCAGATCTCATGATGTTACCAACGTGGAACATTATCAGGCCTTGAGTAAATTAGCCGACGAACTTGACAAGAAATACGAACTTAATGGTAATCGGATCTTTTATGTTTCAATGGCCCCAAGATTCTTTGGAATCGTTGCTAAAAATCTGAAGGAACAACACGTTCTTTCAGACAATGGTGGCTTTAACCGCTTGGTAATTGAAAAACCATTCGGTCGGGACTATGAATCTGCTGAAAAATTAAATGATGAATTAACCGCTGCGTTTAAGGAAGACCAAATCTTTCGCATCGATCATTATTTAGGCAAAGAAATGGTTCAAAGTATCCCAGTTATTCGATTTGGTAACCCCATCATCGATGCCGTTTGGAACCACAACTACATTGATAACGTCCAGATCACCCTATCCGAAAAACTTGGCGTAGAAGACCGTGCCGGATATTACGACACAGCCGGTGCTTTACGTGATATGATTCAAAACCATACCATGCAAATCATGACCCTCCTTGCAATGGATAAGCCAGAATCATTTGTTGATACTGACGTTCGTGCTACCAAGGTCAAAACCCTTGAAAGTATGAACTTCTACAATACTGAGGGTGTCAAAGAGAACTTTGTTCGTGGTCAATATGGAGCTGGTAGTGGTTCAGCCGCCTACCGTGACGAGCCAGACGTTCCACACGATTCTAATAATGATACCTTTGTTGCCGGAAAAGTAACTTACAATCTTTCTAGATGGGAGGGCACTCCTTTCTACGTTCGAACTGGTAAGAAGTTAAAAACCAAAGCCACTAGAGTTGATATTGTCTTCAAAAAAGACATTAACAACATCTTCAGTAAAGCCGGTTTGCCAGATACTCTTAAAACCAACGTCCTCTCAATTTTAATTGACCCTCGCGGTGGAATTACACTGAGAGTCAACGTCAAGGATTCCAAACAAGGTTTCCATACCGAAACCATCGACCTTAGTTACCTACAAAATGATGCTCGGGCTTCAGAAGTTCCTCAACCATACGAGCGTCTTTTCCATGACATCTTAAATGGTGATCACACCAACTTTGCAAGCTGGCCAGAAGTTGCCGCCGCTTGGAAGTACGTTGATCCCATTCAGAAGTACTGGGACGAAACCAAACCTGATTTTCCTAACTACGAACCAGGCTCAATGGGACCAAAGGCAGCAGACGAGTTATTAGCTCGAGATGGTCACAGTTGGTACTTCCCTGCTGAAAAGTAAAGAAAGTGCTTACAAAATTTGAAGTTTCTATTTCACAATTCTAATGTGAAATGGTAAACTACTAGTGTAATGAATTAACATATATATTCGAAAAGGAAGGTATATTATGGCTGATAAAAAAGCAAACATTGGTGTTGTTGGTATGGCTGTTATGGGTAAGAACCTTGCCCTCAACATTGAAAGTCGCGGTTACACAGTTGCAATTTATAACCGTACTGCAAGTAAGACTGAACAAGTAATGAAGGATCACGGTGACAAACACTTGATTCCAAGTTACAACGTTAAGGATTTCGTTGAATCAATTCAAAAACCTCGTACGATCTTATTGATGGTTAAAGCTGGAAAGCCAACTGATGCCGTTATTGCTGAACTATTACCATTACTTGATAAGGGTGACACTCTTATTGACGGTGGTAACACTAACTTCCACGATACTATGGCTCGAAGTGAAAAACTTGCTAAGTCAGGTATTAACTTTATCGGAATGGGTGTTTCTGGTGGTGAACTTGGAGCTCTTAAAGGCCCTTCACTAATGCCCGGTGGTCAAAAAGAAGCCTACGACCGTGTTGCTCCAATCCTTGAAAAGATTGCTGCTAAGGCCGAAGATGGCGAACCATGTGTTGCTTACATTGGCCCTAACGGTGCTGGTCACTATGTAAAGATGGTCCACAATGGTATCGAATACGGTGACGAGGAATTAATCGATGAAACCTTTAACCTTTTGAGAAATGCTGCTGGTTACTCAGTTGATGACCTTGCTAAAATCTTCAAAGATTGGAACAAGGGTGAGTTAAACTCATACTTGATCGAAATCACTGCTGACATCTTGACTAGAAAAGATGACTTAGGCGACGACAAGAACAAGCCAATTGTTGACGCAATCTTAGACCGTGGTGCTAACAAGGGTACTGGTAAGTGGAGTTCAATTGATGCTTTAGACATTGGTGCTCCTCAATCAGTTATCACCGAATCAGTTTACGCTCGTTTCATCTCAATGATGAAAAAAGAACGAATGGCTGCTTCAAAGGTTCTTCATGGTCCTGCCAAAGAACCTAAGTTTAACAGCGACGAAATCGTTGAAAAGGCTCGCCAAGCATTATACTTCGGTAAAATCATGAGTTATGCTCAAGGTTTCGAACAAATGCGAATGGCCTCAGAACACTACGGTTGGGACTTGAAGTACGACCAATTAGCTAAGATTTGGCGTGCTGGATGCATTATTCGTGCCCAATTCCTTCAAAACATCACTGATGCCTTTGATAAGGATCCTAAGTTAACTAACTTGTTAATGGACCCATACTTCTCAGACATCGCTAACAAGTACCAAGACTCAGCTAGAGAGATCGTTTCGTTAGCTACTGAAGCAGGTATTCCTGTTCCATCATTGTCAGCTGCCGTTTCATACTTCGACTCATACAGAGCTCAAGTACTTCCAGCTAACTTGCTTCAAGCACAACGTGATTACTTCGGTGCTCACACTTACGAACGTACTGACCGTCCAGGTAACTTCCATTACCCATGGTACAAAGAACAATAAAATCAACGTTTTAAAAAGATCGACTTTAATAGTCGATCTTTTTCTATGTTTTTAGCTAACAAACAAGCATTATAGTCTAAAAAGCTGTATTATGATGGTGTAGTAGATAGTTAAACAATTAGGGAGGAACAAGACAATGTCCGAACGAAAAGTATACAATGATTATTTCTATGATGAACCAGCTTTTAACACCCATGACGGTGGATACATTCCACTCAAGGTGCCTGATGTTCCAGAACACAAATTAAACATCCCCGAAATTTTAAAGCCCGATAAAGAAACCGATACCGACATGTGGTACACGGTGGATGCTCAACCAGGTGAAACTCAGATTTTACCCGGTGAAAAAACAAAGACTTGGGGTTACAACGCTAGTATTTTAGGTAAGACCATCATTTTAAAAGAGGGTAAACACATGCATGTGACCTTAAAAAATGACTTACCAGTTTTAACCACCTTTCATTGGCACGGACTAAATGTTTCCGGTCCATACGTTGACGGTGGTTGTCACGCACCAGTTTACCCTGGTGAAAGCAGTGAAATTGAGTTTACGGTGGATCAGCCTGCTGCCACATTGTGGTTGCACGCTCATCCATGTCCAGAAACTTCTGAACAAGTCTACAAGGGTCTTGCAACCCCAGTGGTTGTTCAAGACGACATTGAATCCAAGTTACCTTTCCCAAGAAATTACGGAGTCGATGACATTCCCGTTGTCCTACAAGACCGTCATTTCCACAAGGGTAACCAACTAAACTACAGAGAAGACTACGATCCAGACGGTGTTCAAGGTCCAACTGCCATGATTAATGGTACCGTGAACCCCTACTTTGATGTTACTACCCAACGAGTACGACTCAGATTCCTGGACGGCTCCAACCGTCGTGAATGGCGCCTTCACTTTGATGACGATCTAAAGTTCACCCAAATTGGTTCTGATGGCGGAATTCTTCCTGAACCAGTCGAGTTTACACACCTCATGATGGTTTGTGCCGAACGTGATGAAGTCATCGTTGATTTCAGTGGTTATAAACCCGGTGATGAAGTTCAACTCTACTCCGACGACGTTCCCATCATGACGTTTAAGATTCATGAGTTCGCACCAGACAACACCAAGCTCCCAGATCACCTCGTTGACATGCCACCATTTGCCAAAATTGACAAGGACGCTCCCGTTCATAAGGCAGCTATGTCTGGAATGGACGAATCCGTTGAAATCAACGGCAAGAAGTTTGACATGCAACGAATCGACGATCGCCAAGAAGTTGGCAAAGAACGAATTTGGGAAGTATCTAACTCAAATGAAATGGATGGTGGGATGGTTCACCCCTACCACATGCACGGAACTCAATTCCGAGTACTTTCCAGAAACGGTGGTGATCCTTATCCAAACGAACACGGTTGGAAGGACACCATTGGGGTTAACCCTGGTGAAGTAGTTCGCCTGCAAGTTAAGTTCGACTTTCCTGGTGTTTACATGTATCACTGTCACATCACGGAACACGAAGACGGTGGCATGATGCTCCAAATTCAAGCTTATGACAAGAATGATCCACACAAGAAGTACAAGTTAATGAACATGGATACCCTACTGAACGCTCTTTCAAAAGAAGAGGGCATCCCGGTGAAGGACTTAGATATCCCCGCTATGAATTCATACAAAAAGATGGGAATCCACATGTGTTAATTAAAGATTGGAAAACAGCTGCAGTGATGCGGCTGTTTTTTTGTGGGTAAAATAATATCCATAAGATAATTTAATTTTCAAACAAAAAAAGACTTAGCTCAATTAAATATCGAACAAAGTCTTTTAAGGTACAAGAATGTGTACCATATATCATACTATAAAATTATACGTATTTAAGAAATAATTGTTATTTATATCTTACTTAAATATTTACTTCTCTTTATATTGTCTATTTTTTTGATGTTTCCTAAATTACTCCAATGACAATTATTAATTCCAACTTGCTTTAATGTACTTTTTATAAACACTCTTCTTATATAATTACCAGCAAATAGTTTTAAATACCAAGTTGGAGACTTAGATGTAGTGTAAACTTCAACATTCTCAATATTTTTTATATTACCTTTTATTCCAAATTTAGTGTCAGTATATGAAAATTTACATTTAAAAACTTTATCAAAGAATCCCTTTATAATTGCCGGAGCTTCATTCCACCAAATTGGGAATATAAAAACAATTTTAGATGATGATAAAATCATTTTTTGATATTTTTCCACTAATTGATCTGTTGTTTTACCATATTTAAATAGCTTTAATTCATCAGTAGTATATACAGGATTAAATTTATCTTTATATAAATCAATAACAGTACAGTTTCCTTTATTTTTATCCTCAATTGCTTCTAAAACTGAGTGATTAAAGCTTTTATTATATGGATGAGCATAAACGATTAATGTTTTCAAAATTTACCTACTTCCTAGTATATATATATTTACCATTTTAGAAATAATTACCTTTGTCCAATTCTTATCATAACTTTGGATATTATGATGTCCTATTATTATAGATAAACCCATAATAAAACTCCATAATTGCATTGTTTCAATATTATTTTTCATATGGATTTTATTTTCTAAAGAAAACTTATTGACAATATCTTTAAACTCATCAAAACCAGGTAAAGATACATCAGATGTTAATTCTTCATTTTCTGATTTTGTTGGTATGACATAATCACTTAAAAATAATGCATCAAAAAATTTTGGATATTTGACTGAAAATTCAACAAATTTACAACCCATATTTATAAGCATATTTTTATAACTAGATTCAATGGAAATATTTTTTGTAAGATACGCTCCAAATATTGATGATATTTCAAGTATTACATAGTTCAAAAAGTCATTTTTATTTTTAAAATGCCTATAAGGACTCGAATGCGTGACTCCACATAAACTAGCTACTTTTCTTAAAGAAACATTATCAATTCCACCTGATTTAACAATTTCAACTCCCTTTTTTATCATTTCATATTTTAAAGATTCTTTTTTATTTTTAACCATAAAACTCCTGCTTTTAATAAAGAACACAATAACAATAGTTGTTCAAAAAAATTATTCTTGCAGTATGACATTGACTATTTATTCTAGTATGAACTACCAAAAATTTTTGACTATATCGAATACTATCAATATTTAATTTTATGCTTCTAGGTAAAACTATCTCTTTATGACTAGTTAACTTTATCCAACTCTCTTTAATACACCACAAAATTGTCATATATTTATTAATACTCATTTCTTTTTTTGCTATCTCAAAATATCTTAATTCTTCATCATTATTGCAAAAATATTCAAAAAAATTATGATTATTTTTTAATACCAATTGACAATCAATTCCACAATTAACCGTAGTTATTCCAACAAATTCCTTATTGGAATAATGAGAGATACTTATGAAATATTTATCTTTAACTATCCCATTATAAATTAATATTGGCTTACCATTTTCTCTATTTACAATGTCAATATTAGAAAACTCACTTTTAGCATTAATTTCTAGAAAGATTGATTTAAGAAGAATTCTACTATAAACATAAGACAATTGTCTCTCTTTAGATAAAGAGTTGAGTTTTTTAGATCTAATTTCTTTTTCAGTTAAAAATTTGGTCAGATAATTTATATTACTATTATAATCAAATTCAAATGATTCAAATATACCAACTTTATTACTTATTTTACTCAATAATTTCATTGTTTTTTAAACTTTTTTCTAATTTAATTAATTTCATACAAGGTATTTCAAGCATAATATTGTTATCATTATCCACAACAATTGCCATATACTTAACATATTCATTACTATCATTGATTTTTTTACAAAAAATTTTATAATCATTATTTTTATTCATTCTAGAAAAAAAGACAGAATAAATAATATTTATAGGTATTATAGAATTCCCATAATTATTAAACTCATTTAATAACATTACTCGACCTATATTATCAATGCCAATAGGATTTATTTGACTATAATAATCTTTAATATCATTCAAAATTACACTTTCATCTTTTTCCTCCATCATAGCCATACCAATATCATTCTTAAATAACTCAACACTATTTAAATATTTAAAATCATTCCCAAAATAAATATTGTCTTTTGCTACACGATAATATTTAGAAAGATCAATATTAACCCCTTTATTGGATATATAATCATAAGGATGAAATTTCTTCTTAGCTTTTTTCTCCTTAGATAAAATTATCTCACCACTAGAATGTAATCTATCTTCTCTCAATACTTTATGATTTGAATTCATAAAATCAGATCTAATTTCAAACTTAAACATCATTTCATTACTGCTTTTATTAACTAAAAAAAGCCTAAATTTTAATAATAGTGGATTTTGTTTATAAAATTTAACGAATTCATTAAATTTAAAGTTCTTTATCTTGTTTATTTCAAACCCATCAAAATCGTGAATATCACAAAATAACTTGCTTAGCTCGGCGCATATTTCAACATGGAAAACTCCTGCCAAAACATTTTGTCCTTTAACAATATGTTCTTCTAAATGTTTATCAACAGAAATATTTATTTTCTTCTGACCCTCAATAAATTTGTTGCTATATTTATTTATTTTGTTAATCCAAGGATACTTTATCTTGTTTACCACATGATTATTCTCGTCTAATTGAGTTTTATAATTATATTTTCCTAAATTAATATAATCTAGTTGCCCTTTAGGCATATTTTCTGTACCCAATTCTCCAAAATATAAATATTCTGAACCATTTCCATCATCATTAAGTTCATTTAAAAAATGTCTTACTCCTTCTGTTGGATCAATATAAGTTAATCCCCGCTGATTTTGTTGAATTTCCATAACATCTGAATTAGATGCCATTCCAACTTTGTCCCATGCAGGCCAACCAATAACTTTAAATATAGCATTAGAATTATAATTAACTGCTTTTAATTCATTAGTTATTTTAACTAGAACATCTGCGCCAGCGGAATAGTCAGCTTGACCATCCATACCAAATCTTCCTGAAATGGATCCCATACTAATTACAAATTTTGTATTCTCATTAATAAAATATTTATTCAATAAAAATAAAGAATTGGCTTTTAATGTAACAACTTGATTAGCTAATTTCTCATTTTTATTGATTATCTTACCAAACGATGGCAGACCTGCACCATTAACTATTCCTTTTATGTCTATACCTTTATTTATTAATCGTTTCTTTAAATTGTTAACATCATCATCATTACTACAATCACACGAAACATAATCAATATTATATCCATTACTTTTCAAATACTCTAAATTTTCTAACAATTCTTTAGAATGTAATAATTTATTAAATTCATTAGCCATATATAAAGGTGATTCTTTACTATGTTTATTAAATTCATCCATCATGAATTTTCGTTTATAATCATTTAATTCATCATCATTCATTCTTGCAATTTTATATGTTTCTTCGGTTATTTTAGTTCTTCCAGTTATAACAGCAGCGCATTGGTACCTTTCTAACATCCCAATTAATATTTTATTTGTTATTCCTCTGCCACCGCCAGTAAACAAGATTGTATCGCTCTTACTTATTGAAATATCTTTACTTTTATTTAATTTAATTGCAGGTATTGTTACTACCTTTTTCCTCTCATTTTTCGTGTATGCTATCTCAATATTATTTCCAAATGAGGTCATTTCAGAAATGATTGTTTTTTCTAGAATATCATTATCATGTATATAATCACTATCGAAATCTACAACTTTACAATTAATCGGCCTTAGTTCTTTTTCTAATCCCTTAATAAATCCGGTTAAAATTCCACTTAAACTATTACTTGTATTACCACCCTTTTCAATGCCAAAAGCATTGCCAACATTAGTTAGTCCTATATAGCAGGCTCCATTACTCAGCATTTCATAATTATATTTAGATGAATAAAATGCACAATTGTAAATATAATTAACTTTGTCATTCCATTTATTAAATGTATCGTTTAAATCTGAATTAGTAAAAAAAGAACTCATATTCAATATTACGTCGAAATTACTTTTATCTTTAAAATAATTTTTCAATTCATCATCAGATGTATTATAACTAAATGAACAAAATTCAACATTATTCGTTTTACTTAATAACATAACCAAATTACTGGAAAGCTCTTTATTATCACTATTTCCAATAACCATAATGTTCTTATTATACAAGTTTAACTTACTATCTTCGTCTACTATTGAATATGGAATAGTAACTGCTTCATATCTATTAGCTTTATTCATAATACTTTCCCTTAAAGGCCTCAATAACATCATCAACAGTTTTAACTGATGAATTATTGTTAATATCATCAATGTTTAAATCTTTAGCTATCTCATTTACAATTTCGCCAATTTTTACGGAATCAATGCCCAAGTCCGCTTCCAACTCTGCGTCATTTTGTAAAATTTCTTTAGGATATCCTGTCTTCGATGCAATTGTATTTAATACAAGATCATCAATGTTTGTACCATTTTTATCCTTTACTTTGTCATTCTTCTTATCATTATGTTTAATAGATTTAATTTCACCTGTATTATTTAAGTTAGTATTAAAGAAATCAATTATATCTCCTACAGATTTAGGAATAATTGTTTGATTTGTAATATCAATGTTACTTTTTTTAGAAATTTCATTTATTATTTCACCGATTTTAACTGAATCGATACCCAAATCAGCCTCTAATTCAGCATCATTTTGTAAAACCTCTTTGGGGTACCCTGTCTTCGATGCAATTGTATTCAATACAAGATCATCAATGTTTGTATCACTTTCATTTTTTATTTCATCATTCTTTACATTATTATCTATACTTTCATTTTCTAAACTTGAATTGCTTATACTTCCAATATTAATATTTGTATCATTAAGGTCTATAATAGACTGAATCTTTTTAGCTACTTGCGGAGAAACTGCATATTTTATGCTGATATTGTCATATTTACTATGAATCATTTCAAATACGACATTTTCCGGATAGCCAGTTATTTTTTGGATCTCAGTAATTTTACTATCGTTTTCATTCATTGATTTATTACCTTCCATTTCTGTACGATCTTTAATTAAATTCAATTTAATTTGTATTATTGCTTCACAAAACGTTAAATTATCATCGCTTTTAGGAGAATTTAAATTAATTGAAACATAACAATCTGATAAAATATTATCTACTAGATTAGTCAATATATATCCTGATCCAATTTCTACAAATATTCCTACCTTATATTGATAATGAATCTCTTTAATGCTTTTCTCAAAATCAAACTTTTTAATTAAACTATTTGAAATAATTTCAGGAATATTTTTAATATCACTTTTAGTTAACTCTCTTTGTAAAATTGGCGAATAAATATTATAGTTCATTTCATTAAACTTAAATTCAGTAATAGACTTTTTAAACTTTTCAACTACCGGCTCCATTAGTTTTGAGTGAAATGGGAATGGACTTTTAACTATAGATGATTTTATTTTCTTTGAATCCAAATATTTTCTTAATTTTAAAATTTTAAAAATATTATCTGAAGTAACAACATGTTGATTGTCGTTAACAATAGATATTTCCATATGATAACTATCAAGTATTTTTTTAATTGAATCTTTATCCATATTGATACTTAACATTATTCCATTATTTGTTTGGGGCAAGAAATTCAATATTTTAGCCCTTCTGTAGCATATATCAATTCCGTCTCTAAAAGAAAATACATTTGCACAACCTAATGCAGATATTTCTCCTAAACTATGGCCAATTAAAATATCTGGTTTTATTCCATAACTAATCATCGTTTGAAACATTGAATATTCAACTATAAATATAGCTGGTTGCATTACATAAGAATAATTAATAGCAGGGGTGTTAATTAAATCGCTTAATTTGTCATTAGTTTGTGATACTTCCTGATAGTATTTATCTCCTAGCGCTAAATATTTTTTAAAAATACTATTGTTAAAATCTTTAAACATTTTTTTATATTGAGATCCATGTCCAGGAAAAGTAAATGCTATATTATTATATATTTTTGGTATACGTTGCAAAATATCATTATTTTTTAATAAAGTGTTGTCTTTCATTATCAAAACCCCTTAAAGTAATCCATTACTACTAAAAACAGCTTTAATAGTCGATAATGAATAATCAATTTCGGCATTTGTTAATGACGATGTAATCGTTGCTCTCAACCTACTCGAATTATGAGGAACAGCTGGGTATATTGCAGTTGCTATATAGACACCTTTATCTAATAATTCTTTTGTGATTTTCATGTTTAGAACATCATCACCAACAAATATAGGAATTATTGGTGATGTGCTTTCCATTACATTTAATCCCATGGATAATAGTCCACGTCTAAACCTTAGTGTATTTTCCCATAATTTTTTTCTCCTCCATGTTTCTGTTTGGATTTTTTTAATAGATTCAATTGTTCCAGCAATAATTGTTGGTGGTAAGCTTGCATTAAAAATATATTGATTGGAATTATGCTTTATATACTCAGCAGTTTTTCTATCTGTTGCAATACATCCACCAACCGTAGCCGCCGATTTACTAAAAGTTATCATCCTCATATGTACATCTTTCTCTACATTAAATAATTCTGAAACTCCTCTTCCATGTTTACCTATAAATCCAAAAGCATGCGCCTCATCGACTAAAACACTTGCATTATATTTTTTTGCTAATTCATTGACTTTATCTAGTGGGCATAAATCACCGCCCATAGAATAAACACCTTCAACAATGATCAATTTTTTATCATAGTCATCATTATTAGAAAGAATATACTCTAACTTTTCCATGTTATTATGTTCAAATATTCTTACGGTTGCACCAGATAATTTAATTCCATCATCTATACTTTCATGATTAAGTTTATCAGTAATAATTAATGTTTCATCATCAGCTATAGATGAAATGGCAGCCAAATTTGCCATAAATCCAGAACTTAAAATAACCGCAGATTCAGTATTAAAAAATTTGGCACATTGCTTTTCTAATTCAACATGCATATCAGTTGTTCCATTATGCAGTCTTGCACCACAGGTTCCACTTCCATATTTATCAATAGCATCTTTCATTTTCTCTTCTACATCCGCATCTGTTGCCATACCTAAATAATTATTAGAAGTAAGCATGACAACATCCTTATTATTTATTACAGATGTCCCATCTTGTGCAGATTCAAACGAGGGTTCAAATACGTAATTTTTAGTTCTTTTCCCTTCAATTATATCTTTTACATTGTTATTAATTTTTTCTTCTAATCCATTTGAAATATTCATACTATTCTCCCTTTTTAATTTTTTTATATAATCTACTTTTTTCAATTAAATCTTTCTTACATTTATACACAATTGCAACTCTCGACGTATTTAATAATTTCTCTGAAAAACTATTATTATTAATCATATCTTCAATACTATAAGCATCATAAGTATCAAAAAAAGCAATTTTTTCTTTACGAATATTTGTCACTCTAGGCAAAAAATTATATTCCCAATTCTGATAATTATTAGATTTAGTATGAAATTCAGTTTTTGTATCTGGATCACTTATTACGGAAGTTAATAATTCTACTGCATCTTGAGTTCCTAAATAATTTCTAAACTTAGATTTAAATGAGTTATCTTTGTTTGAAATATGGGAAGGTACAGGATTCGTGACGTACCCATATTTAGAATCTTTTGTTGTATTTTTGGTAATTACAAAAAAACATGCTGATTTTTGTGGGTCAATCACTTTACTATTTTCAATTGTTGCTTTTAAATCTAAATAACTATCATCAGTATTAGCATGAACGGCACCTACAACTACTGCATCATATTCATCTATATTTAAACTATTAATAGCTTGATGCAAAGTTGTAACAAAAGAACTATCACCTGCATCGATAACTAAATTAGAGCCTTGAATATTTAATGCATTAGAAATTCTTCCTGCAACAATATTATCCATAAATCCAGGCAAACTATCTTCGCTTAAACTAGTAAAAGAATTTTTAAATTTACCTTCAATTTCATTTAGAGTGCTATCATTAATTTTCGAATTTAATTGATGCAAACACTCAGATAGTTCTTTACTTCTAATCCTACTATCATAAGAGTAAGCTTTTTCAAGCCCAAGCATTCCTCCAACAAATAATCCTATTCTATCCCGTTTTATTTTTGATAAATTATTTTTTGCATCAATTAAAGCATCATTAGCCGCTATTAAGCCAATTTTTTGAGAATAATCAATCTTTTCAGCAACGGTTGGAGGTAATTTATATTTTAAATATGGAAAATCAATAGTAGTTTCATTATTTTTAATAAAAGAATCAACATCTTTAAATTTACTAGATGCAAAACCAATACCATTTATTTGATATACATCATCATATTTAGACTCTTTTTGTTCTTCACTAAAATATCCTTCTTTATACTTTTGAACTATTATATTTGCATTAATACCACCAAAACCAAAAGCATTTATCATTGCCGTTTTAGGTGTTTTGTTTTTACTGAGCCAATCAACCTTTTTATCAACTACAACTATATTATTTTTTATATCATCGTCTAAGTCACTTGGATACTTATTAAATCCAAATGTAATTGGATAATTAGGTTCATCAAAATATAACAATACTTTAAATAAATTTGCCATCCCAGCTGCTGAAAAACTATGGCCAATTTGATGCTTCATAGAGCCAACATATAATTTATCTTTTCGTAAATATTCATTCATTAAATGTTCAAGTGCTGTTAATTCGACTTTATCCCCAACTGGTGTTCCAGTAGCATGCATTTCAACATAATCAACATCACTAAAATCAATGTTGCTCCTCAACAAACTTTTTTTCATTGCTCTATATTGACCTTCAGATGAAGGGGCATAAATCGACTTACCTGATCCATCACTTGAGACACCAGAACCTGACACAACTCCCAATATATTATCGCCATCATTTTCTGCATCAGTTAATTTCTTTAAAATGACCGTGCCACATCCTTCACCAGGAATTAATCCATCAGCACTTTCGTCTAGAGGATTTGCGGTAGTTGAGGATAAAGCTCCGATTTTAGAAAACGCAACATTTCCAGTAACTCCAATATTCCCCAATACACCAGTAACTATTGCACTATTACATTCACCCAAATGAATGTTTTTGATTGCTTCATCTAAAGCTAATAAACTACCCGAACAAGCGCCATCAAGAACAAAAGAATTACAATTCAAATTAAGTGTTTTTGTAACACCAGCAAGCAAATTAGATGGAAATATATTAAAAAGAGATATATTTTTACTAATAAATTTATCAAACATTGAATCCTTTAATTTGCTCAATAAATCAGATGAATTAATCCCAAATTCTTTAGCAATCTTAAAATATTCTACATACCTTTTAGCTAAGACAAAATTTGCATAAGCTTCATCACCTAACATATTTCCTACAACCAATAAAGAATCTTTAAAATCATCAACTGAAGATCCCGTCGCGTCAATAGCACTTAATATGGTATGTAACATCAATTGCTGAGTTTTGTTTAACATTTTTACAGAATCAAAATCTATATCAAACTTTTTTAAAAGCAAAGAATCCATAGGCATTTTATTTAAGAATCCTGATTTTTCACAATATGTCTTGTCATCTTCACTATGATTTGAAGAATAATACTTAGATTTATCCCATATAGAATCATTAACAACATTTACTCCATTTTTTCCACCTTTAACAAATTCAAAAAAGTCTTTTTCGTTAAAAATTTCTGGTGGATAAGCACAACCAATTCCTACAATAGCAATTGGTTCATATACATCATTCATTATATATATTCCTTCCGTGGACAGTGTCCACTTTACTATTTTTATCATTCTAGTTAACTTTGGAATAAAACACAAGCATAATAAACATAAAACTGAAAAATAATTCTTTAAATTAAATACAAACTGGTATATTTAATAACTAATCTCATAACCATAATTTATTTCAGTAAAACTGCATTGCATTTTATCAACTTTATGATAATATTAATTACAATATAGAGCTTTAAATGGTTCAGAGAAGCCACAAGCATAACATGTTATCCATATAATGATTGAACGATTGTGTTCTCATGCTATTCTGTGCGGTGAATCTGGACCCTGCAGAATTAAATGGGAGGACAATTTTTTTATGCCAAAATTGACAAAGTATCAAAAGCGCATCACGTGGTCAACTGGGATTGGGTTCATCCTAGAACGAATGGACGCCATGTTTATGTCACTGGCACTGGCTTCAATCATCATTAGCTTAAACATCTCAAAGGCTCAGGGTGGCTTACTGCCAGCCATTACCGCCATCGGATCAATTTTCGGTGGGATTGGCTTTGGCGCAATCGCCGACCGTTATGGAAGGGTCAAAACCCTCTGCTGGACGATCATCATCTATGCCATTGGAACCGCCGGAATGGGACTTACCAACTCGTTCTGGATGCTATGTCTCTTTCGCATCATCATCGGAATCGGTAATTCTGGTGAGTATGGTATTGCGATTACCATGCTAAGTGAGGCCTTCTCCAAGAAATATCTCGGTCGCTTGTCGGCCGCTGCTGGAGTCTGCGGTCAGATTGGTTCAATTATTGCCTCCCTCCTATCTGCCTTTATTCTTCCCCACTTTGGTTGGCACGTCCTCTTCTTCATTGGGATCGTTCCCGTTATCTTAGCTTGGTTTATCAGATTTCACTTACCCGAGAGTAAAGAATTTACCGAGAACCGAAACGCCATTGAAAAAGATCCTAACCGTGATTTCAGCCACTGGACCGAATTATTCGCCACCCCGAAAGAATGCTTTCTAACGGTCAGAATCATGATTATGTTCATGATTCACATCGCCGGCTATAACGGTCTCATTAGTTGGCTTCCCTCAATTGCTCAAGAAAGAATGCACATCTCAGTGGCCGGTTCCTCCCTCTGGATGATTGCGACCATCGTCGGCATGTCACTTGGGATCATGTGTTTTGGGATCGTTCAGGATCACCTCGGCAGTCGTCTGGCGTATGGCATCTGGCTACTAGCCGCCGCTGCCTCAGTCTTTTTACTGATTATCGCGCAAAATAAGTTGGAATTCCTCATCGGTGGTGGAATCGTTGGTTTCTGTTCCGACGGGATGTATAGTGGTTATGGAACCATCGTCAGCAAGCTCTACCCAACCGAGATTCGGGCAACGGCCAACAACACCATCATGAGTATTGCTAAAAGTGTCGGCAGCTTTTCCACCGTCCTGATTGGATTCTTGATGGATCGCTTTAACCTCATGGCGGTGATCCTCTTTTTGAGCGGGATTTACCTCGTTAGCTTCATAATCATGCTGTCAATCAAGGAATTAAAACACGAAAACAAGACTCCCATCACTACATCAGAAAACACGGAAAAGGTGGCATAATAACTTGAAAGTCCGAATTTTATCAACCAGTGACGTGCATGGATACGTGTACCCCACTAACTATACAACCCGCAATAACCACGCTTCACTCGGCATGCTTCAGGCAGGTGCCATCATCAAAAAAGCACAACAGGACGAAAAAGACGACGAAATTGTCGTAGCAATTGAAAATGGGGACTGGACTCAGGGATCACCATTTTCCACCTTTTTGTCAGAACAGGGCGCAGACAAACGTCGTCTTCTCAGTCAAATAACGGCTGACGTTGGATATGATGCCGCTACCCTGGGAAATCACGAGTTCAACTACGGCCAACAGTACATTAGGGACACTGAGAGTAAACGGAATTACCCCATTTTGAACGCCAACATTGAGGGTGCCATTTCTAACAAGATTGCCGATCAACCGTACGTAATTATCGAAAAAAAAGGCGTCAAGTTTGCCATTCTCGGACTAACGACCGCCTTTATTCCCAATTGGGAGCGTCCCAATAACATTCATGGATTAAAATTTAATTCAGCACTAGCAACGGCTAAGCAGTATGTTCCTGAATTACGTCAAAGGGCGGACGTGGTCATTGTCGCCTACCATGGTGGGATTGAAGCCGATCCCAAGACCGGTGAGCCAACTGAAAAAGACACGTCAGAAAACGAAGGCTACCGCATTGCGACGGAAGTCCCTGGAATTGATGCCCTCATTACGGGTCATCAGCACCGTCAGTTGGCGGGAAAAATTAATGGCGTTCCCTTCACTCAACCTGGAGTTCACGGCAGTGATGTCGGTGAAATTGACCTGGATTTAACTTCTAACAAACAGCTTGTTAGAAGTTCCAGTCATCTCATTTCAACGGCTCACACCCAACCAGACTATGACCTAATTTCCGATCATCAAATCGAAAGCGAGGTGGAAGACTGGCTGGATCAACCAGTCGGCCAAACAACGGGAGCAAGCATGCTGATTGACGATCCCATGAAGGTCCGAATGAACAATCATCCCTACATCGACTTTATCAATCGGGTGGAGATGGATGCGATGAACGTTGACATCGCCGGAACCGCCCTCTTCAACGATGATATTAAGGGCTTTCATCATGACATTTCAATGCGTGAAATCATCAACGGTTACAGTTACCCCAACACCATTATGGCCGAAAAAATTACCGGAGCGGATTTAAAGCGGGCCCTCGAAAAATGTGCCGAATTTTTCGCCATTCAAAACGGTAAGATTGTCATTGACCCCAAATTCATTACCCCCAAAATGCAACTATTCAACTACGACATCTACAGTGGAATTGACTACGAATTTGACATCTCCCAACCGGTTGGCAAACGGGTGGTTAAACTCAACTATCACGATCAGCCCGTTGCTTATAATCAGGAATTAAAGGTTGCGTTAAATAACTATCGGGCCATTGGTGGTGGCGACTATGACATGTTTAACGCCCAGAAGGTAATCAACGAAAGTCCAGACAGTGCCTCCGACTTAATTGTGCAATACCTAAAAAGACACGACCCCTATGTCGCCACCATCCCGAACAATTTAACGGTCAGAAAATAAAAAGAGCTTCCATTTGGAAGCTCTTTTAGTCTACTCATCTTCATTAATAATTTTATCGATAAATTCTTTGGTTCGCTGATTTTGGGGATGGTCAAAGAGCTGATCCGGCGTATTCTTTTCCTGGATGTAACCGTTCGCCATAAACCAGACTTCATCGGCTACCTTTTTCGCAAAACCCATCTCATGAGTCACAACCACCATCGTCATGCCCTCATTAGCCAGTCCTTGCATGACATGAAGCACTTCACCGACCATTTCAGGATCAAGTGCACTTGTCGGTTCATCAAATAACATAACTTGCGGATTCATGGCAAGTGCTCTGGCCATGGCAACTCTTTGGGCCTGGCCACCAGAGAGACTGGACGGATAAACATTGGCCTTCCCCTTTAATCCCACTCGGTCTAGTAATCTCAGTCCAATTGAAGCGGCCTCCTGATCTTTGACGTGTTTCACTTTTTTAGGAGCCAGCTTTAAATTTTCTAAGACGGTCATGTTAGGAAAAAGATTAAAGCTTTGAAACACCATCCCAATCCGTTCACCCAAAGTAGCAACCTCTTTGTGGTTGAACCTGGTAAGATCCTTTCCATCAAAGATAATTTGTCCACTGGTGGGTTCTTCCAACATGTTCAGACACCGCAAAAAGGTACTCTTACCAGAACCAGAGGGACCAATCACACAGATGACCTGGCCCGTTTTAATGGTTCCGTCGATGCCCTTTAAGACCTCATTTTCCCCAAAATCTTTTTTCAAATCGTTGACTTGAATCAACGTTTCATTATCAGTTTTAGTCATGGTTCATCCTTCTTTCAAAGTAGTTCAGCACCCTTGACAACGAGAACGAGAGGATAAAGTAGAGAATCATTGCAACGGCAATTGGTGCCACTCCTCTGTAAGTGTCAGCCCGAACGATGTTTAGTTCGTACACAATTTCTGTTACTCCAATGATTGAAACGATGGAACTGTCCTTGATAATGGTGATAAATTCATTTCCAAGGGCGGGCCAAATGTTCTTAAAGGCCTGGGGCAAAATAACCGATGCCATCATGTCTTTTTTAGAAAGTCCCAAACTTCTCGATGCTTCTGACTGCCCCTTGTCAACGGCGTTAATCCCACCTCTGATGATCTCACTGACATAAGCACCACTGTTTAAGGAAACGGCAATAATGCCGGCAGTCAAAGCGGGAATATTGACCAAAACGCCTAGTCCGAAGTAGACGAACAGGACCTGTACCATCATGGGGGTTCCTCTGACAAATTCCGTGTAGGCAATTGACGGCCAGCTCAAGAACTTGTATTTCGAGAGTCTCATCAGTACCAAGATGATGCCAAGAATGATGCCGAAGAAGACGGAAACGACTGAAATAATTAAAGTATACTCAACCCCAGTGGCGAAGTATTTCCAGTAGTGCCACATTGACGTGTTGCGGGTGTTAACCTTCATGTGCTTCCCAGCGTCCTTTAGGTATTGTGGAATCAGGTTCTTTTGGTGAATCTGATCAATACTTTGATTGACGGCGCCTACAAGGGACGTGTTACCCTTCTTAAACGCAATGGCAGTCCCAACGTCGTTTTTATTTAATTTGTAACCCGAATCAACGGCCTTTAGGGAATGATCGTTTGCGACATAGGCTTGGGCCACCGGCTTTTCAACCCCGACGGCAGCAACCTTGTGGGTCTTAAGTGCCAGAACTAAATCTGGTGTCTTGTCCATCCCAACTACGTGCGCGTTGGGAATATACTTTTTAGCTAAACTTTGTTGCAGGGTCCCGGTCTGGGTTCCAACCTTTTGCCCCTTTAAACTATTTTTATTTTTAATCTTACCAGTATCATTTTTGTTGATGAGAAAATCCTGCCCACCGCTATAGTAAATCTTGGAGAAATCAGCATTCTGCTTCCGTTCGGGAGTCGGATTAATTCCGCCAATTGCCATGTCAATCTTGCCCGACTGAACGGCTACCAGCAGAGAATCAAAACTCATATTTTTAATCTTTAACTTAACGTGTAAATTTTTCGCAATCTGTTTGGCAATGTCAATATCAAGGCCGACATCGTCCTGTTTCCCATTCCTATTAACCTGAAACTCAAACGGAGGATAATCCGGAGCGGTTCCGACCGTCAGTGTTCCTGATTGCTTGACTCGGTTCAACGATTGGTCATCCGCGTGTGCTGGTCGTCGTGTTAACAAGGTACCCATTCCAACAATGACAACGACCAACAACAACTGCATGACAGTCTTTAACTTCGACTTACTCATTGAACTTCATCTCCTTAACAATTTCTTAATTAATTTTTCAAAGTGTACCACCTGTGAAATGAAAAGCAAATCTAATTTAAGAAAATTTGCTACCAGAGAGCACAAAAAGACTGAAGCCATGCGGTTTCAGTCTTTTTTGCTTTTTTTATTTTAATTCAGCTTTAGCCTTGTCAATCTGCGCTCTGACCTGCTTAAACCCGGTTCCACCTTCGGAGTTGCGGCGCTTCACGGCCACTTCTGGATCAAGTTCATGATAGACATCGTCCTGGATTACAGATGAGGCTTTCTGTAACTCTTTTAAACTCATGTCCTGTAAGTCACGGTGCGTCTGAATGCAGTTTAAGACTAATTTACCAACAATTCCGTGGGCCTCACGAAACGGAACCCCCTTGGCCGCCAAGTAGTCGGCCAGTTCGGTTGCGTTTGATAAATCATGCTTGGTACTATCACGCATCTTGTCCTTATTGATCTTTAGGGTGGAGAGCATCCCGTTGAACACCTTGAGTGCCGGCAAGACGGTCTTAACCGCATCAAAGACCCCTTCTTTGTCTTCCTGTAAGTCTTTATTATAGGCCAATGGCAGTGATTTCATGGTTGACAGAAGTCCCATCAAGTCACCATACACGCGCCCGGTCTTTCCCCGAATCAGTTCGGCCATGTCTGGATTTTTCTTCTGCGGCATGATTGAACTACCAGTCGAATACTCGTCACTGATTTCTAAGTACTGAAACTCATAACTAACCCACATACTAATCTCTTCACAGAAACGGGACAGATGCATCATCAAGATGGAACAGTTACTCAGAAATTCCAAGGCAAAGTCACGGTCAGAAACAGCGTCTAACGAATTGGCATAGACCTCATCAAAGCCAAGTTCTTGGGCAGTAAACTGGCGATCAATGGGAAACGTAGTCCCGGCAAGGGCTGCCGCTCCCAGTGGCAGCATGTCCGTGTGCTTCTTGTTAAACTCAAAACGTTCCTTGTCCCGCTTCAACATCTGGTAGTACGCCATTAAATAGTGTCCGTACGAGATGGGCTGGGCATGCTGAAGGTGCGTATAACCCGGCATGATGGTTTCCACGTTTTCATCCGCCATCTTCACCAACGTCTTCTGTAAAATCGTAATCTCGTCAATGATTTTGGGAAGCCGCTTTTTTAGGTATAAATGAAAATCCGTCGCCACCTGATCGTTTCTGGAACGCGCCGTGTGAAGTTTTCCGGCTACCGGACCAATCCGATCGGTGAGGATCTTTTCAATATTCATATGAATATCTTCATTTGCTTTGGAGAACTTAATTTTACCAGCGTGCAAATCGGTTTGAATGCCCTCTAAGCCACTGACAATCTGTTTAACGTCGCCAGCGGGAAGAATGCCAGTCTTTTCTAGCATTTTCACGTGAGCCAGTGATCCCTCAATATCCTCGTCAGCCATTAACTGGTCAAAAGAGATTGACGAACCAAAATTATCAACCGATTCATCAGGTTGCTCGGTAAAGCGGCCACCCCATAGTTTATCGCTCATTTACTTTTGTCCTTTTGCTTTTGATTTTTAATCTGAACCTGAGAGTTCACCTTCGTTGGAAGACCCCACAATTTGATAAAGCCCTTGGAAGCCACCTGGTCGAATGAATCAGATGAGGTGTAGGTAGCAAGATCCTTATCATACAGCGAGTTCTTTGACTTTCTGCCAAGGACGGTGACGTTACCCTTAAATAACTTAACTCTGACCACTCCACTGACGTGTTTTTGCGAATCCTTCAAAAAGGCCTGAAGGGACTCCATTAGTGGTGAGAACCAGAGTCCGTCGTAGATGACCTCACTGATTTCGTTTTCAACAATGGGCTTGAAGTGTGCTAAGCCTCTTTCAAAGGTCAAATCTTCGAGTTCCTTGTGAGCTTTAAGGAGCACCGTTGCTCCAGGAGTCTCATAGACTTCTCTGGATTTGATTCCAACTAACCGATTCTCAATGTGGTCAATTCGACCGATGCCATTTTCACCGGCAATCGTATTTAACTCCTTGATGATATCAGCGAATTTCATGGACTTGCCATTCAACGCAACTGGAAGCCCCTTTTTAAACGTAATTTCTAGTTCGGTTGGTTCATCGGGAGTTTCTTCAACCGGCTTGGTCATATCAAAGGCATCTTCTGGAGCGCTCACCCATGGATCTTCTAAGACCCCGGCTTCGTTAGCACGACCCCAGATATTACTGTCAATTGAATATGGCGAATCTAAATCAATTGGGATATCAATATTGTGATCCTTGGCGTACTCAATCTCGTCTTCTCTAGACCAGTGCCAGTCACGAACTGGACTTAACACGTCTATGTCGGGAGCAAGGGCATGAATAGCAACTTCAAATCGGACCTGATCGTTTCCTTTTCCAGTACAACCATGAGCGATCGCATCGGCGCCTTCGTTCTTTGCGACCTCAACCAATTTCTTTACAATCAAAGGTCTTGATAAAGCAGAAACAAGCGGATACGATCCTTCGTACATGGCGTTGGCCTGTAAGTCGACTGAAGCATACTCATCAGCGAATTCATCTTGAGCGTCAATGACGTATGAGCGGACGGCACCCACCTTTAGCGCTTTATTTTTAATGAATTCTGGGTCCTTGTTTTCGCCAACGTTGATGCAGGTTGCAATGACGTCATAACCTTTATCAGTCAACCAAGCGATCGCAACTGAAGTATCAAGACCACCAGAATATGCTAGAACAACTTTCTTCCTTTTATCTGACATTACTAATTCACCCTTTTCTTTTAAGATTGTTCTAAGAGTACTACGCGAATATTGATTTTTCAACCACCTTTGGGATAAAAGTCACATATTCAACACTTAAAGGTTCTCGTCAATCTCTTGATCATCACTGTCGGGAATCTTGGAGTCGGCGTGACGCATGCCGTAAACGAAGTAAATAATGACACCCAACAGGAACCAAACGACCGCATAAATTTTAGCCTGAATATCGAGTCCCATAAAGACAGCGAGGGAACCCAAAAAGCCTAATGCGGGTAAGATTGGATAAAAAGGAATCCGGTAAGCCGCCTTGGGGAGGGTTTTCCCTTCGCGTCTTCTGAGTGGATACATGGCCAGTGAGACCGCCATGAAGGCAATTAACGTCCCAGCTGAAATCAATTGGGCGAGGAAGGTAAACGGAAAAATGGCCCCCAGAATGATTCCAATGATGGTGATGATCCAGAGCGCATTACTTGGAATCTTTTTTTGATTCAGTTTGCCAACGGCCTTGGGCAACATTTTGTCACGGCCAAAGGAATAGATTAAACGGGAACCAGCCATCATCATTCCAATTAAAGCCACTAACATCCCGGCAACCGCCACGGCCTGCACGACGGTGGCAACAATAGTGTGACCACTTTGTCGAAGCGCCCACCCCACTGGTTCGGCGTTGTTAGTATACATGGTGTACTTAAACATCCCTACCAACACTAGTGAAACACAAATAAAGAAAATCGTAGCGATTACTAACGAACCGATGATGCCACGTGGCATGGTTTTTTGGGGATTCTTAGCTTCACCAGAGTTAGAGGCAATGGAATCAAACCCAATGTAGGAGAGAAAAATCGTTGAAATTCCAGCGTAGATCCCTTGCCAGCCACCAAAGACCGTTCCATCAGGATTCGGATGACTTTTCGGGAAAAACGGAACGTAGTTTTGGGCTTTGATAGCGGTCGCACCAACCACGATAAAGGTCACGATTGCCAGCAGTTTCAACACTACCAACACGTTTGAAATTCGAGTTGTTTGTCGGTCACCACGCATCAAGATGTAGGTGACAAGTGCCAACACTAAAACGGCAATAATATCAATTACCCCTCCGTTAGTACCAAGTGGGGAAGAAATTGCCTTTGGTAGCGTAATTCCAAGCGGCGAGATTAGTCCTTGGACGTTTGATGAGAGTCCAGCGGCAACAAAGGCCACGGCGATGAGGTATTCCGCTAGTAGCGCCCAGCCAACGATCCAGCCCCAAAATTTACCAAACAGGACTGAGATCCAAGAATAAGCAGAGCCGGCAAAGGGCAAGACGGACGCCATTTCAGCGTAATTCATTGCTACGAGGCCAGCTACTAGTGCTGCTAGGATGAACGAAATGACAACGGCCGGTCCGGTATACTTAGCTGCTACAATCCCAGGTAAGGTGAAAATTGACGTTGAAAGGATGGTTCCAAGGCCGAGCGCGAGGAAGTCCTTAACGGTCATGGTTTTTTCCAAGTGTTTATCTTTAGATATATAGAAATGAAAATCAACTTTTTCATTCATCTTGTGCCAAATATTTTTCATGCTTCAAACTCCTTTTGGTTACCAACCCATGTTTGCGGGTGATTTAGTTAATTTTCCGTCGTTTAATTCTTGCATTGCTCGTTCAATAATTGAAAAGGACCTTTTTAAATCAGCTTCTTTAATTACCAACGGTGGTTGGAAACGTAAAACATTGCTACGGACGGTAATCATGATGGCCCCTAACTCAAATATTCGATAAATTAGTTTGTTAGCGGCATCACCGTCTGGTTTCTTGGTCTGAGGGTCAACAATGTCAATTCCACCATTTAATCCATACATCCGAACGTCACCAATAAATGGAAATCGGTCTTCCATTTGCTTAAAGAATTGATTGGCCTGTTTGCCTAATCTTGCACTTCGTTCTACCAAGTGTTCGTTTTTAATGACGTCTAACGTAGCGTTAGCAGCGGCCGCCGACACTGGATTACCAGCCGTCGTAAAGGTATTCCCAGGTGCATCCAAGGCATCCATAATTTCTTTTCGACCCGCAACGGCACTGAGCGGCAATCCGGATGCAATTGACTTTCCAATCGCAACTAAATCTGGATGAACATCCTTAAAATAATCAATTGACCACATCTTCCCACTTCGTCCGAGTCCTTGATTAACCTCATCTACGGCAAATAGGATGCCGTGATCCTTGGCAAATCGATACACCCGATTTAAAAAACGTTCTGGTGCTTTAATAAAACCACCATCACCTTGAATGGCTTCGATCTCAATGACCGCCGTCTCCTCAGCTGGTAAATAAGTCTCAAATGGCAACTTAAAGGCCGCAAACATCCGATCACTGAATTCATCATCATTTTCACCCTTTAGACGATTCCATGGACTTGGATATGGAACCTTCACCACTCCAGGTAAAAGTGGTCCAATTTTGCGTGACATGTTGAGACTAACTGCCGAAGTACTAATCGATCCATAGGTTGAACCATGATAAGCACCGGTAAAACTCACAATGTACTGACGGCCCGTGAATGCTCTCGCAAATTTAATGATCGCATCATTCGCGTCTGATCCAGAATTACCAAAAGCCACTTTAGTTGGTCCATCAATTGGAGCTAATTTAGCTAATCGTGGCGCTAACTTAGCTTCTTCAGAAGTCGCAAAATAGGCTGGAGTGTATTGAATCAACCGGCTAGCTTGATCTGAAATGGCTTTGACAACTTTCTGATGACAATGTCCGGTATTAGTTGATGAAGCACTGGATAAGAGGTCAATGTAACTGCGTCCATCTTCGTCCGTTAAAATTGCTCCGGCCCCTGATTTAATTACAATATCAAAATACTTAATTCGTGCTGCCTTTGAGTAAGCGCGCTGTTCGTGAGCCAGCGTTTCTTTATTTGTCATTTCAAACCCTCCTTGAACTATTTATTAAAGTTAACTTCTTGAAAATAAAAAAGTCCCCCAGTTCACGTAACTGGAGGACATTACCTGCTTACCCCCGCAGTTACCAACAAAACTGTGAGGACTTAAAGAAGAAGTTAGCTCTGACTTAAAAGCATCTTATTATCCACACAATTTTTAATCATCACTGTGACTAAAATGAATAATAAAATGCTAATCATGGAAACTACGGGTGCCGTCATCGCTAAAACTTCCTTTCATTAGTTTCACTGATTGTAAATTGAAACGACCAATCCTGTCAATGCTTTTTTATCAATTTCTTAACAAACGACAAAATAAAAACTGAAAGCAGCTTAAATGTCCAACTTCAGCTTTAACGATTATGCTTTTTTTGATTTAACTTGTTTGACATAACTATTCGCTTGCTTCCGGTTAAATTCATGTTCAGAACTTCCAATTACCACCGTCGCAAGTGAATTGCCGACCACGTTGACTGCCGTCCGACCCATATCAATGAACCGATCGATGCCAGCGATGAAGGTCAAACCAGACATGGGAACGCCAATCGTTGAAATAGTCGCAAGCAGCACAACAAAGGAGGCCCCTGGAACTCCGGCCATTCCCTTTGAAGTGATCATCAATACAATCAGTAAGGTAACCTGCTGTCCAATCGATAAGTGAATGTTATAAGCTTGGGCAAGAAAAAGAGCCGCCAGTGACTGGTAGATTGCCGAACCGTCAAGATTAAAGGTGTATCCGGTTGGGATAACGAACGAAACGATTGATGGATTAACGCCAAAGTGATCCATTTTTTGAATCATCTTAGGTAGAACCGCCTCAGAGCTGGCAGTCGAAAAGGCTAAAACAATTTCATTCTTAATAACCGCCAAAAGGTCCGAGAGTTTGAAATGGCAGAGGCGAGCCACCACTCCCATTACTACCAGAACGAAGACAAGCATAGTGAGGTAAACTAAGAAAACAAAATAGCCTAACGGTAACAGGGCCTTAATTCCTAGTTCGGCCAAGGTCACGCCGATTAAAGCACATACTCCAATGGGAGCTAGGTGCATAACCCAGTTCGTGATCTTAAACATAACTTCTGAGACTGCACTCATGAAGTTAATAATGATTTGTCCCTTTTCACCGATGGCTGCGGTTCCTAAACCAAAGAAGACCGAAAAAACAATGATGGGCATCATATCACCCTTGCTTAATGACGCAAAGATGTTAGTAGGAATTAAGTTCATGATCATGGACCAGATTCCTGTATTTTTGGACTGCTTGGCAGTCGCTATGTATTGACTAATGTCCGTCGATCCATGCATCTGATGAACATTAATGTAAGTTCCGGGATGAGCGATGTTAGCGACTAAGAGACCCAAAATAATAGCAACCGTGGTCATTAATTCGAAGTAAACCAGCGTCTTTACCCCAATCCGTCCGACCTTTTTGATGTCACCCATTCCGGCAATTCCAACCGTTAAACAAGAAACCACAATTGGTAAAACAATCATTTGAATTAGGCTAATAAACATAGTCCCAATGTTTTGCATTACATTAATGGCATCTTTATTCTGATAAAAAATAACACCTAAGATAATCCCTAAGAACAAGCCAAATACAATTTGCCAACCAAGTGAAAAACGGTACCAGCGTTGTTTTTTCATAAAATCACTACCCCTATGACTTAATTGTTGGTAATTATACACCTAATTTACGGCACAAAAAAAGAGTTCCTAACCAAATGGTTAAAAACTCTAGGTTGCGTGGCAACGTCCTACCCTTGCAGGGGGCGATCCCCCAACTACTCTTGGCGTGCTGAAGCTTAACTTCTGTGTTCG
>NZ_JBWXVI010000004.1:0-185350 GCF_059900955.1 Fructilactobacillus sp. X8R2C1
GTTCTACAACTTAAAATTACCTTACACTTGTAATCAAAATCTTGTTCAGTTTTCAAAGATCTACTCTTGATTGTTGCTGTTTAATTCTTCCTTAACGCAACATGTATAACTATACTACGTTGTGTTTTCAATGTCAACAGATAAACTCAATTATTTTAAATTTATTTGTTCAAGCATTGTATCCGAAGAACCCAGACAACAAAGACTATTATACAACGCTCATAATGAAGATGCAAGAGAAATGATTAAAATAATTAATTCAGTTCATAATCAGTGACTAATCGATTATTATCAAATCACTTTGTCTCCCTCACTGAGCATTTACTACTATACATGCGCTCAAATCATTTGTCAACACTTTTGGTCAAAAAAGGTCAAACTTTTTTAATTTTCATTTTTTATCAAGAAAATTGGCCTACTTTTTCTTTGAATATAAGTCAATTCCATCTTGCGGGTGTTGTCTTAGATAACGCGTCGTAAAAGCATCCACTGCACTCTTATCCTCTAAATCAACGTCAGCATCTTCCATCGCACTAACCAATTTCTTATAAAAGGCATCAAAATTAGAATCGTACATTGAACGTAATGCTTTACTATTATTTTCTACCCATTTATTCAAACTAGGACCATTACTAATAATTCCCTGATCGTTTAAATAAGAAAATAAATGGATTAAGGCAAAGGGAATTAGTTGAAACAGCGAGTCCGTTTTCTCATCACTATCTAGCATCAAAGTAAAACGATTAAACATTACGTTAGTAACTAAATCAACGTTCCAGTCTTTGGGCTGAACGCCTAAACCAACAATCGCAATCTCAGAAAAACTATCAATAATCGTATCAATCTCGTCAATTTCATCTTGAGTCTTTTCTGATACATCAGATTGATCATCAATAGCGTCTAGCCAGCGATCGATCATTTCCCCTACTTGTTGTACTTCTTCATCCTTATCCATGACTTCATCTCCTAAAGTATTTTTATTATTCACTTTATTATAGTAGAAACTCGAAATTAACATTAACTTTTGCACTTTAAAAAAAGTTAAGTAAAAACATGTATAATTATCAACGAATCATGTCAAAGGAGCATCGAATCTATGAATGACAATATCGTAATTGTAAGCGCAAAGAGGACTCCGATTGGTAAAATCAACGGCACCCTCGATAGCCTAACTTCGGTTGATCTTGGAACCATTGCCGCCAAGGCAACCATCAAAGACGCGGGCATTGATCCAAAACAAATCGACCAAGTCATCTTTGGAAACGTAATTCAAGCGGGCGGTGGACAAAACGTCGCCAGACAAATCGAGTTAAACGCTGGCATTTCTGACACAGCCACCGCCTCCACCATTAACCAAGTTTGTGGTTCCGGTATGAAAGCGGTCCGACTGGGGCAATCCGCCATCCAAATGGACGATGCTGACATCGTCCTTGTCGGGGGAACCGAAAGCATGTCGAACGCTCCATACCTAAATGTGAACGAAAGAAGGGGCCACAAATTTGGCCCAATCACTTTAGAGGACAGCATTCAAAAAGACGGACTAAACGACGCCTGGAGTGGAAAACCGATGGGAATGACCGCCGAAAACGTTGCCGACCAGTTCAACATTTCAAGAAGGGATCAGGATGCTTTTGCCCTTCAGTCCCATCGAAAAGCCAGCAAAGCTCAACAAAATGGTTACTTTAATGAAGAAATGATCCCAATTGAAGTTCAGAATCGCCACGGAAGCACCGTGGTTGATAAGGATGAGGGCGTTCGTTTTGACACCTCAATGGAACAATTAAAAAAGTTAAAGCCATCCTTTAAAGAAAACGGAACGGTGACGGCCGGAAACGCCGCTAGCTTAAATGACGGAGCCTCTGCAATCCTATTAATGAAGCAAAGTAAGGCCAACGAGCTTGGTCTAACCCCGCTGGCGGTTCTAGATGACTACGCCGAATCCGGATGTGACCCTAAAATCATGGGGTATGCCCCCTACTACGCCGTTAATAAACTACTGGATAAGACTGGTCAACAAATCAGTGACTTTGATTTGTTTGAACTAAACGAAGCCTTTGCCTCTCAAAGTTTAGCGGTAGCGCGTGACCTCAATCTTCCCGATAACAAGCTTAACATTACCGGTGGTGCCGTCTCAATGGGTCACCCCCTTGGCGATTCCGGTTCTAGAATCCTCATCACCTTAATCAACAACCTCAAACGGACTGGTCAGACTAAGGGACTGGCCACCCTCTGTATCGGTGGTGGAATGGGAATGGCAATGACCGTTCACACATTATAATGAAGAAACAAAAAAAGATCTCAGTAGTTAGATTCATTTTTAACTACCGGGGTCTTTATTTATCCTTGCTTCAATTGTTTTCTGGTCTTTTTCACCGAAAGAATCAATCCAATCGCAAATCCAATCAATGCGAACAAAACCCATCCCATTCCGTACTGCGCCAGCGGCAAAAGGTCATTAATTTTAAATAACCAAGCTAATTCTGGCACGTGCGTCAATTCGGGAATGGTGGTAATCCCGCTTAAAAAGGCTGGAATGGCGATGAACCAGATCGTCATTTGGTAAACAATCTTAGAGTTTTTAAGTAATGGTTTAATTAACGAAATCAAAATCAGACAGATGGAAAACGGATAAACAATCATCAAGACTGGCATGATAAACTTAATCATTTCAGTCAGACCAAGCGTTGCCAAAAACGCTGACATCACCACCGCAAAAACCAGAACGGGAAGGTACTTAAGCTTCGGGAAGACGTCAGACATTGTATCCGCAAAGGCACTACTCATCGCAATCGCTGTCTTAAGACAGGCCACAATCACAATTAGCGCCAACAAAATGTTTCCATACCCGCCAAAGTAATGTCTCGCAATCTGAACAAGGGCAATGCCACCATTCGCCGACGGCCGAAAATCGCCCAGACTGCTAGCGCCCATGTAACTTAATAGAACGTAGACAACTGCCATCATCAATCCACCAATCAAGCCGGCCTTTCCGATGCTAACGGCTAACTGCTTGGGGCTTTTGGCTCCTAGTCCACGCACGGTTTCCACAACCACGATTCCAAAAGCAATCGAGCCAGCACCGTCAAGCGTGTTGTATCCCTCAACGAAACCCGAAAGGAGTGGGGAATGCCCGTATTCACCCATTGGATGATAGAAACGTGGTGAACCCATTGGTTTAACAATCGACATGACGATGATGACCGCCAGTAAAATCAAAAACAACGGGGTCAAAAATTTTCCGATGTATTCCAGTAAGCGCCCTTGATTATACGAGAGTAAAAAAACGGCAATGAAGAAAATTAAAATAAATCCGATTAAGCCTAACTGCTGACGACCAGAACTAAGAAATGGTGCAATTCCAATCTGAAATGAAGTGGCTGCTAAACGTGGAATGGCCAAAAGTGGTCCCATTATAAAAGAAATTAAAATAGTAAAGACGTACGCAAACGACTTGCCAACGTTTGAAGAAATTTCAAAGGCTCCGGAACTGTCAGTAACCCCTAACGCAATGATTCCTATGATGGGGAGACCCACTCCAGTTAAAACAAATCCAAGGGTTGCCCACCAAACGTTGCCACCAGCCATCTGTCCCATATTAACGGGAAAGATCAAATTGCCAGCGCCAAAGAAAATCCCAAACAACATAATTCCAACGTAAATAATCTGCCTTACACTTAATTTCTTTTCCAAGTTTTCTCCAACTTTCCTAAATTACTGTTCAATGCATTTTACCAGAAAAAAAGCCGGCTCCCTAATTAATTTGGTGGTTGAAAAACCACATGAGCTTCACTATAATTATTTATCGTCTGATAATAAAAGTAAGGAAGTGTTATTATGTCTACTATTTACGTAAGAAAAGCTACTGAAGCTGACTTAAACGATATCTACACTATCATCAAAAACGCCAAGAAGTTTTTGGGCGAACAAGGCATCGACCAATGGCAAAGTGATTACCCGAGTGAAGAGGATTTAGCCAGAGACGTTAAATTTGGCATCTCATACGTCCTAGATGTTGACGGAAAAGTTGCTGGAACCGCAACCCTGCATTTAGGAATCGACCCCGATTACTTACACCTTGAAGGTGGGGAGTGGGAAAATGGTGACCAAGGTCACTACTCCGCCATTCACCGTATCGCCGTCTCAAACGACTATCGTGGTCAGGGACTAGCATCCAAATTCATCAGTGGCCTATTCACCATCTCAGCCTTTCGTGGTTTTAAAGACGTCAGAATCGACACTCATCCCGACAACAAGGGAATGCAGCACGTCATTCTCTCAAATGGTTTCACTAAACGTGGTATCATTTACGCAAACGGTAAAAAGAGTCATGGAACAAAACGTTTCGCTTACCAAATCGAACTAAAATAATAACTAGGAAGTGGCCAAATTGGGCGACACAGCGGTATTAATCAAATTAATCATAATGGCAACGTTCGGATTGATCGTAATTTTGGGATGCATGGGATGGACCTATCACAAGACCCACAAATTGACGTCAAAACGCTTTTTGGCATTATCGGTGTTGGCAATTTGTTTCATTATCATCCTAATTATTCTGGCATAAAAAGAGGCTCAACCTGTGATATTCATGGGTTGGGCCTTTTTGTTTTGGGATTTTTGAACATCAATTTGTGTAAACATTGAAACTTTACTACACTTAACACCATTAATTTAGTTAAGGAGAATTTTAATGAAACACAAAAAGACAATCGTATTCGTCGTTATTATCGTATTAGTAATTGGGATTGGATTTATCGTGTATTCAAATTCACATCATACAGGTCATAACGAAACATGTAATAGGACAAAACAAGTGGAACAAACAAAGGATAAAAAAACAAGCAATAGCAACGATAGCTCTGAAAACTCACCACAGACATCATCTACAACAGATAGTCAAAGTAATATAAGTTCAGACACTCCCTCTAGTTCCAATGACAACTCATCCTCTTCTACTAATGAGGCTCAATCTACACATTCCTCTAACAACTCTGATCAAAGAAACAATTAACAAAATCAGTCCAATCAAGCGCAAAATAATGTAGTCAACAATCCTGAACAAGCTATTAATGTCCTAAAAAATGGCTTAGGTTTTGGTGACGATATGGAATACGAATCTTTACCAACTGATGGGTCTTACTATGATATCCAATTGATAATTAAATCCTACAGAGATCAAGGTGGATCTGGAACTGCAGGAACTTATCGTGTTAATAAAAATGGAACATATGAAGAAATTCAATAAACGTTCTTATAAATGAAGAAAAGTAATATTTCGATGTTATCCTCTCTTTACATGTCAAATACCTTCTAATCGCTGATACTATTGTTACTTCAAGCATACTAGTGCTAACATAATTAGGGCACACCATTCAGCTTGATAGAAAAGCATTAACGAACATTCTTATTGGAGGAATTATTTTGCAATCATATTTTCAATTAGGTTATTATCTGCTGGCTAAATTATTCTTTTTTTGTATGCTTATAGTAATTATCTATGAAATTGTTGCCTATGAGCGTTCCAGACATTATTTAAGAAAAAGGGGAGAAATATTTAACAATATTTCTCCTCTAATATACATTTTGATTCTTTTTCTATATTTTGCCTCTAACAATATCATTGGACATACTTTAACTGATAATTATATGTGGAACAAAACATTAACAGATCGCTGGTATTATTTAATCGGGAACCCTAGTGGACTAATTATGCTAATGTCATACGTAATTATTCTTACCTGTATTGTTTTGTACATGACAATTAAACGCTGGAACATTTACAATAATGGGAACCAACAACCAAAATTAATTAAGCAACTGAAACAATCATTTTTTAAACATATTAACTATATCTATATATTAATTATATTTACTTGCATAATTTCATTTATTAATGTTGCATTAGGAATAATCTATCATTTTGTATTTTACTAATAAGGTAATATCCTAATTGTGAGGAGGAAGATAAATGTCAGAAAAACCGGACTACATCAAAGACTACCAAGAATACTTACATAAATACCACATTATGTCACGCTTATTGCTACCATCCATTATATTGGTAATCATTACCTTCACTTTGGGATCCATTCTCCTTAATATGCATGCAAACAAATTCATCCTTTGGATCATGGGGACAATCGATGGAATTACATTCTCGCTATTTATTACCGCACTAGGAACTACAATAAGATTAATGATAGAAAAATATAAGATTAAGCATATGCGACCTTCAAGGTTAAAACATTATTATTGTTTATGGGTCATTATTTTATTTCTGTGTTTTGGAATTTTTGTTTTCATTGGATCAATTGAAATACTATTACTTTCAAACAATTTATGGGAGGCATATGAATCTCCAATGCTGCCAACGTTTTTAATTTGCTCTGGATTTTTATTATATTATCTTTCTAAAAGCACCTTAAAATATCGGAAAAAGAAATATTCAAAAGAACTTACTGAGGGAATTAAAAAGATGAAATAAGTAATTGAGATATAAATCAATAAATGGACCTGTAATTACAAATTACAGGTCCATTTATTTAATCATTTTAATACAACATAAATTACGCAAATAATGACATATATCATCCTACTAGTGCCGCTAAAAATGCAATTATTACAGCAATACCAACACTTTCACCCTCAATTGCATATCTTACATATGCCGGTGTCAACGCAAGCGTATCAGTCTTTTCTCCTAATTTATCGGTAACCTCATCATAAGCTTTTTCATAACTCTTAAAGTCAGGATAATCATGTGGATGAGAATCAATATCTATTGAAATAGAAAGCTCTGTATCAAAACTTTTATTATTAATTTTTAACTTAAAAATATTAAATTCTACTGATATACTCCAACCGTCTTTAGTTTCTACAATCTCAATTGAAACTTGACCATCTTCAATTTTTTGAACAAATTCCCACTTATTAAATAAACTAACGATGTATACGCCAGCATTAACATTGTTATTACAACTTTGCATGACCCAATCAAACATAAATTTTAGTGGTAATTTCCCATTACTAATGGTAAACATCCCAGATCCATGGACTGGCTTAATATCAGCTTCACCTACTAAAGTAATTTTTAATGATTTATTATCATTGTATAGCACATAAGGAACATCAATTTCTACCTGTGTATTATCAACAATATTCTTTAAAGCTTCTTTAGCAGACATTTCTCCAATTCCCGTTGGCTTAATCTTATTAGTACCATCATCTCTACCAGACGACGCATCTTGGTCAATCGCAATGTCACCTAAACTGTATTCAACAAATTGGTCAATTGCCCAATTTTTAGGCATCTGATAACCCAAATTTCCACTATATCCAGTTGACATATCAGATACAAACGCCGTTTTTGCAAGTCCTTTACCAAGGGCTTGAGCACAAACATTTCTGGTTCCGTAAATTCCTGCTTGATAACTTGAGCCGCCTAATGCTTTTTTGACTCCCTCCATATATGGAATAACCGTACTATCAATGTCACCAGCTTGAATATCAGTATCAACAGCAAAGTAAATAATAGTATCCTTTGGGAATCCAAGCCGTTGTGCTGTTGCATTTGCAATTCCTGCATCAGCACAACCCTGGCCGTATTTAAAGTATTCCTGACTGCCATCATTATCTTGATAGATTGGAAACACCTTTAGGCCACCATCAGTAATTCTTTTCAGTTCATCATCAGTCAGATTTTTGTTACGACGTTTTGAGCCAGTGCCAACTGATCCAGTTAAATAGCGACCAACAATTTCAAAGCCATAATTTTTGATGTTTTTAACGTCTTTATCACTTAATTGAAATGAAGTATCACAAGCATTTGAATCTCGATTAGTATTCCCATTACTGGTAAGCAACCCCTTGATAACGGTTAAATCAGCTTTCCCTGTAAATGGTGGTAAATTCATAAACTTCCTAAAATTAACCACATCTTCAGCAACCGAATTATTAAACACTCCATCAACAGATCCACTCAGAAAATCATTAACCATTAATCCATATTGAAGTAGCTTAACGCCTGCACCTTTGTCCCCTTCAGTTAAAGTTGGCGTTTTATTAATGGTTCCAGGTCCATAAACTCCGTTTGCTTGTCCAGGTGTCATTCCTTCAACAGCTTGCAGGGCATAAATCAAAGCTGTGTTTGTATTTCGTTGATACAAACCATCAGTTGGAACCAAGCCAAGATCATCACCAAAATAATCTAAATAGTTATGGTTTAAATATTGTTGCATTTGACGATATTTCTTTTTACCACCATCAAGTAATTCAAAGGCAGCCATATCAAATAGACCAGCCATTAATGGAACAGTAACCCCACCTTTATCTAATCCAGCATCATTACGTAATTTATTTACTGCATTCTGTGTATCTTTGGTATATTTCTCATCAAACGCATTCGGGCTAATTCCCTTACACCAAAAAGCACCCTGAATTAACTTCGCAATCTTGCCCTTGTAACCGACCTTCAACTGATCGACCATTCCACTTAGTGCTTTCTTGGTTTTATCACCAAAACCACTACCAAGTGGACTAATCCCTAGTTCATGCTGAAGTCCCATTCTTAAAGCATAAATAGTTGGCCAACCCGTCTTTCCATTTTCCTTGACCTTATCAAATCCTGAAACATTACCGTATTCTTGGTTCAACCACTTTTGAACGCTTAAAACTTGTTCATCCATAATTATTTCCTCCTAAAATTTTCTTTATAAAATTTAAGAGCTAGCGCTAACTCGTACGTAAACACATCGAAATCAATTCGCAATCATGTAGAATAATCATTGAATCTTATAGACAAAAGTTCTACAATGATGGTAAAGAAAATCAGCTGAAATAATCTAAACCGACCTTTCTTCAAGATTTTTGCTTGATTTCTCATCTGTTTACAGGAACAATCATGTATCAATTATTTCTACATGTCAACAATTTCATAGATTAATTTTCTATGTAAATAATTAAAAGGAGTCAAAAATGTCGATCTATCAACGGGTTAAAGAGCTTGCTAAAAATAAAAATATTTCCATTCGCGAATTAGAGCATCAACTTGGGTTCTCCAACGGAACCATGCAAAAGTGGGACCAAACCGCTAATTCGCAAAAACTCAAAAAAGTTGCCAACTACTTCAACGTCTCCGTTGACTATCTCTTAGGAAACTCAACTGGTAACTCGGCTGACTTAGATGACCTCTCAACGATCATGATGTTTGGGGGCAAACCCATCCCAGAAGAAGACCGTGAAACAGTCGTGGAAATCTTAAGGAAACTTCGAAATGCACGAAATCATCAATAGTCTTTTTAACTATGCGTTAGATAATGACATTGCCGTTGTATACACGGACAAACTCCATCAAAATACCCAATCCTTTGCGGACGTTCGTTCCCATTCAATTGTGATTAATGCCAACTGGCAGCTACGAAAACAACTTCCATTTATCATTGCGCACGAAATTAGCCACGTCCTGCAGTGCGATCAGGATGATGCCATTCTTAGTTTTACCACTCTGATGAATCCCAAGTACGAACAGAAGGCCAACGTGAATGCCGTTAGGCTTCTAGTTCCCTTCTACGCTGACAACAAGGAAATTGACCAGCTTAACCTAGAGGAATTCATGGATTTATTTGCCATCCCGGATTCACTACGTGACGTGTGTTTTACTGAAATTAAAGACTATGTTGATTGAAACATCAAAAAAGCTCAACTTCATTTCGAAGTTGAGCTTTTCATTTACGATCATCTATTCAAATAATTTTTTAGCGGCCTTGGCCAGAATCTTCGGATTCTTATCAAATCGTGGGTTGTCCACGAGTTTTGACATTGGAACACCAGCAAAGTGGTAAGCGGCCATTTCACCAGAACGAACGGCACTTTGTTCGGTGAAGACCATTTGGTAAGGTTGTTCAACAAACTCACCGGTGAATGCTAGATTCGTTGAATGGTCAGGGATGACCTTGGGACGGTCAATCTTAGCCCGGTTGTTAAACAATGCCGAAGCGTATGGCATGTAAACGGGAACCGAGTTGACAATTGAGTCCATGATTTCCTTTTCTTTATCACGGATGTTTACGGGACCCGGATCGACCTTTGAAAGCTGTCCGATCAACTCTTGAACCATTTCTTTTCCAGTCATCTTGATGTACTGCTTGTCGACGAATTCACCGCGACGATATGGATACAAGAAGTAACCCCAAAGAACGGTTTCGTTTGGCTTCTGGTCGGTGAAATGAGGTTGATGATGAACCACAATCGACATTCTCACGTCTTTTTGACCTAACGGAGTAATTGGACTCGTTGATAGGAAGGAGTTCAAAGCATTCCCAGGTAGTTGCGTAGTAATACGGGTGATTTCGTTTAAGAAAGTATGATCCTTAGTGGTTACGGTAAAACTACTCCAGCCACTGGCGTTCCGATCGGCGAAGAATTTGTCTGGATTCCCCAAGTTGTAGAAGTGATTGGTGGCTTTCTTCCACAAACTTGAAGCAGCTCCATAATCGGTGTTTTCACCGGACGGGGTGTTGAAGTCTCCAAGCGTAGCCGAATCGGTAATGGAACCATTGGTGAAGAAGACCGCAGTATCATCATCGACATCAATGTGTTCATCTTTACCAGTGTCAACGTTCTCCATTTCTAGGCCCTTAACGGTAATTTCTTCGTTCATTGGAGTTTCTTTGAAGTCCCAATCATTAACCCGACGGTTCAAGACGAAGGTTACGCCTTGTTTCTTCAAGTAATTAATTAATGGTAGCATCAAACTTTCGTACTGATTGTAGCGAGTTCGGTTAACCCCCACGAGCGTGTTAATTTGGGTAAATTCGTAAATCATTTGGTGCATGTAACGCCTGAGTTCTTGAGCTGAACTTTGGGTACGAAAGGCAAAGGTCGTCTCCCACATGTACCAGAAGTTGGTTTGAAACATGTGGGGATCGTCCTTGAAGTAGTCAGCGATGGAGACGTTATCAAGTTCAGTCTCCTTGTCGTCTGGCATCATGATTAACTTCGTCAATAAGAACCGATCCTTGTTGTTAAATCCCATTTTAGAGGAGTTAATGATGCCCTTTTCGCCTTCCATCAAACGCGCTTTATCGTAGGTCCGATGCTTAGAATCAAAGTCACGCGTGTCCTCTGCGGCAGTCATTCCCTCTTCGGTGGCTGACGGAACCCGACTTAAGAGATCCATCAAATCAACGTAGGTCCGGTAATTCAACATTCTTCCCCCACGAGCGACAAAGCCAGTCTGGTCAGACGTTTCGTGATTGCGATTCCAGTATTCATTGCCGGTCACGTCAGTCTTGGCACCATCATTTGCGCCATGGTCGTCCAATGAATAGAAAGTAATGTTCTTTCCGTCCCAGTGACCTTCTTGAATCAAGTAAACGGCGGCGGCCATGTTAGAAATGCCGGCACCAATCATAATTGCTTTTTTCTTAGTCATATTAAACCTCCTAGATTTAAATACGTAGTAAGCATTTGTCTCTATGTTAGCAGTTTCACATATGCTTATATTTATATTATAACGTACCCAAAAGTTGGAATGTAACTTATCAATTTGATTTAATAATTTATTTAATTAATGTTCTTACGTCAACCATTAAGCAACTCACATGTCAGCCTGCGAATAGATAATTAAGGTCGTAATCTGGTACAATATAGTAGAAGAAAGGTGGTAATTACTATGCCAGAAACAGTATTTTTCAATCCCGGCGACTCACTTGGAAACTTTCACGACTATAATGATGCAGTTCGTTCTGCTCAACTTTACCGTGACAAACAAGTGGAGGCCAAAAACGTCGTAGTAGTTCATGGAAAAGACAAAAAATCATTCGATATTTTCCTTTCGGATAACGCTCAATCAGATGCTAAAAATAACGATCAAACTTCGCCCTATTACGTTAATAAACGAATCTAATTAATTGATTTAATTTAATTGGAAATTACGTAATTATTAGTGTACAATTGATTATATTAAATAACCAAACGTATGTTCGCAATTACGTAATATGTAAAAAGAAAGGAATTTTATGGCAAATTCTAAAAACAGTGTCGACGGGCGTCAAATCGAGCTCGATAAAGCACTCAGCAAAATCAAAAAAGAATTTGGAACTGGCGCTATCATGCGGATGGGCGAATCCCCTAACCAAAACGTTGATTCCATTTCAACCGGCATTTTATCCTTAGATATCGCCCTTGGCATTGGGGGTTTCCCTCGTGGCCGAGTCGTTGAGATCTTCGGTGCCGAATCATCTGGTAAAACCACGATTGCCCTTCAGACCGTTGCTGCCCTCCAACAAGCTGGCGGAACGGCCGCATACATCGATGCCGAAAACGCGATGGATCCGGAATACGCTCACAGCCTGGGAGTTAACATTGACAACCTTTTGTTATCGCAACCAGGAACCGGTGAAGAAGGACTGCAAATTGCCGATGCACTGGTACAATCCGGTGCTATCGACTTAATCGTTGTCGACTCAGTAGCTGCCCTAGTTCCGAAGTCTGAAATTGAGGGTGACATTGGTGATTCTCACGTTGGTTTACAAGCTCGTCTAATGTCACAGGCACTTAGAAAACTAGCTTCCAGTATCAACAAGACCAATACCGTCGTTATCTTCATTAACCAACTAAGAGAAAAAGTTGGTGTGATGTTCGGTAACCCAGAAACAACTCCTGGTGGTCGGGCCCTTAAGTTCTACTCAAGTGTGCGACTCCGTGTTAGTTCTGGTAAGCAATCAAAGGAAGGTCAAGACGTCGTTGGTCGAGAAACCAAGATTAAAGTCGTAAAGAACAAGGTGGCTCCCCCATTCAAGACCGTTGACACTTTGATGAGTTTTGGAAAGGGTATCGAACCGATTGCTGACATGGTCAACCTAGCCGTTGACAAAGACATCGTCGACAAATCTGGATCATGGTACTCATACGGTGAGGAACGACTGGGACAAGGCCTAAATAAGACCGTGGCCAATCTGCGTGACAAACCTGAGATGGTCGAAGAAATCAAGAACAAGGTCAGAGAAGCCTATGGCATTGCCAATGATGAAGAATCAAAGGACGATGACAGTGACAAGGATGCAAAATCCAAGTCAACTGACAATAAGGCCACTACTAAGAAAACAACCAAAGCAAGTACCAAAAAAGATAGCGAAACTAAGTTAGACGTTTAATTAAATGGAAAAGCATCAAATCATTATGTAATGATTTGATGCTTTTTTAATACAAATAATAATCTTGATAAAGCTTTAAACAATATTTTAATTAAATCTACATAAGTCAAATATCGAATACTCAAATGAATTTTCAGTGTAATTACACAACTATAAAAAACAATTTTTATAACTTTTAAAAAATTGTTGACTTTCTATATCGTTTAATTTATATTAATTATGGTAATTAAACCTCTCACAAGAAAGGAAGATTTAATATGAAGTACTTGCTTAATTTACAAGCACAACCAAACGTGGAGTTAAAGAAGAAGCGTCGTCATCACCATCACGGAGTACGAAGTAATATCAGTGTTCAATGTGATGTTCGAAGCAATGTAAGTGTCTTCTGTCAGTAATTTAACAATAGGTGTATTTATTATGAAAACTTTGCTAGACCTCCAAAAGACTGTGGGTAAAAATGCCAAGAAGCTTGTTGGCGGGAAAAAAGATTCTCATATTAGTGTTATGGGATGTGGCAACAACAGCAATATTAGTATTATGTGCAAATAATACTATAGGAGCATTTCATGAAACCTATTCTGCAATTACAACAACTTGATAATGTAGCATTAAGAAAAAAGCGCCGAAAAGGACGTAAGGGTTCTCATCTGAGCGTTGGATGCACAATTAACAGTGACGTTAGTATTCTTATATGCAAGAGATAAGAGAGCCCTAATAGGACTCTCTTTTTATTTTAAACTTAAAGGATGTAGTTATGGATTTAAGATATTTAGATTATTTAAAAAAAGGATCATTATTTTATCAACCCACCACAGCCGAAACAAACAGTTTAATTTATAAAGTTACTATTCACGACAAGGATAAATGGAATCATCATATCGATAAAAATTGGAATTATTTTATCAATAAAAATAGACAACTGCCAAACCAAGGGTGGAAAATTCATGTAACATCTCCCATTGATTACGCGCAAAAAACATTGGACCAAATCACACCGTATTTGATAGAAAATAACATTTCTTTTAAATTTGTTCCTACCAAAAAAGAATTAATTATGAAAAATTCAAAATATGGTGATCGATCTGCATGTGGAAAATTCATAACAATTTACCCCAAAGATGAAGATCAATTTATTCAACTATTAAGTCCCCTAACTGACCTAACCAATGACATCCCCAAGGGTGCATATATTTTAAACGATAAACAGTGGTACAATTCCAACATCTTCTTTAGGTATGGGGGATTTATTGGAATGCCAATGGTACATGATGGAAAAACGATCATGGGAATCAAAAATCCAAATGGAGAGTTAGTGCCAGACTTAAGGGTTCCATACTATAACGTTCCCTCATTTATTTCTGAACCAAAAGAAATTAAAAAAATGGATAAAATACAAACGATTGAATATTCCAAAATTGATTTAACTAAATTCAAACGCTATGAGGTTATTTCCGCAATTCACTTTAGTAATGGTGGCGGCGTCTATCAAGTCACAAAAGATGGTAAAAATTATGTAATGAAGGAGGGACGAAAACAGTCTGGAATTGATGCACAAGGGAATGATGGTTTTTTCCGTGTAAAGAATGAATACAATACCCTAAAAAAATTAAATGGGATTAACAGAACAGTTAAGGTCTATGATTATTTTGAGATATGGGAAAATAATTACTTGATTGAAGAATTTGTTCCTGGAAATTCATTATCCGATTTCATTCCAGAAAACTTTCCTTTCTCATACGAAAAGAATCGAAATGAATATTTAAAACTTATAGATCAATTAATCAAACAGTTAAAAGTGGCAATCACAGAAGTTCATCAGGCTGGTTTTGCTATTGGTGACTTAAATCCAAATAATATTATGGTTACTCCTAACAATAACATTAAACTAATCGATTTTGAGACTGCTACCCTCCTCTCAAATGAATATCATCCAGAACTACAAACTATGGGATACGTTAATTCTAAAATTAGTGACTTTAAAAGTGCTGATTGGTTTGCTTACATGAGGATCTCAAGATTTTTGTTACTACCGATTGAGTTCGTTTCTGATTTGTCTTTAAAAATTGAAGAAAATCAAAATAAATGGATAACAGATTATTTTGGAGAAAAAGCACTTGATATATTACAAAATACAGAAAAGGATTGTAAAAATTTCATTCCAAAATTAAAGAACATTTTCGACGTCCCAAAATTTGAAATCAATATAAAAGCAGTAGACAAACTCATCAATGGGTTAAAAACCGGAATAATTGAATATTCATCAAATCAAAATGATAGTTTTTCAGGTGGTGACATTAGACAATTTATTGACAAGCTTGGAAAAGTTAACATCGCTAATGGTGGTTTTGGAATACTAATGGCATTAAATCGGAGTAATACAAAGTTAACAAAAGAAATCAATTGGGCTAATAATAGCAGCAAAAATCTTATTAGCCACTTCAATGAAGACACCAGTCTTGGACTATTTAATGGTATTTCAGGAATCGCGTCTATTTTAGATGATTTAAACTTACAGGAACATTCAAACCAATTTCTTGAATTTATACTTGATCAAAAAAATAGAATTTTAAAAGAAACAGATTACACTCTTTACTCTGGATTAAGCGGAATTGGTTTAAGTTTACTAGCCTTCTTTAAAAAAAATAATAATAATAAATTTTTAGAAATGAGTAAATTAATCGCGATCCGCTTAAATACATTATTTATAAATGGTTCGGGAACTCAACCAGATGATGAAGATACCATTCCTTATGGATTAATGAATGGATGGTCAGGCGCGAGTTTATTTTTATTACTACTATTTGATGTAACAAAAAACAAAGAAACTCTGAAAAATGCCAAAGATATGTTGAATTTTGAACTAGATAAAAACATTGAAATTTCCGACTCACAATCTGCAGAGATTTTGGATAATTCAATTGGTTTTCCCAGAATACTTCCATATCTAGGAGAAGGAGGAGTTGGTGTCGGATTAGTATTGAGCCAATTTATTAGGCGCTTACATGAATTTCAAAACGAAAAATATTTAAACCTTCAAGAACAATTCACTAAAAATCTCCAAACTTACTGCACATACTCATCTGGACTAACCAGAGGGATCAGTGGAATTATCCTTATAGGAATTGATAATAAAAACAAATTATCCGACATCGATAAATTAGTCCAGTCATTAGAAAACTATCTGCTTGTAGATTCTAATAATAATATTATGTTACCCGGAACATATGGATATCGTTTTTCAAATGATTTGTTTACTGGAAATGCTGGTCTAATGACTGTCTTACAAGGCATTAAAGATAATAACGCTTGGAAATGGATGCCAGTGCCTAAATCTGTCTTAAATCAACTGTTTCTTTCCTAATCAAAATTAAATTAATGTCATCGTATAAAATCATTTATTATGATTAATTCTTAAATAAATTAAAAGTAGGAAAATAATGAAAAAGACAAAAATTAATTTCATTAAACTAGATGCCGGCTTCTTCGTTGGACTCGGTTTAAGTCTGATTGGAACAATAGTTTCTTTATTTATTCCCCTATTAATTGGTAAGGCTATCAACATTAAATCGTTACTCAGTCAAAAAAATAATACGTGGACAATTATTGGAATTTTGGCCTTGCTAATTTTTAGTGCCATTTTTACAGCAATTAGTGGATATTTGCTTAGTCGTTCAGGAGCCAAACAAATTGCAAATATTCGCACTCGTATTCAAGATCATCTTCTTTATTTACCAACTACCTATTTTGATAACCAATTAAGTGGAAAACTTTCTAGTAGAGTTATTAATGATGCCTCAATAATTCAAAACTTTACTACTGAAATAATCCCCTCTTCAATTAGTGGAATAATTACTGTGGTGGGAACATTTGCAATTTTATTTTCACTTGATTGGAAACTATCTTTACTTATCTTAATTGCATTTCCACTAGACGCGATGGTTACCATCCCAATTGGAATAATTGATGAGAAGGTTTCAATTAAATCTCAAGAGAAACTAGCTCAAATGAATGAAACCAGTTCTGAAAGTCTTAGAAACATTCGAGCGGTTAAATTAAATAACGCAGAACATAGTATCCAAAATAAATTCAAAAAAGACGTAAATGCTCTTTATCATTTATCACTAAAAATGAATGCAATTTTTGCTATAACAGGTCCAATTCAAACCATGTTTGGACTTTTATTGATTATTATAATCATTTGGTACGGTGGTGTTCGGGTATCAGCTGGAACTCTTTCCATTGGAACCCTAGTCGCTTTTCTAATGTATCTATTCCAAGTAATTGGACCAATTAATGTCATAGCTGATTTCTATGCAAGCTACAAGCAAGCAAAGGGAGCAACAAAACAAATTACTAGAATCTTACAGTTAAGTCCAGAAAATAACTATAAAAATCCTGTTATTAAAAACACTTCAAAAAATTCAGTTATTAAATTAAAAAATGTATCTTTTTCTTATGAAAATCACCTAGTACTAAGTAATGTTTCAATGGATTTTACTCCTGGTGATAAAATTGCAATCGTTGGTCCCTCAGGCGCTGGGAAAACCACTATTATCAATTTATTAACAAGACTTTATCCAATCCAATATGGAAAACTCTTGTTTGATGACAATGACGCTTCTAATTTTTCTATTTCGCAATGGCGTTCGCTTTTTGGAGTAGTAACTCAAGATAACACTATTTTTTCTGGAACATTTTATGATAACTTAGTTCTTGGTTTAGTAAATATCCCAAGCAAATCAGAAATATCAATAGCAATTAAAATTGCTGATTTAGAAAATTGTGTATCATCATTACCAGATGGAATAAAAACAATCATTGGTGAACAAGGACTTAAATTATCTGGAGGACAAAGACAACGATTACAAATTGCTAGAGCATATTTAAAACATCCTAAATTCCTAATTCTTGATGAAGCAACTTCTAGTCTGGACTCTGATTCTGAACAATTAGTAACACATGAAATTGATAAGATGATGACCGGCAAAACAATTATTGCCATTGCACACAGACTTTCAACCATTATAAATGCCGATAAAATATACTTTCTAAACCGTCACAAAATATTAGGCTTTGGAAACCACGAAGAATTAATGAATCGAGTTCCAGAATATCATCGCTTCGTAAATGAACAATTCATTGATAAAAACTAAAAAAGCATCAAATCATTATGTAATGATTTGATGCTTTTTTGTTTGTTATTAAATTAGGCTTTTCGCATTAACTTACTACCGACATAGTAGATAATGGCAATCACAATCATGGAAATGAAGGTGGCTCCAACCGTTGCCTTAATAATTGGCAACATGTTTAACGCAATGTACAATACCACCCCGATTGCGATACATAACATCGCGAACCAGTTAATTCCATTTTTGTACCAATATTTTCCGGCGGGAGTTTCTAAGGCTTTCAAATCGTATTTACCGTCCGACAAGCCAAAGTAGTCAACCACCAAGATGGCAATGATTGGACCAAGGAACATCCCAGTATAGTTTAGAAATGCGGTAAAGGCATCGAGGAAACTACCGTTAATCAAGGGAACCAGTGTCAAAATCATGGACAAGATGGTAACGATGAACAGTGATTTATTCAAACTAATCTTAGGAATCAGGTTATTTAGAGCGGAGCCACCAGACTGAATGTTGACGGCGTTAGCAGTCATACTGGTCAAAACAATGACAACCATCGCGATAACTCCTAGTCCCAATTTATTAGCAACCGTACTAGGATCGGAGTTATTAGGATTAAAGACCCCGGACGTCAAAGCAACACTCAGCGTCGTGCACAGACCGATGATGACAAAACTGACCATCCCAAGAATGGCGCCGACGTACGGGGCCTGGGTGGCAATGCGTTTACTGGAAGTGAACCGGGTAAAGTCAGCTCCACCAACTACCCAGCCAAGCGCAGCTGCAGCAATCGTATCAAGGGCGACCCCAAATGGCATCCGGGCTTTCATTGGAACTTGATACTTGGCAATCTGTGAAAACGAAACGTCACGAAAGACCACGATGACTTCGATAATCACAAAAATAATTACCAAAATCACTCCGATTCGTTCGATAATTTGAACGGATTTGGGACCAGCGATGATACTAAGTAAGTGCAGAATGCTCATGATGATAATTCCAACAATAATCCCAAAGTAACCGCCGGGTTGACCAAACAACGCCCAGCCAAACATACTGTGGAACAGATACGCAAGGGACGTGGCGGCGATAAACGTGTTAACGGCCGTCCACCCCATAAAAAGCGTCAGGTTAATGACTGATGGCACAACACTTCCCCGAATTCCAAAGGGGGCTCTGGACAAGATCGTGGTCGATGCCCCCGTTTGATATCCCATGTAGCCCACCATGCTCAAAAACGCGAAGGCAATTGCTGAAGCAACGATTGCCGAACTAATCCCACCAAAGAAACCAGCGGCGGCAATCACGCCACCAATGAACCAGGTTCCGTTGTTAGCGTTCGCTCCGAACCACGTGGCAAACATATCCCAATAATTCATGTCTCGTTCGGAAATTGGGATTGACTCAAATGCATATTTCTTATTTCGCTCCATTTTATCCTCCAATTATTAACGACTGGTTTGGTTTACTGTCTGATGGTCGTATTTGCAACTTATTTCAAGTATACCACTGAAAGAATCCTTCACAACGAATAATTCGAACACCTCCTCAATTACGAAAATTCTAAATTACATTAAGTAAATCATTAAGTTACCACAAATTTTATCATTCGTTTTTCTTTGAATCAATTAAGTTGGCTAGCTAATATTGTTCGCTTTCTACGAAAATAAAAACGCCAATCACTTTTGACTGACGTTATTATTATTTATTTTTTAGCCCTAACCCGCTGCAAAGTATTATTTGATAGCAGGTATAAATATTCGTCTTTAACTGGTTTACCCAAGATGTCTGATAAAGCAATCCCATAGATATTTACCTGACCACGATACTGGTCAATGATCTTCTTGACACTTTCATCCGGCTTCTTCGGATTAACGAAATCGGTCTTGTAATCAAACAGAACGGGTCCATCGTCTAAATTAAGATAACCATCAATAATTCCGTGGACCAACAACTTTTGTTTTGAATCGTTTTCAAATTCAGAGAAGATTTGGTCGGCTGAAACCAGCAGTGAAAACGGAACTTCCCGATGAAGTTGATCGGGATGATCCTTAATCAGTTTGCCTAGGTCACTTTGATAAAACTCGACAACCGAATCAACGTTGACCTTTTTGGCAACCTCCGGCGTAATTAACTTATCATTAATCAGCTGCGCCAAGAGTTCTGAAACCGTCTCGTGATTAACTGGTTCTTTGACGTTAATCTTCTGCAAAATCAGATGAGTTGCCGTTCCAATCTCCATCGAGTTGGGTTGTCCGACCGATTGCATGAACTGCGGCTGCATAAACGTTGAGTTATTGTATCGCGTTCGTCTTAAAATCATATTGCGACTTTCGGCAACACTTCCCAGCTGAATGTTGTCCGGATCATCAAACAATCGTTTGATTTCCGAAACGGACTGATAGGCCGTGGTGGTAGTAGCTGCTTTGTATGGATATTTGAACCCCATAATCTGCTTAATTTGTGATTGATCAATTTGATCAGCTGGAAGTTCCTGTTCCTCTGTGGCCGACTTTGTTTCGATCGTCCCAGGTTGCTTCAAATCCTTCGCCGTCACAAATTCGACCTTAAAGTTCGTCGGATCCTTCGCCAAAACGTGGGTGGCGTCAACTTTTCCCCGATTCTGATAGTAGTTTGGGTGACGAGCAAGGGCCGCCCCAATCCAGTCCATAAAGTTATTCGCACTACTTCTCGTGGAATGATTTAAGACCAAGTCTGAACTCTGATAGGCACGCTCCCACTTCTTGGTCTCGTCTTCGACCGACTTTTTGTTCTTAACAATCCCAGTGATGTAGAGTTGCTGCTCAGCCCGCGTCAGCGCAACGTACAACTGCCGCATCTCTTCGGCTAGCATACTGTTGTACTCTAAATCATTGATGGCCACGTACTGCAAACTGGGCAACAGTTCATGCTTTTTTTGGTCTAAGTATTTAACCCCAATTCCCAATTTATTATTGAAAATGTAGTTTCCCCGGCTGTCAGAGTTATTGAACTGTTTGGTAGCGTCCATCAAAAAGACCACCGGAAATTCTAGTCCTTTACTACCGTGAATCGTCATGACGTGGACCGAGTCGGTCTCAACTTCTGCAGGGGCCTCCGCTAAATCGTCATCCTTGTCCTGCAGTCGTTTCACAAACTGCACGAAGGCAAACAAACCCTTAAAACTACTCTTTTCGTATTCAGCGGCTCGTTCGTACAAAGCGTGCAGGTTAGCCTGGCGCTTCTTTCCGGCTGGCATCCCACCAACGTAGTCCAAGAAACCAGTCACACTGTAAATGTGCCAGATCAAGTCCGAAAGTTCATGTTTTGTCGCAAAGTCCTTAAAATCATTCAATTGATCCAAGAACAACTGCACTTTTTTAGAAACCAAATTCCCGAATTCGGTTGGTTCCTGTGTCGGATAGTTGTGGTAGAAATCAAGAAGCGACGTGAAATAGTCACCGGTCTTGTGGTTAATTCGCAGATAAGCCATCTCATTTTCATCCATTCCCACGATTGGCGAACGCAGGACCGCCGCGAGCGGAATATCCTGGTAGGGATTATCAATAATCTGTAAGAGTGACATCATAATCTGAACTTCAGTGGTTTTAAAGTAGCTCTCGCCACCATCAATTGAAAGTGGGATCTGTTTTTGGGCAAATTCTTTGGAAATATCTAAGTTATTCTTCCGGGTTGGTTCCAAGATAGCAATATCACCATAACGAATGTCACGCATCTCGTGCGTGGTCTTGTCGTAGATTTGCATCTTCTTTTTCATTAAATCTTGAATTTGATCGGCCACCATTTTGACCTGACCTTCAGAACTATTGTCTGGTTCAAGGGTCAGATCATCGTCATCATGGTCTGAATCATCAACGTACATCATGATATTGGCGTTTGATTTAACGTCATCACCGTAGTAAGTGGCTCCGTACTTCAACTTGGCGTTGCCGGTATAGTTCATTTCACCAAGACCTCGGTCCATGATTTGAGAAAAGACTAAGTTGGTAAAGTCATCGACGTTTTTGGCCGAACGGAAATTATCGGCCAAAACGACCGCCGTATCCGGATTATCGGATTCTTGATAATCGTCTAGTTTTTCCAGAAACATCCCGGGATCGGCCAACCGGAAACGATAAATCGACTGCTTGACGTCTCCTACCATAAACATGTTCTCATGTTTCGGATTCTTCATGGCGTTTAAAATGGCGTCTTGAAGACGATTATTATCCTGATACTCATCAACCATGATTTCATTAAAATAGTTCTGAAACTGATGTTGAATTTCAGGACTGTCCTTGCCCTTCCCCGTCAAAATGTTTAACGCAAAGTGCTCAATATCAATAAATTCGTAGGCGTGCTTTTGTTTTTTGACCTCAGCATAACGCGTCGAAAACGTCTTAACGACGTCCACTAACTTGTTAACGATGGTTTCGGAATGATGAATCACATCCAAATTGTCAGCTTGTTTGGCAAAAAAGTAGCGATTGGTAAGATTCTTTTTGATCGTATCATCAGCATTTTTACGCAGTTCCATGGCTCGTTTCTTGAATTCTTTTTGAGAATCATCCACCTTTTTTCGAGACATGGTTCCCAGTTTAAAATCATGAAATACATCATAGAGGGCATCCCAGTCCGCTGTTTTCAACCGATCGTAAATCTGATTCAACTTTTTAATGTCAGATTCAACCAAATCGGCCCGATCAGACATGGCACCGTTTAAAAATTCCTGACGGGACTGTTCAAGTAAACTAAGGGTCTGCTTCATTTTGTTTTGAAGTTCTGGGAGGAGGTACTTCTGGTAAAACGCACTCCGAGTGATACTACCGTCCATCTGGTACAAGCCTGAAAGCTTATCTAACCACGCCGCTGGATCTCGATCAACGTTTGCGAAATCATAAAGTCCCAGAACCACGTCGGTTAAGCCGTCGTCACCCCGATCACTTGAAAAATTGCGGGTTAATCTGGCAAATGACCCATCCTCATCGTCTCCATACAGGTCTTCACGCACGTCTTCCCAGACGGAATCCCTTAGCATCTCCAGCTCCGTTCGGTCGGCCAAAATCCGAAAGTTGGGATCTAGGTCAATGGCGTAGTAGTACTTCTGGACCAACCACTGACAAAAAGCATCCATCGTTGAAATGTGGGCCACTGACAACTTCCGAATTTGCTTGACCAAGTTTCGTTTTTGCGCATTGTCACTGGTCTGATTAATTTGATCCTGGAGACCCTTTTTAATGCGGTCCTGCATTTCCTTAGCGGCGGCCTTCGTGAACGTCACAATTAATAGATGGTCGACGTCAATGCCGTGTTCGACCTTATTTAGGACTCGTTGAACCAGCACTCGGGTTTTTCCCGAGCCAGCCGAGGCCGACACTAGCGCATTCCCCGGGAACTTTTCCGTAATAGCTTTTTCTTGTTCGGGGGTAAAATTCATACTATTGTTCGCCATTATCACGTGCCTCCTTTCTTAAGAAATCAATCACGTCCTTGTTGTTTCCCATGTCTTTTACAATTCGATAGTTATTTTCAGTTAATAATGGGTCAAACTGCATCACCGGTTTATAGGGAGAATAAATAATCTTGGATTGGTCTTTATACTGAGACGGTTCCAACTTAATGTTTCCGGCAAAAATCTGCTTACCAGCATTCTTAATCCGATCCTCAGTCCGTTTCAGTAGAAGGTCCAAGTCACGTGGTTCAACAATACTGGTCTTGACCGCATTACTGTATAAATCACCCTTACTGGTAAACTGATATGGATAAATATTACCGGCATCGTCAACGTTATTGACCATGTCTTTTAACATACCGTCGTTATTAACCAAGAGGCCCGTGTACTTATGAGCCTTCATCAATGCAGCTTCCAGCTGCTTCGGATCATCAAAATTCTTGACGTCCTGCGGCTTCAAAATCGGGTCAAAGATGTGCATGTAAAGCGCTCCCGCTAACTTCACCTTGTCAGTAGTAGATAGCTTGTCCTGATTTCGTAGCACTGCATCAAGGTAGGTCATCATCTGCATCCGCGTTCCGTCATAGGCTTCCGACAAATCAATCTTCTTTTCACCGGATTTATAGTCGACCACCCCGAGATACTCGGTCCCATCAATGAACATCTGGTCAATCCGATCAATTCGACCCCGCACGTTCACCGAGTGTTGACTGCCTAAATCAAAGTTCAGACCGTCAATGCCATTCGGTTTTCCGGGTTCACCAAAGATGACCTCGGTGTTTTTCGGCCGCATCTTGATATAATGGGACTGGTCTCTAAGTGCCGTCGCCATCTGGATCACGGTTTGAACTAACTGCTTAGCAATGTACTCCATCCGGTTGGAACTCTTCAGGATTTCGTACTGCAGGTTCGGGTCGTTTTCAATAATGGTATCAGTGATTTCAGTTACCATGTTTTTAATCTGTTCGTTGGTTAACTTAGTAATGTCAATGTGTTCGGCATTAATCTTCTTGACCAGTTCATCAAGAGACTCGTGGTAGAACGTTCCCGTACTGCTGGGATCAAGGTTAAACTCGTCTCGTTCTCTTAGTCGCAGTCCATACTTCAAAAAGTATTCGTACGGATCATAGTAGAATTCTTCTAGCTTAGAAATGGAGGTATTAATCGTGTTCCCGTACAGACCCGTCACAATTTGTGGCTTCAAAGAAGCTGGCACGTTCTCATACGTCAGACTGCCAAGTAACTTCTGCGTGATGGTCCGCATCGTTGGGTCATTTTCAAGGTTCGCTTTAATCTGATTCCAAGCCGGACTCAATTTTTTACCACTAACCTTCGCATCGAGTGCGGCCTTGACCAAAAACTTCAGGGTGGCACGCTTGGAACCAATGAACTGCCGAACATCATTAGAATCAGATACTGGCGTCCCACTTACATGTTGCTCTTTTAGGTTAAAATGATCCCTAATTCTGGCGATGTACGGTGAGATGGACTGAGTCACGTCTTCCTTTCCGCCACCCAAGTTGTATGAAAAGACCAATTTATCAGATGGAGTCATGAAGGCTAAATAATTTAAGTAGGGTTCGTTGACCATCTGGGTCTCACTGTTGTCATTTAAATACTGGTCATCAGTAAAGTGATCATTCATCTGGTCACGATCAGCGTCGTTAAAAAGACTATTGTTTTCAATCGTGGCCGGCATGCTATTGTCGTCAGCCCCCATCACAAAGGTCACTTTTTTATCGTTCAATTGGACTAGTCCGGTTTCAGAAATCGTGACCTGATCCAAGGTTGATGGAATCTGGGAGTACGAAGCCCCTTCAAAACCAGCCTTTAAGAGGTCCAGGAAGGTGTCCATCTCAAAGGGATGATCACCCAAAAAAGTAACAAAGTCGTCCAGTAAACCGCACAGTGTGTTCCAAACTTGTTCCGACTGACCAGCTTCCTGTAGGTCACCACGTTCAGTGGCATGATCCTGCCAGTGTTTTAGTTCATTAATTACACCATTTTCATCCAAAAATTGGTACAGCAGGTTGGCAGCATCTTTCCCCGTCTTGGCCTTCGCCATTTTCTTATAAAATGGTGGTAACGTTTCTTTTACAAAGTGGCGAATGACGTTGATGTCAGTGGAGATTTCCTTATTTCGATTTGACACAATGCCCGTATCGTTGTCAGAAACAGTGGCGTACTCCCAGTCTTCGTCCTGAGTCCAACATTTCCCCTCGTAGCCATTTTTTAGGACTAAATTTTCACACAACGAAAGACAGCGACGGTAACGATCAATGTTCATCGGCTTTCCGTCTTGATCCCTTGGCAGTAGTAATTCTGACTTTAGTAATCGCATCACATCGTCGTAGCGGTAATTCCGTTTCCGATCGGTACGATAGATGGAAAACAACGCGTCGATTAGTTCCACTAGGGGATGATTGTCCATGTGTTTCTGAATGTCCACGAAATACGGAATTTGTTGCATCTGAAAAATGGGATCAATGACGTTTTGATACTTGTCCAAATGTCTGGTAACCACCATGAAATCGGAGTAACGAAAGCGTCCCGTGGCAACCATCTGACGAATCATGGTCGCAATGTTCATCAACTCGTCATAATTGGAATCAGCCCGAAAAAGTTCGAGGTCCGAGTTGCCATTCGTGTTCGGCGAAATTGGTGTCCCGACCTGGCTACTTGAAATCCAGTAGTCCTCTAGTTCCTTAATGCCATCACTACAACGACAGTCGCCCGCGTACTGATCGGTCATGATTTTGACCCCGCTTGCCTTAGCGTACTGGTACAACTGGTTGTACAGTCTTCCCGAACGCAAAAAGAAGGCCGAGTTATCGGGCATTTCATTTGGATACGAACGGTCCAAGTTGAGGTCAATCGTGATGTCTTTGGCTTTATCAATCAACGTTTTGACGATGTCTAGTTCCGAAGCAGAAAATTGGGAGAAACCACTGATGTAAAAATGCATCTGGGACAGGTCGGTGTTTAGTAGGTACTGGTTTAACATTGTCAAAGTCTGTGAACTATAGACGTATTTTCCGTCCGTTTTTTTCAAGAATTCGCGATAAATCACGCTAATGTCTTTCAGTTTTCCCTGTAATTCGGGATTAATCGTTCCAGGATCAAGATCAGCAATCTTATCCAACGTATCGGGGTCAATCTTGCCCTGCTGCAGTTCGTTAATCTGATCAGCCACCTGCGAAATAAAACCTGGTTGGGCTCCTTCACCCTTAAATACGGATAATTGCTCTTGTTGATTTTCAATAATCTGAAAAATAATCATGTTGATGGCATCTTTTGAAAGCCGAGGTAGTTGATACTCCTTACTGTTGCCGAGAAAATACCACATCAATCGCGAAAAGGAAAAAACCTGGACCCGTGTCTCAGCAAACGTGTTCTGCTGCTTATGATTCAATTGTTTCAGCGTCCCTAGTTCGGACTCAAACTTAATATGGTTCGGTACCAAATAAAAATATGCATCGTGTGGATGCTGCTGCATGGACTGATCAAGATTTCCGACCACTTTTTTAAAATGGTCGTTACTGGCTTTGCCTAAGACAAATTGTAGTGCCATTATGCTTTCCTTTCTGAACGCTCCTCAATGAGTGCTTGTGACTGATTGATAAATTTCTCGTTCACGATTGCGTCAATTACAAAATGTGCAACCGTTTCATGGGAAACGTCTCCAACTGGAACGGACTTTCCTTCTTCAATCGTATGACCATCGTTGTGTTTGGTATTAACTACGTTAACCAAGCGAAAAACAGTGTAGGGGATTTCCGATTCATCAATGACTTTTATGGCATACTGTTGCTGCTTTAAAAATTCAGAGACGTCATCGACTCCCGGATAATCAAGTTTTCCGTCAACTTCTTTGTCAATGCCTGCTACCGAAAGAAAAATAACTCGTTCTAGTTGAAGGCGGTGCGAATAAATCACGGAAAACAACGCTTCCATGTCCAAATCAACGTCCATCGGTCCCAGAAAAGAAACCACGATATCAACATCCTTTAAGTGTCCCCGATACGTCCGTTCCTTAGTAAAATCGCCCGCGGTAATCTCAAAAACCTGAAATTTATTACTTCTATTAAAGTAGTTAAAGACCATTTGTTCGGCCGGAGTATTTCCTAATAATAAAATCTTCTTCATCTCTAAAACTCCATTCATACTCTAATTCTAACAAACATGTCAACGGACGTTAATGCACGATTTTTGCCTTGTAATTAGTATCGTTCGTGATTTGACACATTTTAACTTTGTGTTATCCTATTATCGTAATTCGTTTTTGAAAAACCGAATATTAATTTGATAGGAGTTGTGGAAATGGCTAATCGAATTGCCTCGTTTTTTCACTTTCAGGAATTAGGAACTAACTTCACCCGTGAAACGGTTGCGGGAGTTACGACTTTTGTTTCCATGGTGTACATTTTATTCGTAAACCCGAATGTTTTGGGTGCCGCAGGAATGGATAAAGGTGCCGTCTTTACGGCAACGGCCCTCGCCTCTGCCTTTGGCTGTTTCCTAATGGGAATCATCGCAAACTATCCGCCAGTCTGGGGCTCAACGCCTTCTTTGCGTACTCCGTATGTATTGGGATGAAGATTCCATGGCAGACCGCACTAGCCGGCGTGTTTGTTGCCTCCATTCTTTTCGTCATCTTGACCTTGCTCAAGTTGCGAGAAAAAATCATTGATTCGATTCCATCTGACTTAAAGTCAGCCATTGCTGGTGGGATTGGCCTGTTCATTGCCTTTTTAGGATTAAACAATGGTGGGCTTGTGGTTGCTAACAAGTCCACTTTGGTGGGTCTTGGTTCGTTCAGTAACCCTCTTACTTTACTGACGGTTGCCGGCTTAGTCATCACCTTGTTCTTGATGGCCGCTAACGTTCCAGCCTCAATCTTCATTGGGATGGTTGCTTCAGCCGTAATTGGAGTCCTTTTCGGATTAATCAAAATGCCTACCGGAATCGTCTCGGCAGTTCCCAGCATTAAGTCCACTTTCCTAGTAGGACTATTCAATGTTGACAAGATCAACACGCCCCAGTTAATTGTCGTCGTGTTGACGTTCCTTTTGGTAACCTTCTTTGATACCGCCGGAACGTTAGTTGGATTAGCCGAACAGGCTGGTTACATGAAAAACAATAAAATTCCACGAATCGGCCGTGCTTTAGGTGCCGACTCGGTTACCATGCTGGTTGGTTCACTTCTTGGAACTTCGCCAATGGGTGCCTACGTGGAATCATCAGCCGGCATTGCGGTTGGTGGTCGTTCTGGATTTACGGTAATTGTGACCGGAATTCTGTTCTTGTTAGCAATGTTCTTCTCGCCACTATTGACCGTTATTACTAGTCAGGTGACAGCTCCCGCACTGATTATCGTTGGAATCTTGATGGCCAAGTCACTTGGTAACATTCATTGGAACAAGTTTGAAGTGGCAGCCCCAGCCTTTCTGATTGCAATTGGAATGCCACTAACGTACAGTATCTCTGACGGAATTGCACTTGGTTTCATCGCCTACCCAATTACCATGATTGCCGCTAAACGTGGTAAAGAAGTCGGTTGGATGATGTACTCGTTAGCAATTATCTTCCTAGTCTTCTTGTGGATACTAAACATTAAATAACAAAAAGTCCCAAAATGAATTTGAAAGTTCATTTTGGGGCTTTTTTAAGAAATAGTAATACTAAGTTTTTTACCTAACGCCGTCGCAATTTTTGAAAGCGTCTTTACACTAACGTTATCACCCCTTTTCAACGCGGTTAACAGTTGACTGAGGAATTCTAGCCTTTTTAGCAAATTCTCTTTGAGAATATCCCGCATCTTTCCGTGCTTTCATAACTGAAACAGCACCTTCTAATTTGCCTTCTTCTTTTTGAACCCCACTCTTAAAGCTGGGTTCTTTTTTATCTCTATCTAATACATACTTTTCTAACTTATTCATTATATTCTCCCCTTATCAAGTATATATTTATTTTTTGTTCTTTTCCCACTTGCAAGATTTTTGTATCTTTTTCGTAAATATATAGGTAAATAATTTTTTCAAAACAATTAAGCCAATTTCATTGTAACCGCTTCCGAATGGATTATACTCAAGGTGAGATCCGAGTTAGCTAACTGATTCTCATAGTTATTTGGTCACTAAAGTTTAATTCAAGTTTATTTATAATAAGGGAGAGTTATTATGGCATATGAGACTGTAAATCCATTTAACAACGAAACAATTAAGACTTATCCAAACGCTACCGACGCAGAATTAGAGCAGGTGCTTAAAACTGACGAAGCGCTTTATCAAAAAACGAAAAAACAAGACATTAAAAAACGAGCTAAAATCCTTCACAACGTTGCCAAGGCTTTGCGTGACAACAAGGACGATCTAGCTAAGACCGCTACCATTGAAATGGGCAAGTTGTTCCGCGAATCTCAAGGTGAAGTTGAACTTTGTGCCATCATTGCTGATTGGTTCGCCGACCATAGTGAAGAATTACTTCAACCAAAGGCCATTTCATCAATTGTAACTGGTGAGGCCGAGGTTCATTATCATGCCCTTGGAACGTTAGTCATGGTTGAACCCTGGAACTTCCCTTACTACCAAATTATGCGAGTCTTCGCTCCCAACTTTATGGTCGGAAACCCAATGATTTTAAAGGATGCATCCAACATCCCAGACTCAGCTCAATCATTTGCGGACGTTATCAGAAAGGCTGGGGCACCAAAGGGCGCTTTAACCAATATGTTCCTATCATACGGCCAGGTCACAAAAGCCATCGAAGACAAACGGGTTCAAGGAGTAGCACTAACTGGCTCCGAACGAGGTGGCTCATCCGTTGCTGAGGCCGCTGGTAAAAACCTCAAGAAAAACTCAATGGAACTGGGTGGAATGGATCCATTCCTGATTTTAGATGACGCTGATTTAGACAAAGCGGAAGACATTGCTTGGCGGGTTCGTCTCTATAACGACGGTCAGGTCTGCTGCTCTGACAAACGTTTCATCGTCATGGACAACGTCTACGACAAGTTTGTTGAGAAATTAAAGGAAGACTTCAGCAAAGTTAAAATGGGCGATCCAATGGACCCATCCACAACGCTTGCTCCAATGAATTCCAAGAAAGCTAAGGACAAACTTCAATCCCAAGTTGATGCCACCATTAAAGCCGGCGCTAAGGTAGTCTATGGCAATGAACCAGTTGATCTCCCAGGCCAATTCTTCATGCCAACCATTCTTACCGACATCGACAAGTCTAACCCTGGTTACACCACTGAATTCTTTGGTCCAGTTGCTTCGGTCTACAAGGCCCACAGTGAACAAGAAGCCATTGACCTTGCAAACGACAACCCTTATGGACTAGGTGGAATCGTCTTCTCTGGCGATCCCCAACACGGCGCCAAGGTTGCCGACCAAATTGAAACCGGGATGGTTTTTGTCAACAACTTCCTTGCTTCCCTTCCAGCCTTACCATTCGGTGGTGTGAAAGGCTCTGGCTACGGGAGAGAAATGAGTGACATTGGACAAATGGCATTCGTCAATCAACAATTGATCGTTACTGCTCAAGAACCAGATATGCATAACCTGGCAGGTGCACTGGTTGCCACTGATCCTGAAAAATAAATCAAACTAAGAATGAACTTAAATAATTCATCCTTTTTAATAAAGAAGAGTCTAGATCGTTTGATCTAGGCTCTTCTTTATTTTTAAATTTGAACGTTAGAGAATTGGGGCTAACAAACGGCTAAAGTGCTGCTTGAAGTTTAACCACCATGACTCTGATTCAAACATCTTTGTTGTTTGAAGGGTACTATTCTTCAAGTCCTCTTCAAAAATTGCTCCCATTTGTTTTCCAAATGCTTCATCATAGGTAAACGAATTAATTTCGAAGTTTAGTTTAAAACTACGATAATCCATGTTAGCTGACCCAACTGAGACAATTTTATCATCAACTACCACCGTTTTAGCGTGCATAAAGCCGTTATTGTAGTAGTAAACTTTGACCCCCAGTTTGGTTAACTGACGTGCATAGTACTGGGTGGCCCGGTATACGAACGGATGATCTGGCATGTCTGGCACAATGATTTGGACGTCCACTCCCGACATGGACGCAATCTTCAGGGCGTCTAAGACCGATGGGTCAGGGATTAAATATGGCGTAGTAATCTGGACCTTGTGTTTGGCCATTTCAATCATCTTAATGTAGCCAATCTTAATCTGTTCCATACTGGTATCAGGGCCACTGGAAACAATCTGCATGACCGCTTCACCGTCGGTATGAATGATTGGATAGTACTTCTTGATCATTTCTGGGTTGTTGGGATTAATTTGGAGTTTCCCATCAGTGGCGTTCCAATCCAAAATAAACTGGGACTGGAGTCCATAAATGGCGTTTCCGTGAATTCGAATTGAACAGTCTTGCCAATTGCCAAACTTCTTACTCCAACCCATGTACTGGTCGCCGATGTTAAAGCCACCGACGTAAGCATGCTCACCATCGATCACTAAAATCTTGTGGTGATCTCGAAAGTTAACCCGAAAATCAAAGAAATTAGAATGGGTGTGTAGAAATGGGTAAGCATGGCCACCCGCTTCAAACAGCGGTTTAAAGAACTTCTGCGTGGTTCCCATCGAACCCCATGAATCATAGATGACCCGGACGTCAACGCCCTCTTTGGCCTTCTCAACCAATGCCGCTAAGACCTTTTTCCCAATTTTATCAGCATAAAAAGTGTAGAACTCAAGGTTAATGGAACTTTTCGCGTTCTTAATGTCAGAAAACATCTGATCCATCAACTTATCACCATTAGTGAAAACATCAATCTTGTTGTTGTCATAGAGTGGCGAGGTATCAGAATTCATAAACATGCGAACCATGTTAGCCGACTCCCACGCAATCTGTTTCGATGGTGTGTCAGCATCTTTCGGCTTTTTAAGCATTGCTTTTTCTTCACTAAGTTCATGTCTCACGTGTTTTTTCACGCTACCCTTTAACCGGAAGAACTTACTCTTAGGTAGTTTTCTCCCAAAGAAAGCGTAGATAATGAAACCTAGTAATGGTAGAAATACCAGTACTAAAAGCCATGCCCACGTTGCGGCGATGTCTCGTGGTTGCCTGAACACGGTAATAATCGCAAAAATCGCATTACCGATGACGATAATGTGCCAAATTAACATCCAATCAATTGCCATTGTAGATCCTCCTAGGTTTTATACGTCTATAATACATAATTTTAAAAGACTTTGCTTACTTTTTTGCTAACGATGGATTAAAATAATATGTACTTCGCATGAAATAGCAGGTGATGAAAATGAATTCTTACTTTGTCCTCGGACTACATGGTGTGCACAGTTTCTCGATTCTTCATCGATTAGTCAACGCCTTGATTGCCAATCCGCAGGTCGCAACCGTGGTCTTTGCCGCCATAGTCATCGCAATCTTAGTCTATCAATTGTTTTTGAAAAAATAAAAGTGTTTCATAGTTGGCGATTAGTAAACATCGCTCACAACTACGGAACACTTTTTTATGTTTCATTTATATCGATAATGATGATTAATTGTACTCTGAACACGTTGATTGATGATTAACAAGAATGCCAAACTGGAGAAAAGCAGTATTAGCATTGGAAAGTAATCGATGGGAAGGCTTACGAGTACCAAAGATAACGATCCAAATATCATAAATTCAACGACGTACAATCCAATTTTCAAAAACCACTTCATCTTACTCTCCCACCTATTCTACTGCTTGTTTAATAATTATTGATGCAAATTATACAAGCAATATAAATCGATGTCTACCGCTTAGTAGCGGTGTTTTGGAATTTTAACCCGCTGTTAAATGGATTGTAATAGTGTATAATGTCACAAACACTTTTTTCATGTCAAAACAACGAATGTAAATCTAAAAAAATAGGTAACCTACTGTGAAACGAACTTACGTTAAAACCAAAAATGGAATATTTACGTGTTTTTACCAATAACATTTTGTGATCAATAACTGTCCTAGCTATGCATCCCAATAATGATTCATTAAAGTATGAAGCCATTGTACTGGCAGCTGTATATCAATGCGACTGCTTTTTTATAATTATATATTATCATATGGAATAAAATAATCCATAAAAAACACCCTCCACATCGGGAGGGTATTAAATCAATTTTTATTGTAATGAATCCCATGGATCCAACTTGATTGGAGCTTTCTTCAGAACCTCTTTTTGGGTGTGCTTTAGATAACTCTTCTTAACAACCACTTCGTAAACGAAATCCTGCATCCATTCGTCGGTCATTGCGAAGTAGCCGTCGTCTCCCACCTTTTTGCCCCAACTGTTTTCAACTTTCCATTTCGTTGGAACGTCGTTGATTAAATCAACACCGGTCAATGTCATGGCGTGGGAAACTTCAGCTTCGTGGTACTTGAGGCGTTCAGCCTTGGTCATGGTCATGTTTACATCAAATAAGGCAGATTGACGGTAGAGTTTGCTATCCAAGTAACCCTTTTGTCGGTTCATTTGATGCAAAACATCATTTCCAAACCAAACAGTCTCGCCATCTTTAAGTTGCTTAATGGCGGCTTCCTTCAGTTCGTCCATTGGAGCGTTCAAGAACTCAATTGGCATGCCACCCTCAACGTTGTTCTGACTTGGAAGGGAATACATCTCATCCATTTTCTTGTCAGGTGAGTTGGTTAAAACGACATAATCGTTTAAGTCAACGCCGATGTACTTGTCGTAAAACTGTTTGGGAGTCAAACCCTGATCCAAATGATATTTCTTATCGTCATCACGATATTCAAGGTCAAAAGTCTTTGGTGGAACACCAAACGAATAGGCGGTCATTCGGTAGACCTCTGTCATCATCTTCTGTTTCATTTGGTTGATATCGTCGTCTGAGGCATCAGAATTAACCAAGTCTCTGAGGACCATCCCGTCGTGACGTAACTTTCGATCCATCACCTCATCGTAGTCGGTGGTGTCATCGGTGACGGCCGTTTCTGGAAAAGCCTCTTTGGGCATAACGCCGTACTTTTGGACCAGTGCCGCTGCCATTGCCCATTGGCCACCGTCTTCACCCGGCATGCTCAAGTAAAAGTCAACGTCCCGGTCACTCGTTGGTCGATCGGCCAATGCAATCATCCGGTCGTAAAACATATTCGCCCGTTCAATCTTGTCCCAGAAGAACAGGTAGTTCTGGGATAACTCAAAATCTTTCTTGTTGTACTTGACCGCAAACTTATGTCTCAAGGTGTTTAACAATGAGAATAGCCAGCAACGGCCACTATGTTTCTGATTAGAAACCGTTCCCGTATCAATGTCGATTGAGAAGGTGCGGTTCAGACGCACCGCCGTCTTAGGGTCCTCTGAAGCCTTATCAATCCCGTTGGTCATGATGGCCCGTGAGATCACTTCATTTTTTGGTTGCACTTCCAGATCGGCCTGCATTTGATCAACGTCATCTGGTGTAATTGGGTGGTTAAATTCTGTCATTATTTTTGTCCTTTCTTTCGATTAATTAGTTAATTGTAATTCTAAGTCTCAACTAATCGTTTTACAAGCGAAGGGACTAAAAATTAGGATTCGTCATCCGCATCAGTTCGGGACCTCGGTTTACCAGTAGCATGCCCTTCCCGTTTTCAAACGACAGTCCCTCAAACTCGCGGTGACCGTCGGTAATAGTCGTCCGGATGTCGCTGGTCTTTAAGTGGCCTAACTTATTGACCGGAATTCGCATGACCCCACCATTAGAAACGAGGTAAAGGTTATTATTCTGACCGTTATACGCCAGTGACTGAGGCACAATCCCAGGAGCGTGTCGGATTAACTGCGGAATTAGTTTGAACTTAGCTCCCCGTTCGTTAATCTGACCGCGATAAATCTTGACGGCTCCCCTTGGAGCGATGCCGTGATGAGTAATGCTGTAAAAATACGCCCGACCGGTTTTATCAAAGGCGAGGACCATTCCCATTGGAACCTTACCAGGAATGGTCGACTGAACCTGTGCTCTGACTTTTTGTTCTGGCTTTAAAGTCTCCATGTTCAGACGTTGGACAACCGGCTTAAACCCATTCTGTTTGATAAACCACATCTGTTTATTCTTAGGGTTATAGGCCATCGACTGCCCGTGCCCCGTGTGAAAGACGGGCCCAACCTTGATGGCGGCCAATTCGGTCTTACTATGACGAAACTTCCCCATGTAGCCTGGCAAGTCAAATCCCAGTTCGTTTAGCTTTTTTAAATCATAGCGCACTACGAACCCGGTGTTGGAGCCACCGTAGAAGGTGTACATAACGTACGCATACTGTCCGTGTAGCACCACACTCTGTGGATTACGCATCAGCCGGTGATTGCGGTCGTTCAAACGCGCGTGTCTACTGGTATAAGTAGGTAAAAAGTATTGGGTAACAAAGTCAGAATGACCGTCACCCCGAATCGTATGTAAAGTATTCGGATAGTTCTCATTTGGTTTATAGGCCGATTCGTATGGATAATAGCCCCGTGAGTAATCCTTGTTGTCAACTACCTGATAGGCGTGTGCTTGTTTTGATGATTGGGTCTCATTTTGATTTGATTTCATAAATTCTAAAAGGTAAAAAATGACGACCAATCCAACAAAAAGCAGACACATCACAAATAAAAGCCTCTTCATCAATCCCTTCATATAATCCCCCAAAAATTAATTTAAATAAAAAGCTCATCATAAATATGAAGAGCTTTTATTGATTTAATATCCTAATTCATTAATATTATACCGCTTTTGCTTGGTGGTACTCCATGGGAAGGTCTTGACAACCCCAACGACCTTCTTCTTTGGAACAAAGCCCCAGTAACGGCTATCGTTTGAGACGCTCCGGTGGTCACCTAAAACGAAGTACTCTCCCTTTGGCACCTTTACAACGCCCTTATTCTTAGGCCAGTTCTTGGATAAACTAGTTAGATCCCAGTCACCAGGCATCCGGTTGTAGTAAGTTCCCTGTTGCTGCTGACTCTTACTGATGTAATCCTGGTTAACCTTCTTGTTGTTAACGTAGATAATGCCACCCTTAAAGGCAACAGTATCACCAGGAAGTCCAATCACCCGCTTAACGTAGTCGGTGTTTGGGGCAGCAGTGGGATCCTCCCCTGCCGCATTAAATACAACGACACTTCGATGCTTAATCTTCGCCTGTCTGAAGACCATGATCCGTTCTCCATTTTCAAGGTTCGGCTGCATCGATGGTCCATCAACCTTGGCCAGCGTAAATAGATATTGTCTGATTATTAAGGCTAGGATCAGTCCAATCACAATCGGAATCACCCAACTCATGACGCTCTTAAAAAATTTCATTTCAGATTCTCCTCAATCATTATGTATAATTTTATTCTATCACTAATGATTTGTCAGGGATGAACTCCATCCCGAAAATTTCCTTTATATATTTAGTAAGTATACCTTATAATAGCAATTAGTGCGTCATTGATCGCAAATTTTTTACTAGGGATGAAAAAATGGAAACAAAGAAAAGTTATGTCATTTGGTTAGCGGTCTTACTTGGGATCGTTAGCGCAACTGGTCCACTCTCAATGGACCTATACATGCCAGCGCTCCCACAGATGATGGCAACGTTTCACACCAACGCCTCCATGATGCAACTAAGCATCACTGCTTGTCTGATTGGCCTGGCGGTTGGACAAGTCATCATCGGCCCCTTAAGTGACCATTATGGTAGAAAACCACTACTAATCATCGGTTTTGTCCTATTTAGTGTCTCATCTGCGATGATTGCGTTCATTCCCAACGTTTACGCGCTCATTAGTTTGCGACTGGTTCAGGGAATCGCTGGAGCAACCGGTCAGGTCATTTCTAGAGCCGTCGCTCGTGACATGTTTTCAGGAAAAATTCTGACTCGTTTCTATTCACTATTAACCGCTGTTAACGGCATCTTCCCCATTATTGCTCCCATCTTTGGTGGTTTAATCATCAAAATTACCGACTGGCAGGGAATCTTCCTCATCTTAGGGGTGATCGGAATCGTCATCATTTTCATGTGCCTCTTTGGCATCCCTGAAACTTTGACGCCCGAAAACCGCAGCACCGGTTCTCTTTTTCAATCCGAAGTGCAGATGTTTTACCTACTAAAGGACCCTAAATTTCTCCGCCTTGTGCTCGCAACCGGACTGGTTTACGGGTCGCTATTTAGCTACATCTCTTCCTCTTCCTTTGTCTTTCAGAATCAGTTCCACATGTCAGTCACCGAATTTAGCTTCTTATACGCCATAAACGGAATTGCCATTGGGATTGGTAGTGCGTTGCCGGGTCGTTTGGTAATGAAAACCGACTCCATCACCCTATTAAAATGGTTCATTAAGGCCACCATCATCACTAGTTTTATCCTAATTCTCAGTGCCACCTGGTTTAAAAACCTGTTAGTGGTTATTATCCTAGTCTTCATCATTCTCATCTTTATCGGTGCCATGCTGACGTTATCCACGACCGTCGCCATGAACGCTGCCAGTAAGAACGCCGGTAGTGCCTCTGCTCTCGTGGGTCTAACGCAAAACGCCATGGGTGGAATTGTTTCGCCACTCGTTGGTATCATGGGTGAAAATACGTATTTACCAATGGGACTCATCATTTTAATTGCCATGATTCTGTTTAACTTATTGTTGGTCAGACCAAAAACTGTGAGAAAATAAAGCAAAATCATTAATTTTTTCTGCAGGTTTTCTTCATGTTTTCTGCAGGTTTTCAGCACCCTTAAGTACCCAAAGACTATCAAATCAACGTTTTTACATCATCTTTTCTGCAAGTTTTCTGCAGATTTATTCTATCAATAAGGAGAACACCCCCATGCTCACCACCAAAAACAAACGCTTCGACTCCTTCTCACTTGTAGTCGGACTCTACTTTTTATTTGTTGCGTTCCTCCTATTTATCCGACCAATTGGCTCTTTAATCACCATTATGGCACTTGGAACCCTACTAGCCGGAATCTATCGCTACGTTCTGTACTACGAGTTGTCCAACTATTTCAATGTGATTAATAAGACCCTGATAGTAACGGGAACGATTGAACTCGTAATCAGTATCATCTTGTTTTTTCATCAATTCTTGAACTTTCACGTGGTCCTGATCTTAATATTTGCCTGGATAATCGTGGACTCCCTCACCGAACTTTTAACGGTCAGATTCATTCCTAAAGTTCGGAAGTGGTACCACGCAGTCGTGATTGGCCTCGGGATGTTGGGCATCATCGTTTCAGTGGCCCTCACCATTCTGTCATTTGTCTCCACCTCAGAAATGGTCATCTTATTGGCCTTGTTCTTCGTCGCCGATGGCATCGTCATTGCCGTTCGAGCATTTTAGGGAGTGAATTAATGATCGAAATTATTTTCAGCTCAATCGTGGCTTATTTTTCAACCAATCTGGATTACTTACTCGTCTTGGTCCTCTTGTTAGGAGCTTATAAGAGCCCAAAGTTGGTCCTAACTGGTGACTTAATTGGAACGGTAGGATTAACTACCCTACCGATGGCGATTGCACGGATTCTCGGGGCTGTTCCCCAGATGTGGATTCTCGGCCTTCTTGGGATCTTCCCCATTTTATTTGGAATTAAGGAGTTATTTCCACCCAAACCCCACTCTAGTAGTGACATCAGTACCAGTAATGGATCGCAATTCAAAACTGTGATGAAAGTCGTGGCGATTACCATCACCGCGTGTGGTGCTGATAACGTTGCCGTCTTCATCCCCATCTTCATCCGAAAGACTAATCTAGAATTACTGGTGGCCCTAATCACCATGCTCATCATGGCGGTCATTTTTTTCTTTTGTGCCATCCTCATTGAGGACAACCAACACATCAAGAAGCTGTTAGGAAAATACGGCCGTTACCTGTCATCAATCGTGTACATCCTTTTGGGAGTCTCCGTTTTAGTTCAAAACGGAACGATTGCCCATTTCTTTCATTAATTAACAAAAAGGCATCCCACTAGGATGCCTTTTTGTCTTGTTTCATAACTCGTCTCATGAACTGATCCTTCTGGTCAAACACGGTCTCATTCATAAAACCACTCGGACCATGGGGAACGCCGTCAACAATGTGAACCTCAACGTTCGGTTTGCCAATGAACTTGATGAGTTCAGCCGCCATGTTAATCGTCTGAACGTAAGGAACAACGCGATCACCAGTTCCCGCATACAGAAGTGCCGGAACCATTGCTTCATTTAGGTACGTCACCGGATTGGCCTCGGCAACTAAATCAGGAACGTCAATCGGTCGGTGAAATCCCAGCATGGCACCCTCAAAAGAGTCGGCGTCACCGGTCTCATAAAAATTGGGTTTTTGACCGAGCGCCTCAAACTCCGGCTTTAAAAGGTCCATTTCGTACAATCCGTACGAAGAAATCACGCCATCAACCTGACTCGAGTAGTCAAAATGACTACCAAAATCACTTTCAAGGTGGCCACTGGCTTCAGAAGCTGCCAGTAACATCGCTAATTGAGCCCCTGATGATTCACCCATCATGAAAACTGCGTTACTATCAAAGTGATAACTATCAGCGTGAGCTTTCACGAAGCGCACCACGGCTTTTAATTCGTAGATTGCGGTGGGAAATGGTTTCATGTAACTAAGCGAATAATTGGGGCTGACAACCGCGTAACCGCGCTTTAACAGTTCCAAAGCACCGTTTAATTTAAATGAACTCTTCTGTCCAAAGTACATCCCACCGCCATGCACATCAATGATGACCGGATAACGGTCCCGCTTTTCGTTTGGGAGGTAAACGTCAAGTTTGTGTCGTTTGCCTTCCGCATAGGCCACATCGATGAACTTGCGGTCCACGAAGTCAGAATCGGCTGGTGAAAATTTATGTTCACGTTCAATGAATTTAACCATTTTAAGACTCCTTTGAAGTAGTTAATTTTATGATAATTCAAAAGCAGAAGGGCGGCAATTATTCCTACTTAATCGTGATGGTTTCACCCTGACCCAGGTTAAATTAATTTATTTTACGAAAGTCAGTTTTTTCTATTGCTTTTTTAAAAAAAGAGGCTAAAATCAGTCCACGGTTGTTTAGAAGCACATTCTAAGCGATATTTGGAAAAAGGGGTGAGAAACATTGGATAACAAAATTCTAACTGACGATGATTACGCCAAAATGTCATTGTCAGATCTCACTAGCACGCTAGACACATCGAGCACCAAAGGTCTAACTACCAGCGAGGCCAAACAAAAGTTACAAAAAAACGGAGCCAACGTCATCAAGAAAGGTAAGCAGGAATCGGTTTTAATCGCCTTCCTTAAAAACTTCACTTCACTAATGGCCATGCTGCTGTGGGTCAGTGGTGTGATTGCCATTCTGGCAGGAACCGTCGACCTTGGAATCGCAATTTGGGCGGTCAACATTATTAATGGCCTCTTCTCATTTTGGGAGGAACATGCGGCCAAAAAGGCCACCGACGCCCTGAGTAATCTACTGCCAACCTACGTCAACGTCATTAGAAACGGGAAATCAATTCAAATCAACGCTGATGGGATTGTCCCCGGCGACCTACTGCAACTACAAGCCGGTAACGCCATCCCAGTTGATGGAGTCGTGGTCCATTCTTCATCACTACAGGTGGACGAATCTGCTCTAACCGGTGAATCACTTCCGGTTGATAAGAACAATAAGTACCAACATGGTGACGGCAAGTTTGCCATCAGTAACGTAGTCTACGCTGGGACCGTTGTCACTAACGGAACGGCGACCGTCTTAGCCGTTAAGACCGGGATGAACACCGAATTTGGTAAGATTGCCAGCCTGACGCAAAACCAGAAGAAGACGGACTCACCACTTACTAAGGAATTGAACCGTTTGACCCGTCAAATTTCCATTATTGCTTTTGCGATTGGAATTACGTTCTTTATCCTGGCAATTTACTTTGTTCATTACCCGCTTGCCAAGTCGTTTATCTTTGCACTGGGAATGATCGTGGCCTTCATACCGGAGGGACTCCTTCCGACCGTCACGTTGTCTCTAGCCCATGGCACCCAGGTCATGGCCAAACGCCACGCCCTTTTAAAAGACTTAGACAGCGTTGAGACCCTGGGTGAAACAAACGTAATCTGTTCTGATAAGACCGGAACGCTGACCCAAAATCAGATGACGGTCAACCACGTCTGGCTTCCAGACAAGGAGTATACCGTTACCGGAACGGGGTATTTCAACAACGGCAAAATCCAGTCCAACGGACAAGACGTTAATCTCGCTCACGAACCGGATTTGAACCTTTTGTTAAAGATTGCCCTGTTAAATAATGACACGGCCATTAAGTACGACCCAGACAACAAGAAAGCTCCGTCAATTTTAGGAACTCCAACCGAAGCCGGATTGAACATCTTAACCAACAAGGCTGGTTTAAACCGTGATGACGCGGCCAAACAAACTCCGAGGCTGAAAGAACTCCCATTTGACGCCAATCGGCGCCGCATGACCACGGTTCAAAAGACGGCGCCAGACGGCAGTAACGTCATTTACACCAAGGGTGCCCTTGATAACATTCTTTCGATTTGTGACAAAATCCTAGTAAACGGTCAGGTGCGCCCCATCACCGCAACTGACAGGCAAAAGATTAACCAGGCGAACGCCGATTACGCTAAGCAAGGACTGCGTTCACTCGCTTTTGCCTACCGCGATAACGATACTGATGATCCGAAACAAGCCACGATTGACAACACCGAAAAGAACCTTGTGTTTGTTGGTCTAGCCGTCATGTCCGATCCCCCACGAGAGGAAATCTTCGACGCGGCTAAGAAGTGTCACAGTGCCGACATTCGAATCATCATGGTCACCGGAGACAGTTCTTTAACTGCCAAGAGTGTTGCCGTCCAAATCGGCATTACCTCTAATAAGGCTCGGGTCATCACCGGAGAGGAATTAACCAAGATGTCAGACGATCAACTTCAAGAAGCCGTCAAGGGTGAAGTCATCTTTGCCAGAGTGGCTCCGGAAGACAAATATCGCATCGTCTCAATGTGTCAAAAAAACGGTGACGTGGTTGCCGCTACTGGTGACGGTGTCAACGACGCTCCAGCTCTAAAGAAAGCTAACATCGGGATCGCCATGGGGGTTAACGGAACCGACGTTGCCAAGGATGCTGCCGACATGATTTTAACCGACGATAACTTTGCCTCCATCGTTTCTGCCATTGAAGAAGGTCGAACCGTCTACAGCAACATCCAGAAGTTCCTCCTTTACATCTTGAACAGTAATATGGCCGAAGCCTTTCCATCAATTCTGTTTCTAATCTCTAACGGTGCCATCCCACTCCCACTGACGGTTATGGAGATTTTAACCGTTGACCTGGGGACTGATCTCCTGCCAGCTCTGGGACTTGGAACCGAAAAGAGTGAACCGGGAATCATGAAACGGCCACCACGTTCAAGAAGCTCGCACCTGTTAAACAAAGGACTTATTATCAAAGCGTTTGGTTGGTACGGACTATTTGCGTCCATCTTGTCAACTGGCGGTTACTTCTTTGCCAACTACCAACACGGTTGGCCCAAGATTCCGCTAGCTGGCAGTGGCACATTTTACGCCGAAGCCACTACCATGACGCTAGCTACCATCGGCTTCTGTCAAATCGCTGCCGTCCTTAACTGTCGAACCGATTCGACTTCCCTATTTAAAATTGGGATCTTTAGTAACCACCGCATCATGTGGGGCATCGCCTTTCAGATTGTCCTAATCACCCTCCTAATCTACGTTCCGTTCCTTCAAAGTGTCTTTGGAACCGCTGCAATTGGTGTCAGTGACTGGATCTATCTGATTGCCATCCCAATTCCACTGGTTCTAATTGATGAGGTCAGAAAGTACTTCGTAAGACGACACATTCACAACAAGTTCAACCAACACATGTCTCACCTACAAAAACTAGAAAAAACCCTATAAAATTAAAAGAGGATGCTGAACAAATTGTTCAACATCCCCTTTTTGGTATGGGTTTTAAAAATTGAGGTTTTAATAATTTAATGGCAATCAATCGTTACTTCAGAATCTGACAAAATTCAATGCGTTCATGGTTAGGACCATAGACGTTAAAGAATTTAATTCCCTTCGTCCAGTATGCCCCAATGTATTGAATTTGATCATCATCGACGTTCAGTCCCATTTCTTTAGCGGCCTTAAAGGCACTTTCAATGTCAGTGGTATTTAAGGCAAAGTGGTTAATCGCGCCATCAACTGGGTTGGTTGGCTCGCCTTCCCAAATTTCAAGGGTAAGGTTGTCGTACTTCATAAAGGCACAGTGAATGTTACCATTTGGGAAATCGCCAATCTTTTTAAATCCAAGTTTTTCATAATACTGAATGGTTTTGTTAAGGTCTTTGGTAGGAATTCCTACGTGTTGAAGACCAGTAAAGTAATCACTAATATTCATTTTCTTACTCCCCTTTTTATTATGCGATAATTGGTGGTCATCATTATCAACGTCGGTTGCCACCGTTGAATCTTCTATGCCATTAGACGTATCTAACGCTTGGTGCTTGAGGCTTGGAAAGACGACCTTATCGGCAATTCCGGTAATGCCACCCTGGAAAAGAAAGGCAAAAATCGTTCCAATCCCATAGTATTCAATTCGATGTGTGATCAAAATCGCAACTATTCCGATAACAGTCGGTGGGATGTATGAAGCCCACATTGCTTCAGCGGCGTTTCCCTTAAAATACTTGAAACGTAGGATCTGCATTAGATCGTCATTTGGGTGTAAGACCAGGTTGACCCGTTGATAAATCGAAATTCCAATCGCAATAAATGCAACTCCGATAAAGTTGACCAGCACGTAAACGGTGATTAAGCCCAACGAACGGGCCTCCGGTAACTTGATAATCTCGGTCAAAAGGTCATAGAATACCTGAACTAACCAGGAAAACGGAATCATGAAAATCATGTTTCCAATGGCTCTGCCCCAGTCCCATTTTCCAAGCAAGAGTGCATTCAAAATGATGATGGCGACTCCGATCAGGACGAAAGTCCAAAAAAGATTCCAATGAATCGCAATACTAAAGTTGGTTTCGGCCGCCGTCCAGTACGCGGACCCCAAAAACTGGGGAACCACCTTGGCACTGGTGACCAACGTCAGAACGTTTCCAAGTGAATTGATGATGATTGAAATAATAAAATAAATAATCGAAGCACTCATCGAAATCGTTCGTGGTGTTTTCTTTGCAGTCATAACAATCACCACATTTTTCTATTTAAGTTCTGGGTTAACTGCGACAATCGACTTCCCCATCTTAGGGGTCGTGTGATTTAGAACTCCTTCAACTTCGTCAAGCTTTAAAATATTATCCTGGAACGGAGTGGTTTTAACGGCACCGGATGCCAGTAAAGCAATCGCATCTTCAAAAGCATGGGGATTAATAATCGATCCCTTAATCGTTAACTGTTTCTTAAAGACGTTGTAAGTATTCATTGAGAAGGTCTGATCTGGTTTACCAACTCCAAACATCAGCACTTGAGCACCTTTGTTGGTGTGCTCAGCAGCTTCTTCTTGAGTCTCAGGACGACCAACGGCTTCAACCACAAAGTCATAATTTTCTTTAATCGGGGTCTTCGTCGTGTTAATCACGTTGTCTAACTTTAATTCAGACTTCAAGCGGTCAAGCACCGAGTCGTCCAGAATTCCGGCTAAGTCAATTCGTTGAATTCCATAATCACGCAGGATTTGAGCGAATAATCGAGCCATGAAACCATCACCAATGATTAAAGCGTGTTGGTAAGGGGTAATGTTCTCGGTAATCTTCATTGCGTGAACCACACAGGAGATTGGTTCAAGTGAACATGCAGCTTGAAGTGAGACTGAGTCTGGTAACTTGTAAACCACTTTTTCAGGTGCTGTAAAGTATTGAGCAAGTCCGCCATTACGAGTTACTCCAATGGCTGACAAGTTGTCACAGAGTTCATAACGACCAGTTCGACAATAGAAACACTTGTCACAATAAATATTGGGGTCAACGGCCACCCGATCACCCTTTTTAAATTCTTGGACGTTTTTACCAACGGCGGCAACAATCCCAGAATTTTCGTGACCTAACACGATTGGTGGGGTAGCGTCAGTGGAGCCTGGTAGTCCGTTGAACAGCCCATTATCAGTCCCACAGATTCCAGCATAGGCCGTTTCAACTAAAACTTCATCGTCTTTAGGAGTTGGAGTGTCAATCTGCTCCATCTTCATCTTCTGTTTGGCAGTCATTACTAAAGCATTCATTTTATCGTTCATAATAAATAGCCTCTTTTTATCATGTTAAATTTAGTATTAATTAATAGTAAGTAAAATAAGCGCTTGTTTTTATTTACACATTCAATATATACTCGGAATTTTAATAATGCAACCGCTTACACTATTGGCATGGCAATAAATAACAACTTCACAAGTACTTCTGAATCAGTAAATATACTAAGATCAATATTTCAAATCATTTTGATTCTCATTTTATTCTGAAATAAATTAATATAAATAATAATTTCACAATAATTGTTTTGGCAAAATGAAATAAAAACGAGAATTACACGAATTGTTCGGAAATAAAAAGCATCCCTAAACCGCTAGTGGTCCGGGGATGACTATCAAATGAAGGTATTTAGATTAATTGCATGATCAAAGTACTGTAGTTCAGACTTATTATGAACGACAGAAATAATGGTACTGTTTTTTAAATATTTTCCCATTAATTCATAGAATATATTAACCGATTGTGGATCAAGTCCACTACTACTTTCATCAAACAAAACCACCGATGGATCTTGAATAAAAGTTCGCAAAATCAGGATTTTCTGTTGCTCACCACCGGAAAAATGACTCTTAAATTCTTTAGTAGAATAATTTTTCAAAGCATCATCTTTTGAGACTTTCTCTAATCCGATTTCGTCAAAAAGTTGAGTAATTAAATCAAACGATGTCTTCTGATTTCCTGGATACGTTAAATTATCGTATAACGATCGGTTAAATAACGGTGTGTCCTGACCAAGATAAATAACATCAGTTGGACCTTCCACTGGAATTATAATTTCACCCCTTTGTGGCACTATCAGTCCACCAATTATTTTTAACAACGTACTTTTCCCTAAGCCATTATCACCAACAATCGCCGTCTTTTCACCTTTATGAATGTTTAATGACAAATGGTTGAAAATGTTTTTGCCATTACGATAACTAAATTTAACGTTTTTAATTCTCAACCAATCACTACCCGGGGCAAAAATTCTGCCTTCATGAAACGAACCCAAAACAGGATAGTGTAAATCGTCTAATCCCGACCTGATACGATCAAAAAGCTCAATCATCTCCAGATACTCAGACCCAAATTGACTCAAACTAATGATTGAATACACTAAAATTAAAAGTCCAGAAATACTGTAATCCTTGTTCTTACCAACAATGCTGATAAATACAATAATTCCGAAAGCCATCACCACAATGAATAACTGCTGGATAATCGCAGATCCATTAATTTTATTTTGTAATTTATAATAGATTCTTCTCTCATTATTTAGTAGGTTATTAAAAATACCGTTTTCGTAGCCTAAACTTCTTAGTGAATAAATTGTTTCTTTATTATTATAAAAATCCAAGATGTATTCATTCACTTTGGAAGTTTTACTTAAAGAGTCGCGGACATATTGCCGATTTCTTCCCGACAATTTAACGGAAAGTAAAATGTAGATGAGAAAGACAATTAAATATGCAATTCCAATCATTAAATTCATTTTAGCCAAAATAACGGTATATAAAGAAAGTAAGGCAACTCCCTTAATTCCTGCTGGCATCACCTCTTGAACCAACTTGCGACATGAAAACGATACCTCATCAATGTAACTTTGAAGTTTGCCCACTTTTTCTGCTTGAAAGTACTTGTAACCACCCTTTTCGATGTTTGACCAGATCTCCTGTTTAGAATACTTACGGGTAGCCTGTAAAAAATAATTACTAACATAAGTGGTAATCGAAGGAATCATTAGCGTTAAAAACAATAAACAACTCGTAAAGATGATTTTCTTACCGTTTGAATTAATGATTTTACTTAGTAAATACGGCTGTAAATAGAAGATGGCATACGACACAAATAAAAATAAAAGGTAAATGATAATCTTCAAAATACCAATTCGTTTAATCAAATGTTTAGCAAAATATTTCATTGGCCTGCTCCCAATATCTAATATTAACTACCGTTAATTTTTATGTGATTCAAATAAATTGAGATAATCATAGCACCATCAAAAAAAGATGTTGAACTTAATGTTCAACATCTAAAACAAATCATTTATAAAATCTATTCATTCTGAATCTCTTCATTTTTTCTCAAAAAATTGATTATCATAGACCCAACAAAGAAAATTAACACAACTACATTTAAAACCATCATTAAATTACTATTTGACACAAAAACCGCAATAAACCACAAAGTGAGAGCGGCAACAATCATTGATAAGAACTCCATGATAAAAATAAAAGTGGACATCATCTTACTATTAACGTAATGCTGAAATTCAATATTAAGTTGATATGAATAGACATTGAACGGAATCTGTAAGAGCGTCAAAAAGACGACGGGCATAAAATCAAGCCTGAATACATTACACAATGCAAATAAAATCAGAATAAGTATTAGATTAATAACATAAGATATCTTTGAAATTTTGATGTGTTTTAACATCATATTTCCAATAATTGAAAAGAGTTGAAACAACACATACACAATTCCGAAGTAAGCTTTAGAGATGTGGTCTTGTAACAATATAAACTGCCAATATTGATAGAACACTTGGGCAAACATCTGCAAAAAGCACATCAGTACAATGATTACTGATAATTTACTGTTACTTTTAAGACTTTTAAGTCCGCCTACCATTTGACTTAAGGTGATCCGATCTTCCATCTTGATGTTTACTTTTGGAATTAAGCCTTGAATTAGTATAAAGGCAAGCACAAATCCTAATAAAGACACAATGTATATGTTAATTCCGATGTAGTTATAAATGGTTGCACCTAGTCCGCCACCAATTAATCCACTAAACAAAATCGCATAGTTGTTTTTCACGTTGAATTTTTTGATACTACCGTCATGATTTTTAATGGTTTTCACAAAATAGGTGTCTAAAGACCCTGTCATGCCCGCTGATGACATCCCATACAAAAACCATGCCACGCTGATTAGCAGAAATGATTTGGTCATAAAAGTTAAAAAATAAGAAATAAAAATCAAAATTAGGGAAAGTTGGTACATGTTCTTCTCTGAAATAATATCTGAAACAATACCAGATGGAATCTCCATTATGAGAGCTGCAACCATAAAAATACTTTGAATGATAGATATTTGACTGATAGAAAATCCCTTATCCAACAGAATTACGGATAAGATCGCATGCGGGAGGACCCTGGAAAAATTATACATAAAGTTTCCGGTTAAAAAGCTTTTTATTTGAGTACTTAAAGCATCGATAGGATCTCCTCCAATCAATCAGATTCTAAAAAAAGGGAAGAATATTTCTTCCCCTTTTACAATTAAGTTAGCTCTATTAAACAACTTCCATTCTTATTGTTCAAATACTTTTACTATTTATCGCCCCCACAAGCTCCTTTGCCACCGCTTTCGGTGATTGCGGATTTTGTCCCGTAATTAAGCGTTCGTCTTTTACGACATGGCTTTTAAATGGTCGTACTTTTTCAAAATGAGCGCCGTGTTTGTTGGCAACCTTCTCATTTAAGAACGGCACTCTTTTATAGTTGCCACTTAAAACTTCCTCAGCAGTCGTAAAACCAGTAATCTTTTTATTAGAAATCAGATATTTCCCATCTGGCAGCTTAATGTTAAGGATTCCAGCAATGCCATGACACACCGAACAGATGTATCCACCGTTATTGTAGATTTCCAAACTGATTTTCTGTAACTGCGGGTCATCGGGGAAATCCCACATTACTCCGTGGCCACCAGTATAGTAAATCGCCCAATAGTCTTCGGGGTTGATGTCGACTGGTTTCAGAGTGTTAGCCAATCCATGATTCTGATAGTCGCGATCTTGATACATCCTTAGAGTATCAGCATCAACGTACGACGACTTCATACTTCTCGGATCAATCGGGACGTACCTTCCCTTCGGACTAAGATAATCCACGTCGTATCCAGCCTCTTGAACTTCCGCCACAAATTCAGCTGATTCCCCCAACCACAGGCCAGTTAGTCGATTACTATTAGGGAAATTAGTCGTGTTAGTCTCGACCACTAAAATTTTTTTCATCGCAGCATCCTCCTATTTATCTTGACTCAGATATGGCACTAAAATCGCCTTCACTCTCTTAGCCAGTTCACCTTTATCAACCTGTTTGTCTGATAAAACCAGCTCTTCGATGATGCCATCAATCCCGTAGCAAATGAAGTCTAGTTCCGTTTGACTGACGTCTTTAGTGACAAACACCAGTTGTTCCCTAGTAAAATCGTTGAATTCTTTTCTGAACTGATACGAATCTTGACTTTTTAATAGATTACGAAAGAAGTTACGATCCTGAGTGAAGAAATTAATCCAAAGTTCAATCTTTTCTTGGACTTTCGTGTCGTCGACATTCTGACAGGTCAACCTCAACTCTTTGAAATATGAATTCATAAAGTCCAAAACCAGCGCCGACTTGTCAGAATAGTGGTCGTAAAAGGCTTTTCTCGTAATGTCGGCTTGATCGCAAATCATTTTGACCGAAATGTTATCTAAACTATGTTTCTCCTGCAATAGTTCACGAAAGCTGTCCTGGATGGCTTTCTGGGTCTTTCGAACTCTTCTGTCAATCTTCTTTTCCATTAATAATCACCTTTTTTTGGTTAATAGTTGCAAATGCAACAGTTGTATTATAATATACTCGTGTAACTTAATCAATGAAACTTATATCATTTAGGAGGTAACTAATGAAAACAATCTTAATCACAGGAGCTAGCTCCGGAATGGGATATCAAACCGCTAAACGACTGGCAAACTCCGGTTATCAAGTTTTTGGGGCTGCCAGAAAAACAGACGCAATGGAACCTTTAAAGGCTTTTGGGGTTACTCCAATTAGCATGGACGTTACCGACCAAGATTCGATGCAAAAAGGTGTTCATCAAGTTATTCAAACTGCCGGCAAGATTGACGTCTTGATCAACGGGGCTGGTTATGGTTCTTTTGGCGCCATCGAAAACGTCAGTACTGAGGAAGCCAAACGCCAATTTGACGTCAACGTCTTTGGATTAGTTGCCCTAACCAAACTGGTTCTACCCTACATGGAAAAACAACACGCGGGCAAAATCATCAACATTTCTTCAATGGCGGGTAAGTTCAGTAGTCCACTCGCCGGCTGGTACTTTGCTTCCAAACATGCGCTTGAAACTTTAAGTGATTCACTTCGAATGGAAGTAAGAAAATTTGGCATCCAGGTGGTTCTAATCGAACCGGGGGTTGTAAAAAGTAACTGGTCCAACATCGCTATGAACAAGCTGGTTAATTCCTCTAAGGGAACCAAGTACGAAGCAGCCGCTAAAGAAATGGCCGAGAAAACTAATAAAATTTATGCTTCAAAATTAGCGTCACAACCCACTCTGATTGCCAAAACAATTCAAAAAGTCGTTTTAGCCAAAAAGCCCAGACCACGATATCTCATTGGGTTTGGTGCGAAGCCAACCGCTTTCTTCAATGCCGTTTTACCAACGAGACTGATGGATCGTCTGATCCCTAAATTTATGTAAGAGGTCATCAATATGACTAACATTCCCAAACAAATGACTGCGCTGCAACTGCTGAAATACCGAACGCCCTTTGTAAAAGACACCATTCCCGTTCCTCAAATCAATGACAACGAGGTCTTAGTGTCAATTGCGGCCTCGTCACTTAACCCAATCGACTATACGATTCAATCTGGTAAAGTAAAAATCATCATGCCTTACAAATTACCGATCACCGTTGGTAATGACTTTTCCGGAACGGTGGTCAAAGTCGGCAAAAAGGTAACTAAATTCCAACTGGGTGACCAGGTGTACGGGCGTCCTGATGATTATCAAAGTGGCACTCTAACCGAATTTATCGCGATTGACGAAAATGACATCGCTAAAACGCCTAGTAACCTAAGTATAGTAGATGCCAGTGCCGTTCCCCTAACTGGATTAACGAGCTACCAGGCTTTAATTGAAATTGGCAAACTGAAAAAAGGGCCAAAAAGTCTTCATTCAAGCCGGATCCGGTGGCGTTGGTACCATGGCAATTCAGATTGCCAAAGCGCGGGGTGCCTTCGTTGCGACGACCACGAGTCAAAAGAACGTAGCGTTAATGCGCTCTTTAGGTGCCGATCAAGTGATTGATTATCATATGACGGATTTTTCCGAGGTGTTAAGCGATTACGACATTGCCTTTGACAGTCGTGGCGGCAGGACCCTCAAAGATACCTTTAAAATCTTAAAACCAGGTGGCAAGCTAATCACAATCAACGGAATTCCAACCTTTAAATTTGGAATGGAACACCATCTCGGCTGGTTTAAATCAATTTTGTTTGGGATTGCTAGTGGTCCACTGCGACTTTTAGCTAAAAAACATCACGTTGAATACACCTTCTTCATCATGCATCCCAGTGGACCTCAACTAGACATTTTAACCCAAATGATTGAAGACCAGCAGTTAAGGCCGATTATTGATAAGGTCTTCCCGTTTAGTGACGTGCTAGCGGGATATAAACTACTGGAATCACACCACGCTACTGGCAAGATAGTGATTAAGATGAGGTAATTTTATTTAATAAAAACCGTAAAAATAAAATGAAGTGCCAGATAAAGTTAAAATTCTATGTCTGGCACTTCATTTTATTTATTTAAATACATCAACAATTTCAGGAACAAACCATCCTATAAATCCTCCAAAAACGTACAACAGCCACCAATAATGAGAAATAAAATACCAAAAATTCAAAACCAATTAAGAGGTTCTAAATATATTAAAAAGTTTAATTAACAATAAAAAAAGAAAAACTATGTACTCTTATGTTCTTCAGTGTTACATGTGATACAATGTAATTGAGGAGATGATGTTGATGGAAAAAGTTAAAATCAGAAAACGTGGAAACTCAATTGGTATTAACTTCAATAGTGAGACTCAAAAAGAATATGGATTAGCTTTGGGACAAGAATACTTTCTAACTAAAGATCAACAGGGAGCACTTATGTTGGTCCCAAAAATAAAACAAATTTATGGCGACAAAAAATATGCCAACGGAAAACTTTACCAGTCTCCCATTAATAATAAAAGTCAACTAGAGGGACGTGAAATGATTTGAATAATCAATCGTATTGTCCAAATCAAGGAGACGTTGTTTGGATTGATTTTGATCCCAGTAGAGGAAACGAAATTAAAAAAAGACGTCCTGGCCTAGTAATCAGTACCAAAGCCTTTAATGACGCAACTCGTTTTGCTGTTGTTTGTCCAATTACGAGTACAATTAGAAACTATGCTGGTAATTTTAATTTAAATGGATACAAAACACATGGTCAGGTTATAACTAGTCAGCTAGCAAGTTATGATTGGTCTAGCAACAGTGATAGAAATATTAAATTCATTGAAAAATTAACTCAATACGACTTACTAATCATAGAACAATTAGTAGGTCAGATCTTTAATTTCCCTAGCCAGGGATAAAACAAATAGTAATAAAAAACTGATACGCCACAAAAAGCCTCTAACTATCGAATTAGTTAGAGGCTTTGGCATTCATATTGTTAGTACTAACAGTACTAACAGTATTCTCATATCATTACACATTTCAAAAACACTAAAACCAATTTTTACTCTTAGTCATGCCTCTTAATTGGTTTGGCCGGATCGCCTACGTAAGTTGAATTGGCAGGAACATCCTTATTAACAACCGAACCAGCACCGATAATGGCATTTTCACCAATGGTAACACCTGGAAGGACAATGACACCAGTTCCAAGCCAAGCATTCTTATGAATGTGAATGGCACCAGTAGTAATCAAATTTCGGTGATCCGGTCGCGTATCATGGTTAAGCGTAATCAGTGAAACTCGTGGTCCAATCAAAACGTTTTCGTCGAGATAAATCCCACCAGCGTCGTCAAACAGACAATCGGTGTTAATTAAAACACCTGGTTTTAGGAAAATATTGCGACCAAAATCAGTCTGAAGTGGTGGAAAGACAATCACGTTTTCCGGTACTTCTCTGCCAGTAATCTTAGCCAAGATTTCCTGTTGCTTAACTGGATCTGGTTCACTGTTAAACTGTTTCAATAATTCAGCATTTTTAAAATGAATATCAAAGATTGGTTTAAACGACGGGTCACGAAAGTCAAACGTTCCACCGTTTAAGGCGGCTTTTAAAAGATCATCTTCTTGGGACATAGATATCTACCTCGATTTTTGTTTTTTAGAGTTATAAAGGCTCCTGTGACAATTGTATCATCATTATAATGAGAAACAGAAAAATCACATAAATGCCTACCTATAGTATCTAATAGTACTTTTTCTAATTTCGATACCATGCAGTTTTAGGCCAATTGTGATGTCGTTTCTTTTGACTCTCCATGATTAGCAATCTTTAACCCCATATCCATGCTCATTAAGTCCTTGCTAAAAATATTAATTGGATTTGAATTAATATTACTAAAAACAACCAAAAGCACCGAGAAAATTGAAATTACAACAAATAAAATTAACTTATCCGTTTTCATAGGTGTTATGTTACATAAATGACATTTCGTGATAAAATATTATCACGAAAAATAATAAATTAAGGGGACTACAAAATGAAAGCTAAAACAATTCTTATATCAACATCACTCATTATCATTTTATCGATTGGTTTTCTTGCTTTTGACCTTTTATTTGCTGACCATGCAGCAGTAAGCATTCAAATGAGAGCAATAACTTTATCAAATACTAAAATTAAAAAGTTTAGCAAAAATTTAGCCACTTATAACTACATAAAACGCCATAAATATGAGACATTAAAAAATTTATCAGATGATCAAGGGTCAGAAAACTTAGATTATTACGTAGGATCGTTAGGGCAAAAAAACATTGGTGTTTACGGAAGACTCAATTATTCAGGTATTAGGATTTTATTCCCACAATTTCAAGTGAAGTATATAGAGATAGAATAATCAAACTGAATAGATAATATTAACAATATTGGTTTTAAAATGAAAAAAATAAAATCAAAAACGTGGTAATTCAATTGGCATTAACTTCGATAGTAAGACAAAAAAAAGCCCACCAGCTTTAGCTGATAAGCTCAATCATCAGTTCACCACAAACTGGTGACTTGTGTATCTCTTACTATCAGTCATTATTCCAGTAATAATTAATTTATTAACTCATTTGATTGAAAAATTAATTGACTTTTTACTTAATAGGCAAACTACATAAAATTATTTTCTTTCATGTTATCCTAGCGATTAATCGCATCACAATCAATTCGTTCCTTATGCTCGCTCAGGTCTAATCCCTTAGCCTCTTCTTCTGGAGTAACTCGCATCTTCGTAACGTGCTTTAGCACTAACACAATCAAGAAAACCATGACGGTCACAAACACGATACTGAAACCAGTTGCCAGCAGCTGAATCCAAAACTGATGAAGTGAACCACCAGCAAAGATGCCACTAAACTTCACCTGCGGATTAATTGCCTTACTAGCGAACAGTCCGGTCAAAAGACTACCAACAATTCCAGATACCCCATGACAACCGAACGCATCTAACGTATCGTCGACGTGCAAGCGGGGCTTTAAGTATTTAATGAAGGTGTAACTACATAACGTGGCAATGATGCCAATCGCAATCGCACTTCCAATTCCAACAAACCCACAGGCCGGAGTGATGGCAACCAGGCCACACAAAGTTCCGGTACATGCGCCCATCAGGGATGGTGCGCCTAGGATGAAGACGTCCAAAATAATCCACGTTAACATCGAGGTTGCCGTAGCAATCGTGGTCGTCAGCATCGCCTGAAACGCAATGTGATTAATGGCGAGTGCCGACCCACAGTTAAAACCGTACCAACCAAGCCACAAGATGACCGTTCCCAAAAAGACCCAGGTCAGGTTATAAGCCTTGTCGTTTTTGCCGCGCTTGTGTCGTCCAAGCATGATGGCCAGAACCAGGGCGGTAATCCCAGCGTTAATGTGAATGACCGTTCCACCAGCAAAGTCCAAGACTCCCATCTGTTGTAAAAATCCCCCACCCCATACGATGTGAACGAGTGGATAGTAAATCAAGATACACCAGGCAATCGTGAACAGGATTAGGAACTTAAACTTCATCCGGCCAACGATTCCACCAATCCAAAGGGCTGGCGTAATGATGGCAAACATCATCTGAAACAGCATGTATGAACCGTTGGAGATGGGACCGGCAGTTGCTGGGGCGGTAAAGTTGAAATTATGTAACATGAAATCATGCATCCCACCGATAACGTTGAAGTAGTTCCCCGAAAACGAGAGCGAGTAGCCAATGATGACCCACAAAAGAACGGGGATGCTGCACATGATGAAGACCGACATCAGGGTGTTCACCACGTTTTTTCTTGAAACCATCCCGGCGTAGAAAAACGCCAGCCCCGGTGTCATGAAGAACACCAAAATCGTACAGATAAATACAAAAACCTCGTTTGCTGCCATGTTAGTCACGCCCGTTCATCAATTTAGTATACTAATAGTCTAGGCTTTAATTTTCATTTGAACAGGTTTAATGTCTCGAAACGTTACATGGAAGACGGAAAATTTTCATCAAGTCACCTTTCTTGACGTTTACGCCATATGAGGGTTTACCCTTTAACAGTATTAAGAAGGGAGTTGTTATGATGTCTGTTAAAGATAAAGTTGTTGTCATCACCGGTGGCTCTTCTGGAATGGGAGAAGCAACCGCTAAGTTGGCCCTTACACGAGGTGCCAAAGTGGTCATTGGATCACGAAACGAAGAAAAATTAGAACGAATGGCCGATGAAGTTGACCATCCCGAAAACTTTGCCTATCAACAAACTGACGTTACGAAAAAAGACGAGGTGCAATCTTTAGTCGATTTAGCCATCAAAAAGTTTGGCAAGCTCGACGTAATTTATAACAACGCTGGCATCATGCCTCAGGGAATGGTTGACGATCCAGCTAAATTGAGCGAATGGCAGGATATTTTAAATACCAATATTATGGGAGTATTAAACGGGATTGTGGCCGCCGTTCCCCAAATGAAGAAACAGGGTCATGGTTTAATCATGGCCACCGACTCAGTCGCTGGTCACGTAGTTTACCCTGGATCAGCCGTTTACAATGGTTCGAAGTATGCCGTCAAAGCCATCATGGAAGGCCTGCGTCAGGAACAACACAAAGATGGCATCAAGACCGGGATTGTTTCACCCGGAGCCGTTGATACCAACCTGATGTCAACTGTTCACGACGATACCATTCAAAAGAGTATTGAACAAAATAACAACACCAAGTATGGCTGGTTAGAACCTGACGACATCGCAGAGATTGCGGTCTTCATGATGAGTCAACCAGAAAACGTCGACATTAACGAGGTTTTGGTTCGCCCGACCGACCAAGACGTTTAATAAAACCTTGATTTAACTCCTACTCAACGAGTGGGAGTTTTTTTGTCACAGAATCTTAATCAATTTTGGAACCCATTTACTTGAATCAGGACTAAATTTAGCGTTAAATGATCTCGTATCGGAAGTCATAAGTTGGAAGAGGGGTTTTATTATGACAATCGAAAATAAAGTTGTAGTTATCACCGGTGGTAGTTCTGGGATGGGAGCTGCCACCGCCAAGTTAGCTTTGTCTAGGGGTGCCAAAGTGGTCGTTGGTGCTAGAAACGAGGAACAACTTGAAGAGCTTTCCACCGAAGTTGATAATCCAAAAAACTTTTCTTACAAAATTACGGATGTTACTAAGAAAGAAGACGTTCAGGAACTGACTGGCATGGCAATCGACAAGTACGGTCAACTAGACGTCATGTATAACAACGCTGGCATCATGCCGCAAGGGCCTGTCGACGACCCAGATCGTTTAGCCGATTGGAAAAAAACCATTGACACCAACATCATGGGCGTTTTAAACGGCATTGTGGCCGCGGTTCCCCAAATGAAACAGCAGGGCCAAGGTTTAATCATGGCCACCGATTCGGTCGCTGGACACGTAGTTTACCCTAATTCTGCCGTTTATAACGGTTCCAAGTACGCCGTCAAAGCCATCATGGAGGGTCTCCGTCAGGAACAACACCAAAATGGGATTCGGACTGGGATTGTCTCACCCGGCTTTGTCGACACGAACCTGATGGATACCATCAACGATGACAAGATTAAAAAACAGATTGAAGCTGGCAAACATGGTTGGTTAAGTCCCGAAAACATCGCGGAAATCGCAGTTTTCATGATGAGTCAACCAGAAAACGTTGATATTAACGAAGTCTTGGTTCGTCCAACCGACCAGGATGTTTAAATAAATAAACCAAATAAGCCCTTACTCAAATCGAGTAAGGACTTATTTTTTGGAAAACTAATCATTCTAATTTCATTAAACTATTGTTCAGTCAAACATAATTAATCCTTATCAACAATCAACAACGATTTAATGGCTTCCCGCTTATCCATGGCGGCATAAGCATCCTTGACGTGATCTAAATCAAATTCCTTGGTAAAGACTTTTCCGGGATTAATCTTGCCGTCAAGAACCGCCTTCAACAAGACATCACGGTCGTAGGTGGTAACGGGCGCAATGCCACCACGTAAACCAGTGTTGTTATAGAACAAGTTGTTGGTGTTCATGTCAGCCTTTTGGGGAATTCCCACTCGACCAACGACGGCACCTGGTCTAGCAACCTTAGTTGCGGTATCAACCGACTGTTCGGTTCCCACACATTCCAAAATGGCATCAGCGCCAGCACCGTCGGTTAGTTCCATGACGTGCTTGACCGCTTCATCCCCACGTTCTGGGACGATGTCAGTGGCGCCAAATTCTTTAGCCAACTTTTGCCGGTCCTCGTGCCGACTCATGGCAATGATTCGTTTTGCGCCACGTAACTTGGCCGCAATCACACCACAGAGACCAACGGCCCCGTCACCCATGACGACAACGGTGTCACCGTCCTTCACTTCGGCGCTGGCAGCCGCATGATAACCCGTTGCCATGACGTCAGAAAGGGTAACCAGTGACTTCAACATTTCGTCTGAATAGTCCGATGGTTGACCGGGAATCTTGACAAGCCCCCAGTTAGCGTTGATGTATCTGAAGTACTGGGCTTGATAACCAATGTTGGCACCCTTTTCCTGATTCATACAGTTACCGTCAAAACCCGCCAAACAAGCGGCACAGTGACCACAACCATGGGTAAATGGGGCAATCACAAAGTCACCGGGTTGAACGTCCTTGACGTCGGACCCAACTGAATCGACAATCCCGATGGCTTCGTGACCAACAAAGGTATCGCGTTTTCGTTCGTCAATGCCACGATACCACCAGAGGTCGGATCCACAAACGCTGGCCCTGACCACCTTGATAATGGCATCGGTTGGTTTTTCAATCTTGGGTTTGGACGTGTCAACGAGTTCAACATCGCCCGGTTTGATAAATTCCGTTGCTTTCATTTCAATTCCTCACATTCATTTAACTAAGCTTTTCGATTAATTCCTAAACTTTCTCTTACATCCAGCTGGTCATCTTGAAGCAGGCGCGTCGCTAGGTCAGCAATACTGGCAACGGCTACCCGATTACCGCTAACATCTTGACCCTTATACGTAATTTCGTATTCACTACTGCCGTTATCAAACCATCCCGGTCGAATTAACGTGTAATCTAAATCAGAACTTTCAATCACATCGGCCGCCTCACGATACGGTGCCAGTCGCGGATTATTTTTCAGGTTTCCACTTGCCGAAATTTCTTCAGGGACTTCATTATAAATGCCCATTGACGTAATGAAGACTAGGCGTTTGACGTTTTCATCATCCATGGCGGCCACAACGTTCCTGGCCATTTCCGGTAAGTTGCCACTAAGCGCCACAAACACTTCGTCCTGACCGTGCACTACTTTTTCAAGGTCAGATAAATCATTTACGTCGCCATTAACGACTCGTTCACGATCATCATCACTAAACCTTTGACCTGCACTTCTTGAAAAGAGTGTCAAAAAATCATCGGTCTTTTCCAACAGGTTCTTTCTGACTTCTTGGCCCACGTTTCCGGTCGCTCCAACAATTAAAATTTTCTTCATGAATTATGCCTTTCGCATTCTCATTATTTAACGAAGTTTTGAATGGTCTTTGGATCACGGTGGTCAAAGAATTGGCTTTCACCCTTGTCCAACTTGGCGATCTCCTTCATATCATCGTCACTTAATTCAAAGTCGAAGATATCAATGTTTTCTTCCATGCGATTCTTATGAGTTGATTTAGCCAGGGTCACGATTCCACGTTGAAATTCCCAACGTAAGATGACCTGACCAACACTCTTATCGTACTTAGCACCAATTGCTTTCAGGGTTTCGTTATTAAAGATAGCGTGTTTGCCCTCCGCAAATGGGGCCCAAGCTTCTGGACGAACATCAAATGATTCCAGATAGTCGACGGCGGTCTTTTGTTGTTCCCACGGATTAATCTCAATCTGGTTGATGGCGGGCTTAACGTCGTTAAATAATGCCAAATTGGTAATCTGATCATCGTAGAAGTTGGAAACCCCAATGGACTTAATTTTGCCCGCTTTTTGAAGTTCTTCAAGGGCTCGCCATGAACCAAAGGTGTCGCCGTAAGGTTGATGAATCAGGTATAAATCAAGGTAATCAAGCCTTAGTTTCTTGAGGCTGGTTTCAAACATGTTCATGGTTTTGTCGTAACCACTGTCAGTGAACCAAACTTTAGAGGTAACAAACAAATCTTCACGTTTTACGCCAGACTTCTTGAGACCCCGACCCACGGCTTCCTCGTTTTGGTAGTATTGAGCGGTATCGATTAAACGATAACCCGATGCGATGGCGTCGATGACCGATTGTTCGGCCTCTTCGGGGTTAGTGATTTGAAAGGTCCCAAAACCAGTTGCGGGCATTTGGTTGCCGTCATTTAATGTAAAGTATTCCATAATAACTCTCCTTATTTGTTATTTATTAACTACCCATAATTTACACCTTCACTTGGACTTGAATGCAAGTAAAGCGTTTTGTCGAAAAGAAAAAACAACCAAAGATTGGTTGTCTTAAACCGATTCATCTTCAAACTTAGCCATCCAATACACGTCATGGTAACTTCCGTTGACGTAAAACTGGTCTTTTAAGGTTCCCTCAATCTTAAACCCAAACTTTTCGTAAATATGAACAGCTGGTTTGTTTTGCACGTCAACGTACAAGAAAATCTTGTGGAGGTTTAACGTCTCAAATCCATAGTTCACACAGGCATCAAACGCCGCCTGGGCAATGCCGTTGCCAACGAATTCGTCACCAAGCGCAATCTCAATCTCAGCGTTTCGATCGCGTGGATTAATATCAATCAACGCCACGATTCCAGCAAACTTGCCCTTGACGTCAATCGCAAAATTGCGAACGGCCGAATCATTGTTCTCACGTTCGTATCTTTCGTTAAGAGACGACATAGAAAGATACGATTCGGTGAACCAGTAGTCCATGGCGCGTTTATCATTAAACAGTTCATGGAGTTTGGGTAAATCAGTTTTCTCTAAAGCACGTAATTTCATTAATTATTCCTCGGTTGTCTTTTAATTAGTGCCTAAATCTTATCAATCTTTAGCTACTTTGACAATTTATGAAGAAGAAACAGAAGTAAAACAAATGAACCCATAAAGTCGACTTTTAGTCCGACTCTATGAGTTCATCCTGTTCCTAATTATTAATATTGATTATCATTTTGCTTTATCAGGGTGTCCCTGCAAGTAGATGGTGTGGGTATTTAAGAATTCATCAATTCCATGTTTACCATCGTCACCACCAATTCCAGATTCTTTCCAACCAGAATGTGAACCATTAATGGCTTCAAAGTTGTAACGGTTAATGTAGGTTTCACCATCTTCGAGTTCGTTTGCGGCTCGATGAGCGTTATCCAGATTCTCGGTAAAGATTGATGAAGTAAGCCCAAAGTCACTATCGTTAGCCATCTTGATGGCATCACTTAAGGTCTTGAAGGTCACAATTGGGAGAACCGGTCCAAATATTTCATCCTGAATAATCTCAGAATCCTGTTTGACGTTCGTGATGACCGTTGGTTCGTAGTAAAAGCCACCTTCGATGTTCAACTTGTGACCACCAGCGGTAACCTTGCCGCCAGCTTCAACGGCTCGGTCAACCATCTTTGAAACTTTATCCAAAGCTCCTTGGTTAATCAGTGGACCCATCCCAACGTTTTCGTCCTTCATCGGATCGCCAACCGTGATTTCTGACATTTTCTTCGATAATTTCTTGATGAATTCGTCGGCCACGTCTTCTTGGACGTATACTCGTTCACAGTTATTACAGATCTGACCATTATTATCAACTCGGGAATCAATGATGGATTGAACCGCCAAGTCAATATCAGCATCCTTACATACAATGGCGGGAGCTTTTCCACCAAGTTCAAGTGACACTTTGGCCAAATGGGTAGCGGCACTCGTCATGACTCGTTTCCCTGACTCAACCGAACCAGTCAGACTGATAATGCCAACCTTTTTGTTCTTTGACAATTCGTCGCCAACAACCGAACCAGGTCCCGTGACAATGTTAACGACGCCCTTAGGAATGCCGACTTTTTCAACGATCTTAGCGAATTCAAGTGCTAAGTTAGGGGTGTCAGAACTTGGCTTCATCACAATGGTGTTCCCGGTGACTAGTGCTGGACCCATCTTTCTGGCAATTAAGAAGAACGGGAAGTTCCATGGTAAAATGCCGGCCGCAACGCCAATTGGTTGCTTTTCAATCATGATACTTTCGTCTTCGTTATCAGATTGAAGGATTTCTCCCTCATAGGTGCGACTGGCACTTCCCATGTAGTCAAAGTAATCGGCTGAGAACAGGATCTCAGTGGTGGCAAGTGACTTAATCTTGCCCTGTTCTTCTTGAAGCATGTAAATCAAATGGTCTTTTTGTTTACGAACTTCGTTTGCGACCGCGTGCAAATACTGACCACGAGTGGCAGCTGGAACCTTCTTCCATGATTCTTCGGCTTTAGCTGCGGCATCGATGGCTTGTTTAGTCTCTTCCTTACTAGCACTAGGAACGGTTGAGATTGCTTGTCCCGTCGCTGGATTGAGCACCGTTAATACTTTTCCTGAATCTGAATCTTTAAATTCTCCGTTAATGTACATTTGGTAATGTTTTAATTCAGTCATAATATGATGCTTCCTTTCAATAACGTTTAATTTCAACAATCATGTTAAAGTGATTTAATCAACCTTATTTGCCAGGTTGGTAGTCCTTATCAATTACTAGTACCGGTTTAATCGTCTTTCCGCTGATGGAATCAGCATTGGCTTCGTTGATTTCATCAAATGGGTAGAACTTCTCGGTCTTATCAAAGTCGAACATGCCTAATTGGTAAAAACGAATTAAACGTGGAACGTCGACTTGCGGGATCGAATCACCCATGTTAACACCGACAACCTTGCGATCACTGGTACAAAGGTCGTTCCAAGTATCCAAGTTAATGTGCTGGTCGGTTACGGCAATCGTAGCCGTTGTTCCGCCTTGAGCCAAGGCTTGAATCGAACTTTCCATGACCTGTTTAACACCAGTGGTATCAACGGCGTAGTCGACTCCGTGCCCATTAGTTAATTTCTTGATGGCTTCAACGGGATCCTCGTCCTTACTGTTGATGGCGTCAGTGGCACCAAGTTCCTTGGCCAACTTCAAACGGGAAGGAACGATGTCAACGGCAATCACACTGGTACATCCGGAAATGCGACCAGCCATCATGGCTGCCAAACCAACGGCTCCAGTTCCAAAGACCGCAATCGTTGAGCCGGGCTCGGGCTTTAAAGTGTTAAAGACCGTTCCGCTACCAGTCACGTAGCCACAACCTAATGGTCCTAACTTTCTTAAATCGAGGTCCTTTGAGACCTTAACGGCGTTTCGTTCACGTACCACCGTGGTTGTGGTAAACGATGATTGGTCAAACATGTCGGCAACATCGTGCCCATTTTCGGTGAAGTGCGCACTGCCATCGGGACGAACCCCCGATAGGTTATTGGCCGCGTAGTTTAGACATTGAGTGGGAATTCCCCTTAAACAGTTAATGCAATTTCCACAACCATAAAATGACAGAACGACGTGATCGCCGGGCTTAAAGTCTTTTACTTCCGAACCAACCTTTTCGACAATCCCAGAACCTTCATGACCCAGAATAATCGGATAACCAATCTCGGCCGTGCCCTTTCTTAAAGCTTCATCTGAGTGACAAATTCCAGTCGCAACCATGTGAACTTGTAAATCATCTGGTTGCATTTTGGCTAATTCGACATCATCTTTAATTTCGAACTTGCCATTTTTCTTATTAACGACCGCTGCTTCAATCTTCATAAGTAAACCCTCCCATAATGTAAAATTGTTAATTATTGAGCAATTATGATCAAAGAAAAAGCTGATTTCATTAATCAACAATTGATTTTTTAAACTCTTTTCTATAAAACAGGATTGGAATTTTCGAAATGATTGGTTTGATCTGTAACCGCTTACAGATTGTTATACTCGTCTTCTAAAAAAATTCAAGTTATAACACATCAAAATCATAATTATCTAAGAAATTATTCTTTCAAACCCTTGTGTTTCTAGTAGAGTCAAAAGCCAAAAAAATTCCCCAATATTGTGATGAAATAAACTTTAATTATGTATAAAAAGGGAATCCCAATAAATGGATTCCCCTTACTTAATTATTTAATTTTCGCTGGCTTCAAGATTGGCTTCTCCCAGAAATCAAGCGCACAAATCGAGTTAATAATGTAATAGATGTACTTGCCAACGTTTGCGAAGTTGCCTTGTACGATGGCCTTTAGTAACTGGATCAGATTGTAGACGAACCAGTACTTCCACTGAACGGTCAGTTTCATGGCGTTTAAAATGTTCGCAGTCAGCGACAAATCAAACGCAATCACGACAATCCAGAATAACAAATGCGTGTAACCGTTAGGCCATCCCACTAAATTGGCCGCAAACGAAAATATGAGACTCAAAAGTAAAATGCTGGTCATGACGACCCACTTCTTGATTCCCGTATACGGTTTGGTCGCCTTGTACTTAGCGGTCTTCATCCACTTATTAATCGCAAACGTGTAGATGATGAAAGTCACCGGATAGGTAACGACCGCCGCTTTATTACCTAAAACGTAGTCAATAAAGCCGGACAGAACTACGTTAATGATGCCAATCACATTGCCGAGGTTATTCATTCTCCCAGTTAAACGCGTTGAATAGATGGAGAGGACGGCGTTTATGATCGAAATAATTCCAAACGGAACAAAGACCGCCCAGGAGCCCCAGTGCGTGACGTCTGCCAGATTCTCCGTCAGATAACCACTCGCAATCGACGCAATCACCACGATTGCGACTCCAACTAGGTCAAACCATCGACTTTTTGCTAATGCATGTAACATTATGAACATCTCCTCATTGTTTTTAGCGAGGCGTATCGGAAGCAACCCTCGTTATTTAGTTTTTTGTTACAAACAATTGAACGGCTTGATTATAACACCATTATCATTACCAGAAGCCAAATTTTGAACGTAAAAAAGACAACCCGGATGGATTGCCTAATTAATCTAGTTCGATTTGCTTTGACTATCTTTCGCTGTTTCTTGATGCTTATTCTTAGAACTATCTTTATTTGTAAAGTGATTAATGACCATGTGTAAAACAATAATAAACAGGATGGCACCAACTAGGACGCCGACAATACGCTTTAAACTACCGTTAATGATGTACATCCCACCGACAATGTAGATGATCGACTGTGGAATTGACCCAATCACGACCGCTAGGACCAGTAGTTTACGTGATATTTTGAACCGTGAAGCCGCGTAACTAATTAAATAAACGGGGAAGAATGGGATGGCATAACCAATGCATAGAATGATAAAGGGATGCTTAACGTTACTAAAACTCAATTCTTTATCTCGATAATTACTGGCGATGTTACGGACGGACTTAATTAACTTAACACTGCAAAGACCTCCAAGGGTCAATCCAATTAAATTAATAAAAAAGCCCAGAACGTTTCCAAAACAAATGCCGGCTAACACACAAATTACTTGATAGGGAACAAATGGTAACAGTGTCGCAAACGTTAAAACAATTAAAAACAGAGCCGCATCAATGACCCCATGCTCATGAATTTCTTTGACGGCCTCGCCACGCTGACTTGGATCAAAAAACATCCGAATCTGTGGAAAATAATCCTTAAATAGAATCACTAATCCAATAACGACGATAATCGCTAAAAGACAGTATACGATTTTCTTATTTTCTAATTTTTTAATGATGATAAACTTCCCCTAACGTTAATTGAATAGGAAAATTCTAACACATGTCACGAAACGATAAAACCGATTTTACAAAATTAAATTCGATAATGCCATTTCTTTTCTAACTTTCATCACTAGTCTATAATCAATCCTAATAGTCACATTCAAGGAGGTTTTTACTTTGCACATTGACACAAAATTAATTCACGGTGGTATCACCGGCGACAAGGGAACGGGTGCCGTTTCCGTCCCGGTCTACCGCACCTCAACTTTTAAACAAACTAAGCTTGGCGGGAATCCACGCTGGGAATACTCACGGACGGGCAATCCGACCCGGTACGCCCTTGAAACCCAGATGGCAGAACTCGAAAACGGAACCGCTGGTTTTGCCTTTAGTTCGGGGACTGCTGCCATCAACACCATCCTCTCGATGTACTCCAAGGGTGATCACATCATTGTCGGCCAAGACCTGTATGGTGGGACGATTCGTCTAATTAATCAAGTAATGAAACGTTTCGGACTTGAGTTCACGGCCGTTGACATGCAGGATACTGATGCCGTTGAAGCTGCTTTTCAGCCCAACACTAAAGCCATTTACTTTGAGACCCCTACGAACCCACTGCTGACGGTAGCCGACATTCATAAATTATCCGAAATGGCGAAAAAACACGTTGCCAAAACCATCGTTGATAACACCTTTGCGACCCCTTATAATCAGAACCCGTTGGATTTGGGCGCTGACGTGGTGGTTCACTCAGCTACAAAGTATCTCGGTGGACACAGTGACGTCGTGGCGGGCGTTGCCGTTACTAACGATGACCAGATTGCCGAACAGTTGGCCTTCCTGCAGAATTCCATCGGTAGTACGCTTGGTCCCGATGACAGTTGGTTGGTTCAACGTGGCATTAAGACGCTGGGTGCTCGCATGCGGGTTCACCAAGACAACACGAACGCCATTCTTGATTTTCTCAAAAATGAACCCAAAGTGGCGAAGGTTTATTACCCTGGTGATCCTGACAATCCGAACTACGAAGTGGCAAAGAAACAGATGCGTAACTTTGGTCCCATGATTTCGTTTGAACTGCAACCAGGACTGTCAGCGAAGACGTTTATCGAAAGTTTGCAAATCATCACCCTGGCCGAAAGCCTTGGTGGCGTGGAAAGCTTGATTGAGGTTCCAGCGGTCATGACCCACGGTTCAGTTCCAAGAGAACAACGTCTAAAGGACGGGATTGCCGACGGTTTGATTCGTTTGTCAGTTGGGATCGAGGATAAGGAAGATTTACTGGACGATTTGAAACAGGCGTTTGATAAAATTTAGGAAGTAAAGAACTAGCATATTTAGATACGAATATGCTAGTTCTTTTATTTTGCCGAATGATATTTTTTAATCATAAGGTACCAAATTAACTGACAAATAAGTAGAATTACATATGGAACTAACAAGATCCCAAAAGTAATCCATTTAAGTTCAGTATTTTGGACTACACCAGTCGCATCAACTTTTCTAACAAAAATTAGTGTTGTAAATACAACAAACGTTAATGCTTCAAAAATGGATACTCCAGCCCATAATTTTATATGTAAAACACTCCAATAATTCTAATAATAGTATTTGCACATGATTATACACATTATCCGTAAGGTCGTCTATAATTGCCTAAACGAGCCAATTCTCTTGAAGGAGCATCTATCATGAACACTGTTAATCATGCATCAAAAATAATGGGACGCAACATTATGATCGAGAGAAAAAGACATGACTTATCTCAATCTGAACTAGCAAGCGGAATCTGTTCACAGTCTATGATTAGTAGTATCGAAATGGGAAATTATATCCCAAATGCCATTCTTTTATCACAGATCTGTCATAAACTAGACATTTCCATTGATAGTGTTCTACTAGCTGACTATTTTGAAATTGGCTCATTCAAAGACATTACGAAAAAAATCGAAAATTTATGTAATCAACATGAATATCAAAAATTAGTCGACCTGCTGGATCATTCAGATGTCATTAATCAACTTCACTACGACAAAGATTTTCAGAAATATTACTATTATTACGGTTGTGCGGTATTTCAACTAAAGCAAGATCCAAAGGAATCTGCCAAAATTCTTAAAATGGCATTACAATACACCTATAATTCAAAAGCCAAGCGAAACTTATCGTCGATTGAAATTCTCCTACTCAGCGCAATTGACTTTATCAATTCCAAATCAGCAAAACTCAATAGCGAACAATTCAACTTTCTAATCAACAAAATTAAAAATTATCATTTCAAAGATTACAGTGAAAATTTAAATGTTGTCTTTTATCAATACGCTTTAACCCTTTATGATCACCAAAAATATAGCGATGCAATTAATATTATTTCAGATGGAATCGTTTGGATCACAAAAAACAATTCTAACTACATGTTGTCTGATTTATACTTCTTACTATCAAAATGCTACGAAAAGTTGCGTGATAAAGACAACGAAAATAAATCTAGAAAAAATGCCACTGTTTTATCAGATGTATTTAACCAAAAAATTAATAAAAATCTGTAAACTTTAGATGATTTCATAACTTTTTTCTTAACCAAAGTAAGATAAGTAATTTAATAAAAAATAACACAAAGTATATTGCATAAACTACCAGTGCTGTAGTAAGTAAAGATACCGAAAAAAATTTACTAATTAACAGACTGATAAAGAAAAGTACAATCAATTGCCACAACATAAGTATCCCTCCCTTAATTAAATATAAGAATAATTGAGCTTACTAAAAAACGATAATTAGAATACTAATTATCGTTTTTCTATCTGCTTATTTAAAATTAAATCATAAAAAATAAGGGAGAAATTAATATGAAAGCAATTGTTCAAACCAACTATGATGGAATTGACGGTCTGGTATCTAAAGAAATATCACAACCAAGAATATTACCATTATCTAGTTTAATCAAAGTAAAGTACGTACCAGTTTTACCGTGGGATATTTATAGTGAAAATGGACTACTAGGGGATTTAAATTCAAAGGTACTTCCTAATGTTATTGGATATAGCTTTTCCGGTACTATTCAAAATTCAGGATTATTAAAAAACAGCAAAAATATCAACCAAAATGTGATTGGGGTTTCAACAACTGGAAGCTATGCCGAATATGTTTCACCAAAAATACCATTTTATACATTTAAATTGCCTAACGGAGTCTCTTTGAAACAAGGTGCTACCATTTTTGGCGGTGCAGATACTGCTCTAATGATGATCCTAGAATCAAAGATTACTTCCAGTGATAAAGTCCTTTTAATTGGAGCATCGGGTGGTGTTGGGAGTTACCTAATTCAAATGTTAAATTTATTAGGAACCGAAACGGTAATTTTTTCTTCTGAAATTGATCAAAAATTCTTATCTAGTAATTTTAAAAATAATATTGTGACCGATAAAAATGAGTTGTCTAACAACCAGTTCAACTGTGTTTTAGACACAACTGGAAATGTACAAATATTGCACAGTTTAGAAGTCAAATTATGTAGGCACGGAACCATTTTTTCGTCAGCATTACCGAACTTTATTCCCATTCGTAAAGAGATTAATTATCTGTTTAAAAATAAACCAATTGCTCCTCAAAAATACAACAAAATTATCCAAATGCTAAATGATGGTTCTTTAAAATCCTATATTGACTCAACCTATGATTTTAATCATGTCAAAGAAGCCCAAAAACATTTAAGTGATCATGGAAAACAAGGAAGGATTTTAGTGAAGATAAACAATCTTTTAGAAAATTAACCTAATATTGACAATTATTCTAACTTCGGTAAAATTATTAAAAAACAAGGAGGAAGTTATGAATTTATCTAAAAAGTTTATAATTCCAATTCTTTGCGTAACAATGTTGTTTATTCTAAGTGGATGTAAGAATTTCTCGTTAAATAGCTCTGGGAAAGATTATTTAAAAGTATATGATGCAAATAACAAAGTTATTGAAACGGCAAATGGTCATAAAAGCACTGATATTCTTTCAAAAATAGATAAAAACTATAATTCAGTAAAGAAAGAAAAGGTTCCTAAGGATGCTAAAGTAAGCTATAAATATGTAAGTCATGAAAGAAAACACAATATTAAAACCTCTTTGACCGTATATTCAAATTATAAGATCGCAAAAGTGAGCGGAATTCCAATGATTGGAAATGGCGTTATCCACTTAAATCAAAATGAATTTAACGAATTAAATAATCCTAATAAGCTAATTAATAAATACAAATAAAGTTGATTATTTTAAACGATAAATTAACGGGTCACTTTAATATCCATATATAATAAAAAAAGCTAATCATCACTGATTAGCCCAACCAATTAACGCACCTGAAATACGCGCTTGGAAGAGATATCGGACATCTCTTCCTTTTTTATTAAACTATTATTGTATGTGATAAACGCATAAATGTCAATCCAACTTTTTTTACTCCCAATCAACCTCAATCTGTTAAACTGAAACCAAATAATTAATGGGAGGCATATTATGACTAGAAAAATTGGAATCATTGGTGACGGTCACGTTGGATCAACGGTGGCAAATTACATCGTTGTGAACGGTTTCGCCGATGATTTAGTAATGATTGATAAAAACGACGCCAAGGTCAACGCTGACGCCATTGACTTTCGGGAGGGGATGCCTAATCTACCCTTTCACACCAATATCATTGTGAATGATTACGACGCCTTAAAGGACGCCGACGTTGTTATCTCGGCCCTTGGTAAGATTAAACTGTCAAATAACGACAGCGACAATCGTTTTGCCGAATTATCCTACAACATCGAACAGGTCAAAGAGGTCGCACCCAAGATTCGTGATTCCGGTTTTAATGGCGTTTTGATTGCCATTACCAATCCAGTTGACGTGATTACTCAGTTGTACCAACAAATTACTGGTTTACCAAAAAAGCACGTCATCGGAACGGGAACACTCCTAGATTCTGCCAGAATGAAGCGTGCCGTTGGTGAAAAGCTAGGCATTGATTCGCGCTCGGTGACTGGTTACAACCTTGGCGAGCACGGTAACTCCCAGTTTACCGCATGGTCGACCGTTCGGGCTCTTGACCAACCAATTGAAAAGTTAGCCAAAAGTCGTCATCTTGACCTCGACACTTTAGACCAGGAAGCACGCCACGGCGGTTTTAGAGTAATGCAAGGTAAGGGTTACACCAGTTACGGAGTTGCCAGTGCCGCAGTACGACTCGCCAACACCGTTCTCTCTGATGCCCGCACCGTTTTGCCAGTCTCAAACTACCGTTCTGACTATGGCGTATACTTCTCCTACCCAGTTGTGGTTGGAAGAGACGGCATCATTGAAGATGTCCCACTTGATTTAACCGATGAAGAAAAGGATAAACTCCAGGCTTCCGCCAACTTTATCAAAAAGAACGTTGAAAAATATAATTAAGAAATAAAAACACACCATAACCACTAGTCTTCTAGCAGTTACGGTGTGTTTTAATACTGTCAGCAATTAAAATCACCACAGCAGACGTAATAATAAAAAAGCCAATCATAGTGGACTAACTCACCTATGATAATCGCATCCAACTTGCGATGAGAAAAAAGTTAGAGATTTCTTCTCGTTTTTATTATATGGAATAAATAATTAGATGTCAATTTAAATAAAATCCATAAAAAAATGATTGCCCCACCAGGCAATCATTTTTTTACATTTATATGAGCAGCCAAGGACTTGAACCTCAATCTCACGAATAAAGAATTCGTTGCTCTAACAAGTTGAGCTAGCCGCTCGCAAGCAAAACTCAATTACATTTACCAGTATAATGCATATTAGCGCGTTCGACAACACTTTTTGCGGTCGATTAATGAAAACTTCATAATTTTAATTACTAGTGACGATGTCGATTAAACTTCCTGATTTGAAGAATTAAGTAGATTAACAACAGAAGGATAACCAGTAATTCAATCGCGCCCATGATCATTTTCATCACATTTACTGGATTGGTCGATTTGTAAACAACGGGGACACTCATGGAACTGTTTGGTAATAAGTCTAATTCATTTTGAGACGCCTGGATGTTAACCGTTCCAACCCTCTCGCCGTTCGTAATTGGAGCAAGTGGCGTTTTGAAAACCCTAGAGTGGTTGGTAGAGACAAAGTCTGTCTTTAATTTTTCACCCTGCGGTAACCAGTACGTTTGAGGCTTTACTACTCCAATCTTGGTTGTTTGCTTTTGTCCGTTAACAACGTTGACGGTTTTATTTTTAATCACGTTGTCACCAATCGTAATTGGTTCCAGGCTCTGACTGATTTGATTGAGCATTAATTGAGTTTGGGTGAAGCGCTGTTCCTTTGGCGCTCCCAAAACGACGGTAATCACACGGTCGTTGTTGCTGGTACCGGTTCCCACAAAATTCTCACCCGCGGTATTACTGGTCCCCGTCTTTAATCCATCAATCTTAAATGGATTAGTTTGGCCCAGAAGTAAGTTAGTGTTCTTGTGCGTATTTCCATCCCATTCCAATGTGGTCATTGAGGTAGTCTTTAAGATTTGCGGGTATTGAGTAATTAATTTCTGTGACAATTGAGCTAATTCCCTAGCTGACATCGTATTCTCAGCGTCATCACTTAGTTTAGGATTCTTTAGCGCGCCTAAATCATGATTAGCCAATCCACATGCGTTATAGAATTGCCCGTTCTTAATTCCCAATTTTTTGACTTCTTGATTCATCATTTTACCGAAGTCGTGGTTAGGACCTGCCAAATATTCGCCAAGTGCCATGGCAGCACCGTTAGCAGAACAAACCAGACTCGCGTCGTACAGTTGTTTAACCGTGTACAATTGCCCAGCTTTCAACGGAACGTTGGTAAAATCACGTTTCTGACTCAAATTAGCAACCCCAGGGCTAATTTTGACCTTGCTGTCCCACGAGATCTTTTTTGCTTTTATTTGGTTTAACACAATATATGTAGTGATGAGTTTACTAACGGACGCAATCGGCAACTCTTGGTTAGCGTTTTTGCTATAAATGATCTGGCCGCTGGTGGCATCAACGGCAATGGCACTTTTGGCCTTTATGTTAATTTCATTCTGTGAAATGGGCGGCTGTTTGTTACTAGCATCGACCGTACTAGGATTGAAGATCAGCGGCATGATTAAAAACACCAGCGAAAATATCACGCTCAGCGTCAGTAATTGATGTTTTTTACTTTTCAAAATCAAATGACCTCTTTTTATTAAATGATATTTTTTGTAGATAACACTTATACATCTATTGTACTAAATTAATAAAATAATCAAAATATGCCATTAAAAATAAGCTGACAATCACCATTAGATTGTCAGCTTATTTTATCTTGTTTAAAGCTTTAAACAACAATTTCGAAATATATTCGGGTGATTCAGGATTATTCTTCCTAAGCCACTTATCTAATACATTCCAGTATCCACCAACGAAAAAAGTCATGATGTAATTTGCCCCATTTTCACTCACGTTTACATGCCACGGGAAACTAAATAAAGAATAAACATCCTCAGATTTATCTCTTTTTTTCAACATAATCGGAATAAATAAATCTCTTTGAATTAAAATCGTTACTTTATCCTTTTTAGACCACCAAAAAGCAAAAAAGATATTCAATATATCTTTAAATGACATCTCTTCATTAACTTTTTGCTTCAACATTTCAAAATACTCATTAAATAAATTGTCACAATAATAGTTCAGTAAATCCGCCTTATTATCAAAAATGCGATAAAAAGTTCGTCGAGCTAATTGAGCTTCTTCAGTAATGTTACTAATCGTAATTTCAGAATAATTTTTGCGTTTTAATAGTTCAAAGAAAGCGTCGATGAGCCACGCTCTTGATCGATCAGTACTCTTACTCATTTTTTATCCTCCTGTCACAAAATAACGAAATATGTATCACTTGTTGAAATAGTATAGACGAAATTTAATCTCTAGTACTATACTAACAGCAATTCAAAAAATGTCACATGTGTGACGGTAAGGAGATTGAAAATGAAAATACTTTTAAGCTTTTGGATCTTACCAATTTTATTTATGCTTCACGATTTTGAAGAAATTATTTTCGTTCCAAATTGGGTAAAAAAGAATGTCGTAACCTTATCAAAAATGAAGAATCCATTATTTGGAGCTGCAAAAAATTCGAGTTTATTTTCTGTTGGTGTATTAGAAGAATTTATTATATTAGTTTTAATATCAGTTATTTGTATTATTTCAAATAATTCAACCCTTTATTTATCGTTTTTGTTGATCTACACGTTCCATTTTCTAATTCACTACTCAGCAACAATACGTTTTAAATCTTACACACCTGGCATAGTATCTGCCATTTTAGAACTACCAATTATGATTTGGATCATAATTAAATATTGGAAATTAAGCAACACATCTTTAATTGTATTTATTCTTTATTTAATTCCAACTATCTGCTTTGCTCATTTTAATCTTCTAATAATGCATAAATTAATCGATTTTTGTTCAAAAAGATAATAATTAACTTAATTATCGTAATGATTTGTTACAACATTGGATCTAAATTTAATAAAAATAAAAAGCCAATCATCACTGATTAGCTCAATCAAAATATTTCGTTATTCAATATTGATAATTAGTTCCACCACAACATCACATAAACAATAGTGGCAAACGCAAAGAAAATTCCATTAATTACGTACGTTTTCTTGGTTGGATAACACAAGAAATCGATTAAGTTCAGAATTAGGATAATGGGCAACCCAATTATCGTAAAGCCACTCACAATGGAATCAATAAACTGTGGCATTTTCATTCCGATCATGATCAAGCCAAGCAGCAGCGCGGAAACCACATAAATCAGGTTAATGATAAGCATCCCAACTGAGGCGTACTTACTGTATTTAGTTGAACTTGGCTTACCCTTTTTGAACAGGACGTTATAAAACAAAGCGTAAACTACGGCAAACACCACCATTCCGTAGATTAAAATAATCCAAAACATGGCGGGACTAAGGGTGAGGCTAGTCTTAATGTTTATAACCGCAAACAATTCAGGAAAACTACCGAAAACAATCAAAGCCGAAAGCAATGGTGCCAAGATAAACTTACCTAATGATTTAAGAAATCGCATACAGACACTCTTCTTTCAATTAAATTCAATCCTTAAGTAAATTATACTATAAACGAAAAAAATACCAACTAACTCCCATTTGGAATTAGTTGGTATTTTTGACTATTCATTAAATTAATTTCCTTCTAATGTATCCGGAACAGCCATCAATCACCATGACCATGATGACGATCCCCAATAGGATGATTCCTACTCTCGGCCAATTCCGAGTGTTCAATGCCATAATCATTGGCGCCCCGATTCCGCCAGCACCAACCAAACCAAGGATTGAGGCAGCTCGAACTGAAATTTCAAAGCTGTACAAAGTGTACGAAATCAAAGCTGGCAGGATGGTCGGCCACGTCGATAGTGCGAAAACCTGTGGTTTGCTGCCGCCAGCCGCCACGATGGAATACTCCGAACTATGATTCATTTCCTCAATGGATTCTGAGAAGAGTTTCCCTAGCATTCCGATGGAGTGAATCCCAAGGGCCATGACTCCGGCAAAACTACCGGGTCCCACTGCTTTAATGAACATAATCGCTAAAACGATTTCGGGGAAAGCTCGAATGGCGGTCAAAAGGAAGGTTCCCACTTTAGACGTTACGTTATACTTACTACTCTTACTATGAGCAGCGAAGAACGCAAACGGAACACTGATGACAGCGGCAATGATGGTTCCTAAAAAGGCAATGGCAAGCGTCATAATCAACTGTGACACCAGGTCTTCTCCACTACCATTGTAGATGTAGGACCAATCAGGATGGATCAGTCCCATGAAGATGGACTTAGAAACCGTGCCAGCTGATTCCTGAATCTGACTAAATTTCATGTCAGAGAAACACCAGCCATAGACCAAAATGATGACAATTGCCCAAACGATCCAGCTGTAGCGGTCCCATCGTTTTTGTTTCTCGTTAATTTTTGGAATGGTCATTGTAGTTTCCTCCTCAAGTAATTACTAAGGATGTCAATCACCAGAACCGTTACGAAGGTTGCTAAAATTACAACCGCTGTCTCGGAGTAGTTGAATTCATCGATGGTTTGTTGAAGATACAAACCAAGGCCTCCAGCACCAACGTATCCTAAAACGGTTGATGAACGAACGTTAACTTCTAAGGTGTACAGGAAGAAACTACAAAATTGACCTGTAATCTGGGGAATAATGGCCAAACGAATAATTTGAAGGATGCTGGCACCAGAAGCTTTCATGGCTTCAGCTGGCCCCATATCGACCGTCTCTAATACTTCATAGAACAGTTTGGAAATCATCCCAAATGAGAAGATGGCTAGCGTGATGGTTCCAGTCGTTGGACCAATCCCAAAGATGGCAACTAAGATAGCTGCCAACAGAAGTGACGGTAACGTTCTGACGATGTCCAGTACGAACCGAGACGTGCCATGAATAACCTTACTGTGATCAAGGTTCCGTGCGGCCAGAAATGCAGCTGGAATCGCAAAGACGGTTCCAATCGTAGTTCCAAGGATTGCCATCTGAACGGTCTGAACCAGTGGGTCCCAGATAAAACTAAAGTACGACCAATCCGGGTTACTCATTTGACCAATCAGAACCCCAAACTGGGCGATGTTCGAGATAAACAAGCTGGGATCAACCCCACAAATTTTCATGGAGTAAATAAACAAAACGATCAAAATGGCAATTACAATGATGCCCTTAACGTGATACTTTTTGACAAAGGACATCTTCGGCATGTCGCTAGTGTGCATTAGCTATTGCCTCCTTCGTAAATCGCCTTCAAATCTTCTGGAGTAGAATCAGCCGCTGGCTTGTCAAACACTAATTTTCCATCCCGAATTCCAATAATTCGGTCCGCAAATTCAAGTGCTAGTTCAACTGAATGGAGGTTCACCAGAACAGTATCGTGATCCTTGACGTTTAAATTCTTCAAATCCTGCATAACTCCGTGACTAGTCTTGGGATCGAGGGAAGCAACGGGTTCATCAGCCAGAACCAAATCAGGTTCTTGCATCATTGTTCGTGCGATGGCGACCCGCTGCATCTGTCCTCCAGAAAGGGAGTCCGCTCGATCGTATAATTTTTTGAGCATGTTAACATGGTCCAGTGATCGAACCGCCTTTTCCTTGTCTTCTCTACTATACAAACCGAGAAGTGTTTTCCAGACTGGATAGTAACCAACTCTTCCACTTAAAACGTTTTTTTGAACCGTAAGCCGGTTCACTAAGTTGAAACTTTGAAAAATCATTCCAATTTTTCGGCGAAAGTGGCGGAGCGCTTTCCCCTTCAATTTAGAAATATCAGTCCCGTTGATGATAATTTTGCCGTCGCTGATATCTTGCATCCGATTAAGGGAACGAAACAGGGTGCTTTTCCCCGCACCTGAAAGTCCAACGACCGCGATGAATTCACCGCGTTTGACGTTAAAACTAATATCATCTAATCCTTTAATACCACTAGGATAAGTTTTGGTAACATGATTAACTTGTAAAATATCCGAATCGCTCAATTTAATCCCTCTCGCTTATTCTTTGGTTTTACTAATCTTGTTGGCTTGGTCCATGTACGAATGAAGTTGCTTAAATTCTGACTTCTTGTACGGAACGTATCCCTCTTCTTGATAAATCTTAAAGATAACGTCATGACCCTCTTTCGTCTTCGCCATGTTCTCGTAGGCCTTTGCGATCTTCTTCTGCCACGACTTCGACATGTCACTTCGACAAGCAACCACGTCATTTGGAATAGCCTTAGTCGTGTAAATAACCTTGGTATCCTTCATAACGTTCGGATTGTCCTTTTGGACTAAGGTTTGAGCTCCTTGGAAAGTAAAGGCAGCATCGTTGTTCTTGTTTAAAACGGACAGTACAGCTTGATCATAACCATTAATAACGTCGGTCTTGATGTCATCCTTGTTAATATTAATTCCGTGCTTCATAAGCTCAACGACCGGATAAATATAACCCGCCGTTGAATTCGTGGTACCAGTGGCAATCTTTTTGCCCTTTAAATCGTTGATGTTGTTGATACCACTATCTTTTCTGACAACAATTGTGGAATAAAAGTGATCTGATGACTTATTAGTGAGTTGCAAAGTCTTCGGATCGCGTGCTTGGCGCGTCGCTTGAACGAGGGGAACCACCTTGTAATTCTTTTGCGCTAAGACAAAGTCCCCAGGGTTCATTTCAGAAACATCCAACGTCTTTGAACCCATGGCCTGAATAAGTGAGTTCCCGTCAGTTGAAACCTTGACTGTGACCGGAATATGGAGCTGTTTTTCTAACTGCTTGGCGAGTGGTTTGGCCTCAGCATTGGCCTGCCCAGCGTTCACTGATGGCGTAAAACCAACCGTTAATTTCTTTGGTTTGTAATTACTTGACTGTTTCCCACATCCAACTAATCCGACCGATAAAAATGTAAGTGCAGCACCAGCTGTAATCCATTTCAAAGCTTGCTTGAGTTTCATTACGAGTCCCTCCCAAAAAAATTGTTGTACCAGACAAATTAATCATATCATGATACATACAATTTTCAATAAATATCTTTTAATTGTTCGTATTTTATTTAAATACATGTTTTATATACCCTGTTACACTCAATACATTAATTAATTAACGAATATTGATAATCAATATAATTAGAGCAACCAAAAAGGACAACACTAATAAGTACGAGTTGTCCTTAAGAAAATTTTGTTAGATAAAAATTATTTTTGTTTCACGTGAAACTATTTTAATAATCATTTCATACCAAATAATAATTGACATTCGTCATCAACGGAAATAAAATAAGTGTATACTAAATAAAAAAGAAGAGATGCTGTTATCATCTCTTCTGCATAGGTTTAGTGTGTTATTTGGGTAAAAAGCTAATCTTTGCGGTTAGCTTTTTTTATTATCGCGTATGCTTTAGCAAAGTTAATTGCTGCACACGAGATAACAAGAACCACTACTGCTAGTGGAACAATCCCAATAACCCACTTTCTTCTGTATTCAAGCGACTCACCTCTTCATTAATTATTAAGGTGGAGATGAGGCTCAACACAGTAAACCTACTAAAGCTCCAATTGGTGATCAAATCAATTATCACTCTGTATATAATCATACCCAATTATTCTAAATAATGGAATAGTTAATTTTTAAAATGAAGTGAAAGGAGAAAGTTTCTTGGATAATCCTAACGAACAACAATTAGCCAGCATTTTCAAAGCTCTTTCTGAACCAAATCGGATTAAAATTCTCAGAATTCTCATGGAAAATAAAAATGAAATGACATGTGGCGAAGTTAGTTCCCATCTCAATCTATCCTTATCAACCGTCTCTTATCATTTCAAAATTCTCAGACACGCGGGATTAACCAATATGAGAAAAGCTGGGCAAACCAAATACCTATCCGTTAATCAAGACTTAATTAACAAAATTCACTTAAATAATGTTATTGAACAGAAGCCATAATTAGACTTCTGTTTTTATTTTGCTTTCAAGATACTTGCATCCAATTCTAGATGGGATTATTCTAATTATAATTTCGATAATTATCGAAATACATTTTACTAATTAGGAGGAACTACCTTGAAGAAAAAGAAGAAATGGACCAAGAAAAAAGTCCTCATCATCATTTCAGTGTTAATCGCCACGTTCATGACGTCGGTTGAGACCACCATTGTCACTACAGCTCTGCCCTCGATACTGAGCAGTTTGCACGGACTGGCTTTTCAAAGTTGGGTGTTCGCTACATATCTATTAACGACCACACTCAGTACACCCATTTACGGTAAATTGAGTGATCGAATTGGCAGGAAGCCCATTTTTCTCTTCGGCTTAGCAGTTTTCACGATTGGATCAATGGCCTGTGGACTATCAACGAATATCGGCTTGTTGATTGCGGCGAGAGCCCTTCAAGGACTGGGTGCTGGTGCAATTATGCCAATCACGTTTACCTTAATTGCCGACACGTTTCCACTAGAAGAACGTTCTAACATGATGGCATGGAATAATACGGCGTGGGGAATTTCGGCCTTAATTGGTCCCATCATTGGTGGTTTTATCGTTGACCAACTCAGCTGGCATTGGATTTTCTTCATCAACGTTCCACTGGGCATCATTGTATTCATTCTAATCTGCTTTGGATACGCAGATCCCATTACCAAGAAAACATCCCTCAAAATGGACTATCTTGGTAGCACTTACTTGGCCTTGTTTCTAGTATCACTGTTAGTTACCCTTCAATTTTTGGGTGAACAAAAAATCAACTTTGTCGTAATTATTATTGGATTGGTCATTATTACTACATCATTTATCCTGTTCATTCATGCCGAAAGAAAAGCCAGCGACCCTGTTATTCCGCTGAAACTATTTAAATCATCGACTTTTTCCGCCCAAATCTTAACGGCTTTACTACTGAGCGGAATTCAATTTGGCTTTCAAATTTATTTTCCAATGTGGTTACAGTCAATCTATCGGGTTTCAGCAACGATTGCAGGCTTGGCAATTACACCCAGTCCAGTTGCCTGGTTAATTACCTCATTCTTCGTTGGGGCGCTGATTAAGCGTTTCGCTCCAAAGTTCGTTACCATTCCGATTGTGATTATTCAATTTGCATTTTACCTCATTCTGGTATTCAGTTCCGTCTCCCTATCAATGATTTGGTTCTACATCATTTCAGGGATTACAGGTGCCGGACTGGGAATCGTAATCACGATGAACACAGTCGTTGCGCAAGCAATCGTGCCCAAAGACAACGTTGGTATCGCTTCATCAATGATTACGTTGGGCAGAACACTGGGACAGACTGTCATGACTGGAGTATTTGGTTTCATCTTTAACCTATCAATCAATCTAGGTCACAACCGTTACCCTGCCATCAACAGCAAACTTCTAAACGGTGTCATTTCATCAAAAAATTCGGCTGGAATTCACCTTCCAGCTAACATCATTAGTGATATCAATCAGATTCTCCTTGGCGCCTTTCACAACGTCTTCTGGTTCGCACTGGTACTATTCATCATTATCGTGGTAGTAAATTTAGCGGATAAGTTGAATAGGCCGTTGGATGTAAAAAATAAATAAGTGGTTTCAATATGTATCATAAGTTATCTGCCCACTTATCAAAATCATCAATATTTCCAATTTTATTAGTTTGGCCGTTAAGAGCATCATTTTTGGCTTGAATATTTGCTAAAGTATCTTTATCATTGCGTACATTGCTTTTAGCTTTTCTTCTTATCATAATGTTCATCTCCTTAGATCAATAATAAGGCATCATGTAGACAATGAAAACATGATATACGCATTATTTATTATTAATAATTGAATAAAACTCAAAAGACATCCCCACTTCCAAAAAAGTGAGGATGTCTTTTCGTATCTTATTTTGTGTAGGTTCTAATTTTTGGTGCTGTGTATGTGGTCATGAATTCATAGATGTCGGACAATGAATCAGAAAAGAGTAACTTTTTGCGGTCTTCCGCCGTCAAAAATTCCTTGTCGGTCATTTCGTCAAACATTTGTTTTAGTGGGTCGTAGTATCCCTGAACGTTATACAACACGCATGGATCATCATTGTCGCCGATTCGAGCCCATGAAAAAGCTTCAGAAATCTCTTCCAAGGTTCCAGGACCACCGGGTAGTGCAATACAACCATCCGATTGAGTCAACATTTTCTGTTTGCGAATATCCATGTTGGGAACTACCTCTAAACTAGTGAGACCGTCCATACTGGCACCACGATCAACGAGTTCTTTTGGCATGACGCCATGAACCACTCCACCAAGTTCTAGAACCGTCTTGGCAAGCAATCCCATGAGACCAACACCGCCACCACCATAAACTAACGCTAAGTCATGGTTAACCAACCATTTTGCCAATTTTTTGGTGGCTTCTTGGTATGCTGGATCATTGCCAGGAGCCGCACCACAAAATACTGCAACTGCTTTCATATTTTAATTTCCTCATTTCAATTTATTTTTATATTAATAAGTGTACCACGTCACTTCAAGCCAGTAATGACAGGTGCTTTGGCAAATTGTTTCATGTGAAATTACACTATATTTATAAATACTATGTTAAAAATTTAATATTAAAAAATACAACTTTATTTATCTTGATTAATATCATCTAACTTATAAATATTAATTAAACAATCAATAGAATCTTTTAGCTCTTTATCTGTAAATCGCTCATTTTTTTCTAATACTTCTGGATGATCAATTTCATTTCTTATGATATATGGAAGTGAATGATTACACTTTGGTTTCCAATCTTTGACATATCTTTCAGTAAACGGTTTACAATGATCCTCACATCTTGTTTTTAAATATTTTTTTTCAAAGTTATTTATACTAGGTTTTTCTTCAGAGTTTTCTTTCATCCATCTCAAATATATAGTTGTAAACAAAAGTTGATGAAAATCAATTGTAGGAACATCAAAAGCTTTATATGTTATTTCCCCAATAGAAGTTTCTGAAAATAATAACTTTTCTACGGTACTAATAACTTTTTCCTTATTTTGATTAATATTTAAAATGTGAATTGAATCTTTATCAGAACGGTAATTTCTAATTATATATGGAGAATGTGTTGTAATAAAAACTTGCCCACCTTTATCGGCAATCTTTATTAATGAATGCATTAGTTTGTCTTGAGCTTTGGGATGCAAAAATATCTCAGGTTCATCAATAAAATACTGTATATCCTTCCCCTTTGTATTCAAATTAGCAAAAACTTGTATGATAGCCAATGCTAACGCTCTTTGTAGTCCGTTTCCTTTTTCAGAAATACTAGTTGTTATATTATTCTCATCAACTAAGATATCTCCTCTTTTTAATAAGTCACTAACATCTGGAAAATCAAATTTAAAAGATACAATCGATTCCCCAAACTGGCTTTCTAAGACTTCTCCAATTTTAGTTTCCGTATTTTTTAATTCTTTTCTTATTCCATCTTCTCCAAATGCTTTTTTGTGAGCTTCTTCAAGCTCAATAAATGCTTGGTTATTTTGAAAGCCCTTAGTTACCTCTTGAATTAACTTTCCAGTTATTTTTGTGTTCCCAAAATTCTGATAATCTTCATTATGTATATCTGCGTAAACAAACTGTGGATCGAAGAGGGCTCTGATTGTTTTATCTATACCAGTTGGATTTTCAAATTGTGAATCTTTTTTATTCAAAACTTGAATCTTTTTAATATCTAAACTTTTATTTTTCCCCTCAACTTTTATATTTTCTTCTTTGGACGAACGTTTAATTTCTAATTCTCTTTTATGATCTTTAATTATTATATAAGGATCATACTTTTTTAAAGAGGGAGTGTTAAATTCAGGTACATCTTCTAAGATTAATGATACACTTACATCTTCATTCTCTTTTCCTTTTGTTATATAAGATTCTTTTTTCCCACCTGAAACTACAAAATTAACAGCATCAAAAATTGTCGTTTTTCCAACATTATTATTTCCAACTATATAGTTAACACTAGGTTTAAATTCTATGTTTTTATCACCATTAAACGATTTAAAATTATGTAATTTAATTTCTTTTATATACATTTTCCCAATATCCCCCAGAAGTAAAAGACCTATCATATATCGTTATAATACACTACTAGATTAGCATTTTAAACAATAATTTGATCTAACTTCACAAAAAAAGAAGAATATCAATTCTTCTTTTTAATTTCTTCTTTTGGGCGATTAATTAGTTTGAACCGATAACAACCAATAATTCCTTGATAACAGATGGTCAAGAATAGTTTTCAACAACTGTGTAGCTTTTTAAGTTATAAACTAACTTTTGTAAATCATCATCTTCAAAAACCGTAATATCGATTAATAAATGTACCACGTCACTTCAAGTCACTAGTGTCAGGAGCTTTGGCAAATTGTTTCATGTGAAACTATCTTAATTTTGTTTATTCATCATAAATACTGGCATCATATTTAAAGGGATGGTCCCTAAATAACTGACTGTAAAACGCGATTTCGGAAAAAGCTCGATTTAACTTCTTTATGTCCACGGCTTCCCCGGGAGCATCTTTTAGAAAATTTCCATCGTCAGCAAAATTTTTATCAACCTTTCGAATTAAAGTTGGCTTTGGCAGGGTAAACAGACCCAGTTGTCCAAGCGTTGGTAACAAGGCTGGATAGGAAAATTGGCCACCACGTGAATTGTTAGAATAGGTAATAATCTTGGCCGGTTTGCCCTTGGCTTCAAACGCCAAAAAGTCGAGCGCATTCTTTAAAACAGCCGGAAACGAATGATTATATTCAGGAACCAAAAAGAGATAACCATCCGCTTTCTTCATGTCATCCACCCATTTTTGTTCATTAGGTTTTAAAATCCGGTTTTGGTTGTCCATTGGCGCAACATCTTCGTAGAAAAAAGGCAAATCGTAGTCCGCCAAACTAATAAAATTGAAATCAGCATTATTAACCCGCTCAAAATCACCTTGTCGATTACGTAAGTACTTAAAGATCCGACGTCCCAGACTGGCCTTTCTTGAACTACTCAAAATAATGTTAATTGTCATTAAACATCACCTCAACCCATTTTCTAATCATTATACCTTTAAAATCAAAATAAAAAACCGAATCAGCTTTATCGCCAATCCGGAAATTTACTTATCAACTATTTCTTGGCTTCTTCTTTCGGACGATCAATTACCTTAACCTTATCGCCACCGATAATTAACTGATCACAAATATTTAAGAACAGACCGTGTTCAACAACTCCGGTGTAGTTCTTCAAGTTGTGAGCTAACTTTTGTAAGTCAGCATCTTCTGGAATTGTAATGTCGATTAGGTAATTTCCTGAGTCAGTTTGAAGAATATCACCGTCATCTCTGAAGCGGAACTCTGGTTTGTATCCGGCTTCATTTAAGTATCGGAAGACACCCATTCCACCGAACGGAATGACTTCAACTGGCAACTTCTGCCCAGCTAAGGTCTTGTGATACTTGGTCGAATCAACGATCCAAACGTTCTTGTCTGACATGGTTGCGACCAATTTCTCAAAGAGTAAGGCAGCTCCGCCACCCTTGATTCCGTTGAGCTTGTCGTCAACGGCGTCGGCGCCATCAACCGTTAAGTCCACCCGATCAATGGTGTTAACGTCAAGCATTGGCATTCCAAGACTTTCGGCTAATTTCTCGGTGCCAACTGAAGTGGCGACGCATTGAACGTCTAAGCCCTCTTTTTTGATTCGTTCGTTAATGGCTTTGACGAAGTAGGAAGCCGTACTACCAGATCCAAGTCCTAACACAATGTGATTTGGAACTCGAGCAGCGGCGTATTCAGCAGCTTGTTTCTTCTCTTTTTCGATCACTTCTTTAGTCTTGGAAGTCTTACTGATGACATCCAAGACATCTTTTTCATAAGGAATGGAGTTCTGTGCTCCAGCCACTTGAACCGTCAGTGATGAGGCGTGGTTAGCGTACAACATCGCATCTTTGATGTTAGCATTGTTTAAATCCAAACGTGATGCCAAGGCTCCGATGAAAGTATCACCAGCAGCGGTTGTGTCAACAGCTTTGACCTTAAAGGCTGGAATGAAAGCATGACTTGCTGGAGTAGCATAGAATGAACCCTTGTCCCCAACGGTGATGATCACCATTCTAATGCCTAGTTTAAAGAAGTACTCCGCGTTCTTCATCATGGAATCGTCGTCAATCACCTTAATCCCAGTGAGGGCCTCTGCTTCCGTTTCGTTAGGGGTAATAATGTCAGTCAATTGAAGTAATTCTTCTGGTAACTTCTTGGCTGGTGCTGGGTTCAAAATGGTCTGAACCTCATTTTTCTTCGCAATCTTAAATGCTTCGATAATCGTTGGTACTGGAATTTCTAGTTGCGCAATCGCACGGTCCGCCTTCTTAATGGCATCTTCGTGTTGGTCAACGTCCTCCGGTGTCATGGCCATGTTGGCTCCACCATAGACATAGATCGAGTTTTGACCAGTACTATCAACGGTAATGTAGGCCTGCCCAGTTTGTTGCGCTTTAGTGGTAATCACGGAATCAAGGTTCATCCCGTCCTTTTTAAATCCTTCAATCATGAACTTAGCGTCTTCATCATCACCTAGTTTAGTGATAAAAGTCGTATCGGCACCAGATCTTGCCGCAGCAATTGCCTGATTGGCACCCTTTCCGCCACCATGAGATTCTTGGTGATTCTTCACCGCCAAGGTTTCACCTGGCAACGCATACTTATCAACGTTTAGAACCTTATCAACGTTGGTAGACCCAATCACAACAACTTTTTTACTCATTTTACTGCCTCCCTATTTGCAACCGCTTTCATTATGTATATCATATCATTTCCAAGAAAAGTTGTATATGGATTTAATGGGATCATTCGTAATAAATTAATTTTTTATGTATAATACTACACAATCAACTCATTTATTTTAGGAGGAAAAGACAATTAAAACTTTTAAAAATGGCATCGATGCCCCCCTAGTACCTTTACTTTACCTATCGTCAGGATTATTTTTATCACTTTATGGAATTTTAGAATTGTTTAATCACCACTATATACTTGGAATCATTTTATTATGGTTTGGAATTTCATTCTTAATGGGTGGTTTAGTTTTTTTACATACATCAATGCGAGGAAAGAGTTTAATCTGGGACCATATAATTAGCAACTTAACCATTAATCCAGATGATCGGGTCTTAGATATTGGGTGTGGTCATGGTCTGGTTTTAATTAAAATTGCTAAATTACTTCACAAACCAGGTAATATAATTGGAATTGATCTATGGAAAAGTCGTGATCAAACTAGTAACTCAATAAAAAATACTGAAAAAATTATCAATGAAAATAATGTAAATAGGGTGACGACCCTAGAAACTGGTGATGCAACTAAATTACCGTTTTCTGATATGGTCTTTAATATTGTTACTTCAAGTTTAGTATTTCATAACATTAAACCAAAAGAAAAACGTCAAAAAGCTCTTGAAGAAGCAAGTCGAGTACTTAAATCTGGCGGAACAATGGTAATAGTAGACATCGAAAACAATCAAGCTGATTATCAAGATATTCTAATAAAGAACGGAATTAAAATCAAGAAATCATACAAAGCAGGCTTTAATGGATGGTGGACAGGACCATGGATGGGAACCTTTGTAATTATCGCAACTAAAATTTCACCAAAATAATTAAATTAGCTTCTTTTTAGGATAAATACTATGATCCATCATTCAGATCTTATCTTACTAACTTGATAACCAAGTTTTATTATGCTTGTTTAATTGCATGTTATCACGAATAATAAAAGATTAATATCAATTAACCTAGTTTCTAACAATTAACAGAGTCAGGAACTTTTTTACACAAAAAAAGAGACACCCGCAGGCATCCCTTTAAACAATTTAATTAATTATTTCTTTGATTCGTCCAAAGCCTTTTTAGCTAATACGAAATCACCAAAAGTAGCGGAACCATTGTGTGGTACGACTGGACGACTAATGTATTCGTCAAGAGGACCAACGTCAAGATAATTATCAAACAACAGATTGAATTGGTCTCTAACCTTTTGCACAAATTGAGGAGTACATACACCTCCACCAAGCACAATTTGGTCGGGACGGAAGTTAACCGTTAAACTGATAACTCCTTGGGCAATGTAGTACGCAATGATGTTCCAAACTGGATCATCTGGCGGGGTATCTTGACCTTTAATGTTGTTTCGAGCTTCAAAAGTCGGACCAGACGCAACCCCTTCAAGACAGTCACCATGATAAGGACAAATCCCAGGAAAGTTCATGTCATCTTGGTGTCTCTTAACTCGAATGTGACCAAATTCAGGAGTCCCACGAACCCCTAAGAATTCATCTTTGATGACGGTTCCAGCACCAATCCCAGTTCCATCAGTGATGTAACTAACGGCTTCAATATTTTTATTAGCCTGTTTACGTTTGATGTATTCACCGTAAGCTGAACCGTTAACGTCGGTCGTCCAGTAAATTGGAACCCCAAATTCACGTTTCATGGTTCCAACAAAGTTGACGTTACTCCAACCCTTTTTAGGGGTTTTAATAATCCAACCGTATTTGTCAGAATCTTTTCGAACGTCGATTGGTCCAAATGATGCAATCCCAAATGCATCAATGTGATCAAACTTCTTAAAGTACTCAACGACCTTTGCTAACGTTTCTTCTGGTGTCGTAGTTGGAATATGAACACTATCAACAATATTGAAATCGTCATCACCAACCGCACAAACGAACTTTGTTCCACCTGCTTCAATACTTCCATATCGCATAAAAATGATCCCCTTTGCCATTTTTTTGTATCGTTTATTGTTAATAGTATAAAGCGCTTACATATTGATTGCAATAGTTTACTACAAAAATTGTTAAAAACTTAACTTAGAAATAACAAAAAGCCGGACTATTCACGTAGTCCAGCTTGATCTTATTTTTTCTTCGCAATTTTTCCCTGCTGAATGTAAACGGAGAGAATGGCAATGTCAGATGGATTAACCCCACTGATTCGGGCGGCCTGAGCAATTGTCTCGGGTTGGATTTTCTCCAATTTTTGGCGACCCTCAGTTGCGATCCCATCAATTACGGAGTAATCAATGTGATCGGGAATCTTTTTGGATTCCATCTTCTTCATGCGGGCAACCTTATCTTCTTCTTTTTTGATGTAGCCAGCGTACTTCGTTCTAATTTCGACCTGTTCCACCACTTCTGGATCCAGTTTTTTTGCTGGAGCGGGAATAAAATCAAGTAACTTTTCGTAATTTACATACGGCCGACGTAAGAACTGGGCTGCGATGATGCCGTCTTTTAACGGTTTATCACCCTGAGCTTCAACGAACTGGTTGACCTTTTCACTTGGTTTAATCCGTACGGTGTTCAAACGCTTGATTTCATCCTCAACAGCATTACGTTTTTCAACAAACTTGTCATAACGTTCATCTGAAATCAGACCCAACTGGTGACCAATTGGTGTCAGCCGCATATCAGCATTGTCGTTTCTAAGCAGGAGTCGATATTCAGCCCGACTCGTTAGGAGTCGGTACGGTTCGTTGGTTCCTTTTGTAACTAGGTCATCGATTAGAACGCCAATGTATCCTTGGTCCCGCTGCAAAATCAACGGGTCTTTCCCTTGAATCTTAAGGGCAGCGTTAATTCCAGCGATCAAGCCTTGTCCCGCGGCCTCTTCGTATCCCGAGGTTCCGTTGGTTTGACCCGCGCTAAATAATCCACTAACTTTCTTGGTTTCAAGCGTTGGCTTCAATTGATATGGAGAGATAATGTCATACTCAATCGCATAACCGGGACGCATCATCTTCGCGTCTTCAAGGCCCTTCACAGAATGTAACATCTGTTGTTGAACCTCTTCTGGAAGGGAGGTTGACATCCCATCGACGTACCACTCTTCGTTGTGGCGTCCTTCTGGTTCCAAGAAGACCTGGTGGCGCTTTTTGTCCGCAAACCGAACGACCTTGTCCTCAATTGATGGACAGTAACGGGGACCGACCCCTTCGATGACCCCAGTAAACATCGGGGCGCGATCCAAATTATCCTTGATAATCTGATGGGTTTCTTCATTAGTGTACGTCAACCAGCACGAAATTTGCTTTGAAACCGGTAAATAATCGGCATACGGAGTGGTGTAACTGAAATGATGGGGCGTTTCGTCGCCCGGTTGCTCCTCCGCTTCATCGTAGTGAATGGTATCACCGTTGACACGCGGTGGTGTTCCAGTCTTAAAGCGCTTCAGTTCAAAGCCCAAATCTTCCAGATTTTCTGAAAGATGAATGGCTGGAATTGAGTTGTTTGGGCCCGAGGAATACATCAGTTCACCAATAATGATCTTACCACGAGCGGCCGTACCAGCACAGATGACCACGGCTTTGGAGTGATATTTAGCACCCGTATTGGTAACCACACCCTCAACCTGACCGTCTTTCACGATTAAACGCTCCACGATTCCCTGACGAAGCGTCAAGTTGGGTTCTTTTTCAAGGGTGTTCTTCATTTCATGGTGGTAGGCGTGCTTATCAGCCTGAGCTCTTAAGGCTCTAACGGCGGGACCCTTCCCGGTGTTTAACATCCGCATCTGAATGTAGGTCTTGTCGATGTTTTTCCCCATTTCACCACCAAGGGCGTCGATTTCTCTTACGACCGTTCCCTTAGCGGGGCCACCAACCGACGGATTACATGGCATAAACGCCACCATATCAAGATTAATTGTCACAAGCAGTGTTTTTTGACCCATGCGGGCAGCGGCCAGTGCAGCTTCACAGCCAGCGTGGCCGGCTCCAACGACGATGACGTCGTAATCGCCACCATTGTAAGTCTGCTTCACTTCTTGCTGTATCATTTTATTCATTTAAAAACCTCCATTGAGTCAAAGTCTTATTTCCCCAAACAGAACTGACTAAATAATTGATCCAGTAATTCGCCATCGTAACTATCACCGGTAATTTCACCCAGTAAATCCCAAGCGTTCGTCATGTCAATCTGAACTAAATCAACGGGCATCCCGTTATTTAACCCATTTTCAACGGACTGAAGGGAATCACTGGCCTGTTGTAAGAGACTAATATGCCTGGCATTGGTGACCATAACGTCATTTTGAGAACTCTTAATGCCACCAGTAAAGAACATCTTCGAAATCGTATCCTCTAAGGATTTGGTTCCGTTATCCTTTACGGCTTGGGTCTTAATCACGTTATCAGCATGATAGCGGTTCTTTAACTCATCAACATCAATTTTTTCTGGCAAATCTGTTTTATTCAATAGAATAATTCGTTTACTGTGTTGCGTTAAATCCAAGAGTTCACGATCTTCATCGGTTAGCGGCTCACTAGCATTTAACACCAACAAAACCAGGTCAGCCTGCTTAATCGCTTTTCTAGAACGATCGACTCCAATTTTTTCAACTTTATCGTTAGTATCACGAATTCCAGCAGTATCAACTAGGTGCAGTGGCACTCCCGAAACGTTCACGTATTCGTCTAAAACATCCCGTGTGGTTCCCGGCACGTCGGTTACAATCGCCTTGTCTTCGTGTAAAAGTCGGTTCAATAAACTCGACTTACCAACGTTGGGCCGTCCAATGATGGCGGTGTTTAAGCCATCTCGTAAGACTTTTCCCTGTTTAGCCGTTTTTAGCAATTGGTCAATCTGCGCCTTTAGTTCCTTGGACTTATCCATTAAAAGCTTCGACGTCATCGTCTCCACGTCATCGTACTCCGGGTAGTCGATGTTGACTTCGACCTGAGCCAGCACGTCTAAGATGTCTTGACGCAGGTGCTTAATTAAATGAGACAGGTTCCCATCGAGCTGATTTAAAGCCGCTTTCATCGATTCGTCAGTCTTCGCTTCAATCAGATCCATGACAGCTTCAGACTGCGACAAATCCAATCGCCCATTTAGAAAGGCACGTTTGGTAAATTCACCTGGTTCAGCCATTCTGGCACCATTACTCAAAACCAGCTGCAAAATCTTATTGGTGGCCACAATGCCACCGTGACAGTTAATTTCAATGATATCTTCCTTGGTATACGTCTTGGGTGCTCTCATGACCGAGACCATCACTTCATCAATTTCACTGTTGTGGTCTGCTGGATCAACAATGTGACCATAGTTAATCGTGTTTGAAGCCACCTTTTTGAGGTTCTTGCCCCGATAAATCTTTTCAGCCACTTTCATTGCATCCGATCCACTAACCCGAACAATCGAAATGCCACCTTCACCAGGTGGGGTCGAAATTGCCGCAATGGTATCGTAATCAGTCGTTGTCAGTGCCATTTGAAAACTCCTTTCTCATTTTTAATCGCATAAAAAAAGTACTTAAACCACGCCCGTTGCGTGGATAAAGTACTTTCACTACTTTACCTATTCGAATTTACAATCCTACACATAATAGGACGAAAGTTTTATTTTGTCAATCATTTTACCGTGGAGCTACTACGATTGAACGATGGGGTTCCCGTCCTGCCGAATATGTCATCACGTAGGGATTATCTTCAAGCGTCACGTGAATCTGTTTGCGCTCAAAAGATGGCATCGGGTCCAAATAGACTGGTTTGCCGGTGGCAGCGACCTCTCTTGCGGTTCGCTCAGCTAGACTGGTAAGGATCTGAAGGCGACGACTGCGATAATTAGCCGTATCCAGCTCAACTTCAAGGTAGCTAATCCCCATATTATTTAAATAAATCCCACTTAACTCCTGTAAGGCATTGATGGTCCGACCGTGTTTGCCAATCAAAAGCCCCTCTTTGGGCGTATCAAAATTAATGATCACATGCCGATTGTTTGGCATCTCATAACTTAGTTCGGCCTCAATCCCCATCTGATCAGTAATTGCTTGTAAATATTTAATTAGTCCACTAATAGCTTCAACGTTTCTAGCGTGACGATCCTCAGTTTGAACCGGATTAGCAACCGCCGTGCTCGCTTCTCTTTTAATTTTTAACTTGCCACCTGCTGGTTTTGGGTCTGGAGCAGATGATTTCAATTCCATTTCAACTTCTGCGGGATGTTTAAAAAGTCCGAAAAATCCCTTACTTGCGGTTTTAATAACTTTAATTTCAACATTATTTCGATTAGTATCAAGTGATTTTAAGCCATTTTTAACGGCTTCTTCGATGGTGGCTCCGGTGTATTTCGTCATTATTGTTCTCCTATTTTTGTAAACGTCTAACGTTATTAATCTTAGCACAAATTAAATAGCTGTTGGAATAGGATTTTAGAGATGTAATATTACATTTGTCACAAAAATAAAAAAAGCAGACCAACGTCTGCTTTTTGTTTAGTAATCTATTTGTGATGTTTACTCTGCTTGGCCTTTCGAATGGCCTTTTTAACGGCGCGATCGTGTTGACGCTTTTCACGTTCTTTTTCTTCACGTTCACGATTAATCTTCCAAGGGTTCTGAATCAATAACGTTTGAACTACTTGGAACGCGTTGGTTACCACCCAGTATAATGACAAAGCTGATGGCACGTTTAACGCGGTGAAGAAGATAATGATTGGCATCCCAATCGTCATCATCGTGGTCATTCCGTTTGATTCAGGTTGACCTTTCATTGACAGCCACGAACTAAGGAACGTGAACACGGCGGCCAAAACTGGCAGAATGTAGTACGGATCTGGAGTTCCCAGCTGTAACCACAAGAAGTGACCAGTTCGAAGGATGTGAGTTCGCCAGATGGCTTGATACAAGGCGAAGATCACTGGCAACTGGACTACCATTGGCAAACAGCCGACCCATGGATTAATTCCTGCTTCCTTGTAGAGCTTCTGCTGCTCAGTCTGCAGTTTTTCCATGGTCTCTGAATCTTTACTGGAGTACTTCTTTTGCAGGGCCTTCAATTGGGGCTGAATTTCCTGGGTCTTCTTCATACTCTTGGTCTGATACATCATTAACGGAAGAAGAATAATTCTAACCAGAATGGTGAAGAGGATAATTCCAATTCCATAGTTATCGCCAAAGAACTTTGATAACCAAATAATCACTCTTGAGAAATTCAAGACAACTAAGCCATCCCAAATTCCTTTACTATGACTAGTAATTGGGGCGTTACTACATGCCGTAAGCACCAGACCAATACTGGCAATTGCAAGTGTAGTAGCGATTCGTTTAAGTTTTTTCAATTTTATTCCTCGCTATAATCAGAATCTAGTAAATGAGCTAACTTTAAAACATGAATTAGACTTGCCTTAACGTCTTTTTGTGACATCGCATCCGCTCTCGGTCTCGCAATGATTAAAAAATCAACGTCCGTTTTTAGGTCTGGCTTTAATTCGGTGATCGACTGGCGAATTCTACGTTTAACCCAGTTGCGATGCACGGCATTTCCAATCTTCTTTCCAACGGAAATCCCGATGCGGAAATGTTTTTGTCCCGGCTTTTCCAGTTGATACACGACAAACTGTCGATTAGCAACTGAATCATGTTTTTCGAAAACCTTTTGAAAGTCAGCTTCTTTTTTGACACGGTACGATTTTCTCATGAATAATCTCCAAGTATTTTCAAAAAATAATGAAAAAGACCACTGAATGGTCAGTGGCCTATGCCGATAATACTTTTCTACCTTTTTGACGTCGATGTGCTAACACTTTGCGACCTTTGCCAGTGCTCATACGTTTTCTAAATCCGTGAACGCGGTTTCTACGACGTTTCTTTGGTTGGTAAGTTCTTTTCATTACTAACCCTCCTTACTAATTAATCGCCTATATTAAATTGTTTATTCAATAGCTTTTCTAACTTATAGTATCACAAATCGACCAATCTTCAAATAGGGATTTTAAATTCATAGGTAACACTCCGTTCGATTCAAAAAAGTTTCATAAAATTTACTTGTGGATTATTGTGGATAACTCATCCCGTAATTAACACGAATTCAACACGTTTTTAAACAAAAACACAGCATGTTAACAACGTTAACCACAATCTGTGGATAAAATGAATAATCATGCTGACATCCCCGTCACATTAATAATTAGTTGTCCACATTTTCGTGTTAATTACCTAAAATATTCGCGTGATTTTGATATTTATTAACAATGCTGTGGATAAACAGTAAACAGGGTGTGAAACATTTGTCCACACCCTGTTTTTTCTGTGGAAAACTTTTTTTAAAAATGATATTATACATTCATAATTTAAACACAAGGAGTCACTCTCAATGGATCAAAACGAATTATGGAACAAAATTAAAAATAAATTTAAAGCGGATCCGAAATTTGAGGGAACGACATATGATACATGGATCGCCACCGTGAACCCAATCTCATATGATGGCGATACCCTAACACTCGAATTACCATCCTCGCTTCACCGTGACTATTGGGAGAAAATGCTTAAAAGTCAGCTGGTTGAGTACGCTTATGCCATTACTTACAAGAATATTTCACCAAAATTTGTTCTAGAAGAAGAATTAAAAAAGAAGCAAACCCCAGCTCCTACACCGGAAGATGAGAACGAAAAATCATATAGTTACACCGATACGCACTTAGAGCCCAATTACACCTTTGAAACCTTCGTGATTGGACAGGGTAACAAGATGGCTCAGGCCGCAGCGCTAGCGGTCAGTGAGTCACCCGGAAAATTGTACAATCCACTCTTTTTATATGGTGGAGTTGGTTTAGGTAAGACCCACTTGATGCACGCGATTGGCAACAACATTATCAAACACGACCCGAGTCAGCGGGTGATGTACGTTACAAGTGAGAAATTCGCCAACGACTTTATCGGTGCCATCCAAAACAATAAGATGGATGATTTCAGAAACGTTTACCGAAACGTCGACGTCCTTTTAGTTGATGACATCCAGTTTTTTGGTAATAAAGAAGGAACTCAGGATGAGTTTTTTAACACCTTTCAAGCGTTATATTCCAATCACAAGCAGATTGTGCTAACGTCTGACCGTTTGCCAAACGAAGTGCCAAAACTAAAAGACCGGTTGGTATCCCGGTTTGCGTGGGGACTATCCGTTGACATTACTGCTCCCGATTTAGAGACACGAACCGCTATCCTTAGGGCCAAGGCCAAAGCTGACAACATGAACATTCCAGCGGATGCATTAGGCTACATTGCGAGTCAAATTGAGTCTAACGTCAGAGAACTGGAGGGAGCGTTATCAAGGGTGCAGGCTTTTTCCAAACTCAATAACGCTCCCATTGACACTGAACTAGTGGCAAACGCCCTAAGGCCGCTGAAGTTGGCCAAAGCGCGCTCGGCTCTGACCGTGTCAGACATTATCTCGAAAGTCGCCTCTTACTATCACATTAGTGTAAAGGAAATTAAGGGCACCAAACGGGTCAAAGCCATCGTGGTTCCTAGACAGGTTGCCATGTACCTGTCACGTGAAATGACCGACAATTCGCTTCCAAAGATTGGCGACGAATTCGGTGGTAAGGATCACACTACCGTCATTCACGCCTACGACAAGATTAGTAAAATGGCCGCAAATGACTCTGATCTGAGTAAGCAAATCTCAGACATCAAGACGGAACTCCAGCACTAAGCGTTGCTCGGTTTAAAAATGTTATAATAACGGGTGTGGATAAACGGGAATTTAACCGTTGATTTACCCACAAAGTTATCCACAGTTGATAACTTTTATTCCGTAACTAATCATTGAGTTATCCACAGTATTAACAGTGCCTACTGCTTCTACTGTTTTTTATCTTTTTAATTAAGTAAATAAACATGCACCACATTTTGAGGGGGAAATTTGGCAATGAAATTCGTAATTAACCGTAATGCTTTCATCAAAGCACTAAATACCGTATCAAGAGCAATCTCATCAAAAACGACCATTCCAATTTTAACGGGTTTAAAATTAGACGTATCAGAAAGTGACATTTTACTAACTGGTAGTAACGCTGACGTTTCAATTCAAACTAGCATTCAAGCTTCTAATCCAGATAATGAACTCACAATTAATTCAACTGGTAGCATCGTCTTACCAGCTCGTTTTTTTAGTGAGATCGTTAAAAAGTTACCCGATAAAACCATGTCATTAGAAGTTGGTGACAACTTTCAGACCACGATTAAGTCAGGCAACTCAGAATTTACGATCAACGGTCTTGATGCGAACGGTTACCCACATCTACCTGAAATTGATTCCGAGAATACGGTTGATTTAGCGGCTGATATTTTCAGACAGGTTATCGGACAGACGGTCATTGCGGTTTCAAAACAGGAAAGTCGGCCAATCTTGACTGGGGTGCACTTCACGCTTGCTAACAATAAGTTGCTTGCGGTTGCAACCGACAGTCACCGTTTAAGCCAACGAAGAGTTAGTCTTCCAGCTGATGACGACGGTAAGTTTGACGTGGTCATCCCAGGTGACAGTTTAAAAGAACTCTCACACATGCTTGATGGAATCGATCAAAACATCCAGATGAACCTGTCGGAAAATCAGGTCCTCTTTACCCTCGGCGACACCCGGTTCTACTCACGTTTACTTGAGGGCAATTATCCGGATACTTCGCGTCTGATTCCAAAGACCTCAAGTACCAAGATGGAGTTTGCGGCCGGTGACTTGCTCGCCGCAATCGAGCGGGCTTCGCTGTTGTCACATGAATCACGAAATAACGTCATTAAGTTGACGATTAAACCAACCGACCAGGTTGTTACCATTTCGGGGAATTCTCCTGACGTTGGAACCGTTGAAGAGGATTTAAAGCCAAAGACTTCAGAGGGCGATGACCTTGAAATTTCGTTTAACCCCGATTACATGAAGGAAGCTCTCAGAGTTTTTGGGCAAACTGACATTGAGATTGCGTTTACCTCAGCTCTTCGTCCGTTCACGCTGGTTCCAACCGAAAATAAAGAAGATTTCATCCAATTGATTACCCCAGTTCGAACCTTTTAATTAAGAATGATTATTAACGACCCTCTTTTTGAGGTCGTTTTTTTTATGTCTTTAAAATGAAACCAAATTATATTTACCAAAGACCTCAAAATATTAAAAAAGCTCATATTTCCATTTATTTACGAATATGAGCTTTTTAGATCATTTGAGGCATTTTTGTCTAGAAATGCGTACACGCGCATAAAACGCATAAAATCGCCCGATTTATGTACTTTTACCAAATTTTAGCGTATAATAGAAATAGATTGAAAGTGGGTGAATTCATGAAAAAAGACATTTTCATAACGACTCCGTACATAACTTTAGGGCAACTCTTAAAAGAAGAGAACATTGTTGAATCAGGTGGCAAAGCGAAGTGGTACCTAAAGGAAAATATGGTGTATCTAAACGATGAGCCTGAGAATCGACGTGGCAAGAAGCTCTATCAGGGTGATACGGTCTCAATTCCAGACGTAGGGATGTTTTTTATTAAGACAAAGTAGGGTTAAGCATGCAGCTAGAAGAATTGAAATTACGCAATTTTCGTAATTATAAAGATGCTGACGTTCATTTCTCAGATGGAGTGAACGTGTTACTTGGACAAAATGCCCAGGGCAAAACCAATCTACTTGAAGCGATTTATGCGCTCGCACTCACCAAGAGCCATCGGACCACCACCAATCGTGATTTGATTAATTGGGAAGAACACCATGCGCAATTGTGGGGTCGAGTTAAAAAGAACCATACCACCACTGAACTAGAGCTTGATTTTGGTAAAAATGGCAAACGAGCTAAGGTCAATCACATTGAGCAGCCCAAGCTATCGTCTTACGTTGGGCAGCTGAACGTGATTTTGTTTGCCCCCGAAGATTTGTCGATTGTAAAGGGTTCACCTCAGATTAGAAGGCACTTTATGGACATGGAATTTGGCCAGATGAGTAATCGTTACCTATACAACATGACCCAGTACCGTCGAATTTTGAAACAACGAAACGCCTATTTACGTGAACTATTACTTCACAAACAGAGTGATCTGGTCTACCTGGATGTATTGTCAGACCAGCTTTCAGCGTATGCGGCCGAGATTATTTTTCAACGCATCCAACTGATTGCCAAATTACAGAAATGGTCTTCGGCCATCCATTACGAAATTTCACAGCAAAAGGAAACGTTGCGATTTAAATACGTCACTGCGCTAAAAAAGACCGATTTAACGTCGGTGGAACGAATCTATCAGAGTCTGCTGGCTAAATTTAAGGCCAATCGAGATAAAGAAGTGAGGCAAGGAACGACGATCTTTGGGCCGCATCGTGACGATTTACACTTCATGGTTAACGGCAAGGATGTCTCCACCTTTGGTTCACAGGGTCAACAGCGAACGGCGGCGTTATCCACGAAGTTGGCCGAGATCGATTTAATGAAAGAAGAAACCGGCGAGTACCCGGTTTTACTACTTGATGATGTTTTGTCTGAACTTGATGAAAGTCGGCAGACCCACTTGCTGACTGCCATTCAGGATCGGGTTCAAACCTTTCTAACCACCACAAGTATGAGTGGGGTCGCATCTGATTTAATCAACAATCCCAAGACTTTTCACATTGAAAAGGGAGTCATTGTATCCGAGTAACGTAGTTGAGGAGGAATTGTAGTGACTGATCAAGAAAAAGAAGCAAAAAGAGAACGGGCAGGGGAGTACGACGCTAGTCAAATCCAAGTCCTAAAGGGACTAGAAGCGGTCAGAAAGCGTCCCGGAATGTACATTGGAGCCACTAACGAACAGGGACTCCATCACTTAGTTTGGGAAATTATCGATAACGGAATTGACGAAGCGTTGGCGGGTTTTGCTGACGAAATCAACGTTACCGTGGAAAAGGATAACAGTATTACGGTCGTTGATAACGGTCGTGGGATTCCCGTCGACACCCAAAAAGATACCGGTAAATCGGCACTAGAGACCGTCTTCACTATCCTTCACGCTGGTGGTAAATTCGGCGGTGGCGGATACAAAGTGTCCGGTGGACTTCACGGAGTTGGAGCCTCAGTGGTAAACGCCTTGTCAAAGGAACTGGACGTTGTTGTTACTAAAGGTGGCAAGCGGTACTACATGGACTTTGAAAGGGGTCACGTCAAGACGCCAATGAAGGTCATTGGGGACGCACCCAGGGATGCTCACGGAACTAAGGTTCACTTTGTTCCCGATCCAGACATCTTTACCGAGACCACGACCTTTAACATGAAGACTTTAACCACTCGTGTCAGAGAACTGGCCTTTTTAAACAAGGGGTTAAGAATCACAATTAGAGACGATCGTCCCGAAAAACCCGTGGAACACGATTTCTTCTACGAAGGTGGAATTCGGCACTACGTTGAATTCCTCGATCGGGGTCGCACTCCAATCTTCAAGGATCCCATCTACATTGAGGGTCAGGAAAATGGCATCACGGTCGAAGTTTCAATTCAGTACACTAACGATTACCACAGCACCCTTTTGACGTTTACTAATAACATCAATACCTATGAGGGTGGAACCCACGAAGAAGGGTTCAAGCAGGCTTTAACCCGAATTATCAATAACTACGGGAGAAACAACAATTTAATTAAGGATAGCGAACCGAACCTTTCTGGTGACGATGTGCGAGAAGGAATGACCGCGGTCGTTTCGGTTAAGCATCCCGATCCTCAATTTGAGGGTCAGACCAAGACCAAACTTGGTAACTCTGATGCGAGAACCGCTACGAACCACATTTTCGGTCAGGAATTTTCCAAGTTCATGATGGAACATCCTCAGATCGCGGAACAAATTGTTGAAAAGGGTTCTGTGGCCTCTAAAGCGCGAGCCGCAGCGAAAAGAGCTCGTGAAGTAACCAGAAAACGAAGCGGACTTGAAATCAACAGTTTACCCGGGAAGTTAGCTAATAATACTAGTAAGGATCCGAAGGTTTCCGAATTGTTCATTGTCGAAGGTGACTCGGCCGGGGGTTCCGCCAAACAGGGTCGTTCTAGACTGACGCAGGCCATCCTGCCAATTCGTGGCAAGATTTTAAACGTTGAAAAGGCCACGATGGAAAAAATTCTGGCTAACGAAGAAATTCGTTCTTTGTTTACCGCGATGGGGACTGGTTTTGGCAGTGACTTCGACATTAGTAAGGTTAACTACCACAAGTTAATCATCATGACCGATGCCGATGTTGATGGTGCCCACATTCAGATTTTGCTTCTAACCTTAATTTATAACTACATGCGTCCAATGATTGATGCTGGATACGTCTACATTGCCCAGCCACCGTTGTACCGAGTTCGTCAGGGAAACAAATTCCAACGATACGTTGATTCTGATGAGGAACTTCAGGAGTTGTTAGCTCAACTTCCGGCTTCACCAAAACCACAAATTCAACGATACAAAGGTTTAGGCGAAATGGATGCCTCGCAGTTGTGGGACACCACCATGAATCCAGATCATCGTCGGCTTCTAAGAGTTACTTCTGATGATGCTTCGGCTGCTCAAGAAGCCTTCACCATGTTAATGGGTGAAAAGGTAGCTCCAAGACGGAAGTTTATTGAAGACAACGCAACCTTTGTTGAAAATCTGGATGTATAAATTGTTTCACGTGAAACAATTAGGTTAATTGACTGATTTAACAAGGAATGGAGGCAAAATCTCTTGGCAAATGAAGAAAATAATAAACCAAGTCGAGTTCAAAACATTGAATTATCGAAGAAGATGAGATCATCATTCTTGGATTATGCAATGAGTGTGATTGTGTCCCGTGCGCTTCCTGATGTTCGTGACGGTTTGAAACCGGTTCATCGTCGAATTCTGTACGATATGCACGAATTGGGAGTTACACCGGATAAGCCTTACAAGAAATCCGCACGAATTGTTGGGGATGTTCTAGGGAAATTCCATCCTCACGGTGACAGTTCCGTGTATGAGGCCATGGTTCGAATGGCTCAGGAATTTAGTTATCGTTACATGTTAGTTGACGGGCACGGAAACTTTGGCTCCGTCGATGGTGATGGTGCCGCTGCCATGCGTTACACCGAGGTGCGACTCTCCAAGATTGCGATGGAAATGTTGCGAGACATCAACAAGGACACCGTTGATTTTCAGCCTAACTACGATGGCACCGAACGTGAGCCGGTGGTCTTACCGGCCAGAATTCCGAACCTCCTTTTAAACGGAGCTTCTGGGATTGCGGTTGGAATGGCTACTAACATTCCACCTCACAATTTAAGCGAAGTAATTAGTGCAATTCACATTTTGATGAGAAATCCAGACGCTACCACCAATGATTTGATGGAAGCTCTTCCTGGACCTGATTTCCCCACTGGGGGAGTGGTTATGGGTAAGTCTGGAATCAGAAAGGCCTACGAAACGGGTCGTGGTAGTATCATCGTTCGGGCTAAGGTTGACATTGAGGAACAAAAAAACGGCAAACAGCGCATTATTGCGACTGAATTGCCGTACATGGTCAACAAGGCCAAGTTAATCGAACGGATTGCTGAACTAGTAAGGGACAAACGAATTGAGGGCATTACCGCCATTAACGATGAGTCCGATAAGGACGGAATGCGGGTTGTGATTGATGTAAAACGGGATGCTTCAGCCGAAGTTATCTTGAACAATCTTTACAAGTTAACCCTGATGCAAACCTCCTTTAGTTTCAACATGCTAGCCATCGTTGATGGTGCGCCGAAAGTTTTGAGTCTGAAACAAATTTTGCAGTACTACCTGGAGTATCAGGTGGAAGTTATTACCAGAAGAACGAAGTTTGACTTACGTAAGGCTCAAGCTCGCGCTCACATTCTGGAAGGTTTACTGGTTGCTCTTGACAACATTGACGCCGTCATCAAGATTATTCGTAATTCCGCGACCGGCGATATCGCCAAAAACGAATTGATTAGTAATTTTGATTTAGACGATAAGCAAGCCCAGGCCATCTTAGACATGCGGCTGGTTCGATTAACCGGACTGGAACGTGGCAAGATTACCGACGAACACAATAAATTACTGGCTAACATTAAAGATTACAAGGACATTTTAAACAGTCGGGATCGGATCAACGGCATTATTTACGATGAACTCCTTGAGATTCAGAAAAAGTTTGGTGACAAACGGCGGACCGAATTACTGGTTGGTGAAATTACCAGTATTGAGGACGAAGACCTAATCGAAGAGGAAAACGTCGTAATTACATTGACCCACAACGGTTACATTAAACGGTTACCAACTGACGAGTTCAAGGCCCAAAATCGTGGAGGTCGTGGAATTCAAGGAATGGGCGTTAATAAGGACGATTTCATTGAACATCTCCTGTCAACGGCCACCCATGATCGACTCCTGTTCTTCACGAACGCTGGTAAAGTTTATAGTATGAAAGCTTATGAAGTCCCAGAGTACGGACGATCCGCGAAGGGAATTCCAATTGTTAACCTCTTAAATCTCGGTCAAAATGAGAAGATTCAAACGGTTATCAGTATTTCGTCCCAGCATAATGACGAGGACAAGTACCTGTTCTTTACAACGAAACTGGGAACGGTTAAACGAACCCCAGTCTCTGACTTCTTGAACATTCGAAAGAATGGTTTAAAGGCCATTCACTTACACGATAATGATGAAGTGATTGGCGTATCCATCGTGGATAACGGCGACAACATGATCATTGGAACCCACTTGGGCTACGCCGTTAGCTTTAGAGCTGATGACGTTCGCTCTATGGGACGTTCCGCTTCAGGAGTTAGAGGAGTTCGACTCAGACCAAACGACTATGTGGTTGGAGCGGCCATCTTGACACCTGACAGTGACGTGTTTGTCATTTCTGAAAATGGATACGGGAAACGCACGAAAGCTTCTGACTACCCGATCAAGGGTCGTGGCGGTAAGGGAATCAAGACGTCAAACGTTACCAAGAAGAATGGTCCCCTAGTCGGATTGAGTACCGTAACGGGTGATGAAGACATCATGTTAATCACTAACATGGGTGTTATGATTCGGTTTGCTGTTTCCAACGTTTCTGAAACCGGACGTGCCACCCTTGGAGTTCACTTAATCAGAGTCGACGATAATGCCAAAGTTGCTACGATGGCAGTCGTTGCAAAGGATGAAGAGAATGAATCAAAGGTCAATGAACCAGCTTCATCTACTGATCAATCCGAAGAATAATGCTTTAAAATAACACTACGTTAACGGTAGTGCTATTTTTTTCCTAAATTTATGGTTAACATTCGTAAATTGGCACTTTCATATTGATTAAATGGTGCAATTCGATTATGATATTGGTTGTGTTTGAAACATTTAAACTAAATTTGACAAAATAGTTCGTAAAATAATCAAGGAGAGTTATGAAGATGGACGTGTTTGATTACGAAGATATTCAACTGATTCCGAATAAGTGTGTGGTCAATTCTAGAAGTGAGTGTGATACTTCCGTGGAATTTGGTGGCCGTAAGTTCAAGATCCCGGTCGTACCCGCCAACATGCAGACGGTCATTAATGCTGATTTAGCCGAAAGCCTTGCAAAAAACGGTTATTTTTACGTCATGCACCGTTTTCAACCAGAAAAACGCCTTGATTTTGTTAAAAAGATGCACGCTGACGGGGTCTTTGCCTCTATCAGCATTGGAGTCAAGCCTGGCGAGTATGATTTCATTAAGGAGTTGGTCAAAGCCAACCAGCTTCCTGAATACGTTACGATTGACATTGCTCACGGATACTCGGATTCGGTCATCAATATGATTAAATTCGTCAAAGAACAGATGCCTGATACCTTCCTGATTGCTGGAAACGTTGGAACGCCAGAAGCCGTGCGGGCACTTGAAAATGCCGGAGCGGACGCTACCAAGGTTGGAATTGGACCCGGGAAAGCCTGCATTACCAAGATTAAGACCGGCTTTGGAACGGGAGGATGGCAACTAGCTGCCATTCGTTACTGTGCGAAAGGTGCCAGAAAGCCGATCATCGCTGACGGTGGGATTCGGACTGATGGTGATATCGCCAAATCAATTCGCTTTGGTGCTACAATGTGCATGATTGGATCGATGTTTGCGGGCCACGAAGAGTCACCCGGCAAAAAAGTTGAAAAAGACGGCAAAGAGTACAAAGAATACTTTGGTTCCGCATCGCAATTTCAAAAGGGTGCTTACAAAAACGTCGAAGGGAAGAAGCTGTTGGTTCCGTTTAAGGGCAGTATCTACGACACTTTAAGAGAAATGCAGGAAGATTTGCAGTCATCAATTTCTTATGCTGGTGGAAAAGACATTGATGCCATTAGAAAAGTTGATTACGTGGTCGTAAAAAATTCAATTTATAATGGTGATTAAAAAAAGATTTAAAAAAAGCTTCGTATTTAATCATGTATCGCAAGTCAACGTCTCGAATGTCCTGTTGAAGTAAAAAACAATCAATGATATAATCAGTCGTTGTGAGTTTAATTAGATTTTTAATTAACTCCCCTTGCTCTTCAAATTACTGGAGAGCCGACAGTCCACAAGGAGGTGTAATTCATGGAAAACAAATACGAAATTACTTACATCATCAGACCAGATATCGACGATGCTGCCAAGACTGACTTGGTAAACCGCTTCGATAAGATCTTGACTGATAACGGTGCAAACGTAATCGATTCAAAAGACTGGCAAAAACGTCGTCTTGCTTACGAAATCGGCGGTTACAATGAAGGTACTTACCACATTGTTAACGTTGAAGAAGGCGACAACGACCAAGGTCTAGACGAGTTTGACCGTCTTGCTAAGTTTAACAAAGACATCTTACGTCATATGATCGTAAGAAGAGACGACAAATAATTAGAATGAAAGGAGTTTTTCAGTATGATTAATACAGTAGTTCTTACTGGACGCTTAACACGAGACGTTGATTTGCGATACACCCAAAACGGCGCAGCAGTGGGTACTTTTACGCTAGCTGTTGACCGTCGTTTCACTAACTCAAATGGTGATCGGGAAGCTGACTTCGTCAACTGTGTCATTTGGCGCAAATCAGCTGAAAACTTTGCCAACTTCGTGCATAAGGGTTCCCTGGTTGGAATTGAAGGTCGAATTCAGACCCGAAATTACGAAAACAAGCAGGGTCAACGGATTTATGTTACCGAAGTAGTCGTTGAGAACTTCACTCTCCTTGAACCACGTTCACAGAACGGAAATGGTCAGGGTCAAGTTAACAACGGTGGCAATCACGCTCCTAGCGAAAATCCATTTGGAACTCCAAAGACGAGTGGTCAGGCCACTCCTAACAATAGTAAAGGTAACGACAATTCGAAGGATCCGTTTGCTAACTCTGGAGACCAGATTGATATTTCCGATGACGATCTTCCATTTTAATGGAACGATTTGATTAATGTTTTAGGAGGGAATTACACATGGCTCAACAAAGAAGAGGTGGCCATCGTCGCCGTAAGGTTGACTTTATCGCCGCTAATCACATTGAATACATTGATTACAAAGACGTTGATTTGTTAAGACGTTTCGTATCAGAACGTGGTAAGATTTTACCTCGTCGAGTTACCGGAACAAGCGCTAAAAACCAACGTAAGTTGACCATTGCGATCAAGCGTGCCCGCATCATGGGCTTAATGCCATTCGTAGTTGGTGACTAATTAAGAATTTGAGACTTAACTAATTTAGTTAGGTCTTTTTTTTATCCGATTATTGGGTTGCCTCAATGTGATAAAATAGAAGCTATAATGGAGCAAAGATGGGAGTTACTATGAAGAAATTCTTTTCACAAATGACGTTGCCGCCATTTTTAAAAAATACACGATTAAGAAAAATTACGATTTTTATTGCAATTTCATTGATTTTGGGACTAGTAATTGCCTTTCTCTACAACTTCTTTATCGGAATCGTTCTTTTACTGATTGCTTGTGTGGGACTCGTCTATACCATTAACACGATGAACCGCGTGGGTGAAGAATCCGATAAGTACATCAACGATTTGTCCTATCAAATCATGCGCGGACAACAGGAGTCACTGCTTGAGATGCCGATTGGGATCTTAATCCTTGATGACAACCACGTGGTGGAGTGGATTAATCCATATTTACAGCCATACTTTGATAGTACGGAGGTGGTCGGATATCCACTTGACCATTCTGCTCCAGACCTCTTTGACATCATTCAGGCCAACCTTGACCAGACCAAGCCAATTGAGGTTACCTGGCGCGGTCACATGTTCGACATGTTGATTCAAAGAGAGTACAACACCGTCTACATGATGGACATTACCCGCTATGCTGAGATTGAAAAGAAGTACGAAAACGGTAAAATTGCGGTCGGCCAGATTTTTCTGGATAACTTTGACGAAATTACGCAGTCAATGAGCGACCAGGACGTCTCGAACCTTAGAAACTACATCACCAACGAACTGAGCTCGTGGGCGCAGGAATACGGAATTTTTCTAAAGCGAATTGATGCCGATCATTACTTTATTCTGTTGTACGTTTCCGCGTTGAATCAAATTGAGGCGGATAAATTTAAGATTTTAGACGTGATTCGAGAAGATACCTCGAAACAGAACCTTCCTTTGACCCTTAGTATCGGGATTTCATACGATGATAATAACCTGAACAACTTAGCCGACCAGGCTCAGAGTAACCTTGATTTAGCCCTCGGTCGTGGTGGAGATCAGGTCGTCGTTAAGGCTAAGGACAAAGAAGCCCGCTACTATGGTGGAAAGACGAACCCAATGGAGAAACGAACTCGGGTCCGGGCGCGGATGATTTCCCACGCTTTACAAGAGTTAATGAAAGAATCGGATCAGATCTTCGTTCAGGGTCATGCTCAACCTGACATGGACGCGATGGGAGCCGCCATGGGAATTAGACGGATTGCCCAGATGAACGGGAAGCAGTGTTGGATTGTGATGGATGACGAAGAACCGCACTCAGACATCAAGCGGTTATTAAACGCGATTGATGATTATCCAGACATTAAAGAGTCAATTATTACTCCAGATAAGGCGTTGAAAAAGGCAACTGACAACAGTTTGCTGATTATGGTTGACCATTCCAAACCTGACATGGGTGTTTCTGGGGACCTTTACAAACGCTTAAAGAACCGCGTTGTCATCATCGACCATCACCGACGTGGGGAAGACTTCCCAGAGAATCCGATCCTGGTTTACATTGAACCCTACGCTTCGTCAGCCTGCGAACTGATTACCGAGATGTTTGAGTACCAGTCTCAAGACGCCGATCCAATCAATCAGTTAGAGGCGACCGCCATGCTAAGTGGGATTGTGGTTGACACCCAATCCTTTACCATTAGAACGGGAACGAGAACGTTTGATGCGGCGAGTTATCTGCGGTCAGCCGGTGCCAACGCTGACGAAATGGCCGACTTCATGAAGGAAAGTATCAATAATTACATGGCCCGAAACCACCTGATTTCCATGATGGAACAGATTGATGAGAACATGGCCCTGATTACCGCTGAAGATGATAAGGAATATGATTCGGTCATTGCCGCGCAAGCCGTTGATTCGCTACTGACGATTGACGGAGTGGAAGCCTCGTTTATCGTTTTTAAGCGGACGAACGGGAACATTGGAATCTCGGCGCGAAGTAATGGTAACATTAACGTTCAGTTGATTATGGAAGCACTTGGTGGAGGTGGCCACTTATCAGCGGGAGCTACGCAAATTCCCGACGAAAGTGTTTCAGAGGTTAAGAAGACACTGCTAGGTGCCATTGATAAAATCGTTAATAACGATGATAAAACCGACCAATAGCAGAATTAGTTTAAATCTGTTAAATTATTAGTAAACAAGGAGGGATTTAAAATGAAAGTAATCTTTTTAAGCGATGTTAAAGGCAAGGGCAACCGGGGCGATGTTAAGGACATGCCATCTGGGTATGCTAACAACTTTTTGATTAAGAAGGGCTTGGCTAAAGAAGCTACCAAGCAGGCTATCAGTGAATTAAAGGCTCAACAACACGTTGAACAGGAGCACGAGCAAGAGGAACTAGCAGATTCCAAGAAACTAAAAAAAGAACTTGAAAATGACAAAACCGTCGTTGAGTTGAAAGCCAAGGCTGGGTCTGACGGTCGCTTGTTCGGTTCTATTACCAGTAAACAGATTGCCCAGGGACTTTTGGATCAATACAACATTAAACTGGATAAACGGAAGATTGAATTAAGTGAACCAATCAAGACCATGGGATACACCGATGTTCCCGTTAAGGTTCATCCCCAGGTTTCCGCTCAAATTCGGGTTCACGTAAGCGAAAAATAGTCGTAAGTTGCAGTTAGAAAAGAGTCGATAATGAACAACGATACTTTAAATGATCATACGCCACCACAAAATATTGAGGCCGAAAAGGCCGTTTTGGGTTCCATTTTTCTGAGTACCGACGGTTTAGTTGACGCGATGGAATATCTGAATCCAGATGACTTCTATAAGCGGGCGCATCAATTAATTTTTAAGGCGATGTTGGATCTAAATGATGACGATCAGGGCATTGATGCCGTGACCGTGACCGATCTTTTGAAGCAGCGTGACCAGCTGGAAGACGTTGGTGGTGTGCCTTACATCATTGATCTGACCAACGCCGTGCCAACGGCCGCTAACTTGGTCTACTACGCTAAAATTGTAAGAAATAAGGCCGTGCTTAGGCGCTTGATTCAGACGGCTACTAACATTGCCACTCAGGGATACGAACAGTCCGAAGACGTCGAAGACCTCTTAGATAATGCCGAGCGTGACATTATGAACGTCTCTGAGGACCGTAATCAGTCGGGATTTAAGAACATCAAGGACGTTTTAAACGAATCATTTACAAAGATTGACCAACTTTCTCAAAATGGTGGCGACGACATCACGGGACTCGCGACCGGTTATCACGAGCTCGATAAGATGACGACCGGACTTCATCCCGGCGAATTGATGATTCTAGCTGCCAGACCGGCCGTTGGTAAAACCGCCTTTGCGCTAAACATTGCACAAAACGTTGGAACCAAGACCGACAAGACGGTGGCCATTTTCAGTTTGGAAATGAGTGCCGAATCGTTAGTGAACCGAATGTTGTGTGCCGAAGGTAGCATTGACGCCAATCACCTTAGAACGGGTCAGTTGACCGAAGAGGAGTGGCAAAATCTAGTCATTGCGATGGGCAGTCTTTCTAAGGCCCACATTTACATTGATGATACTCCCGGCAATAAAATGGCTGGAATTCGGGCCAACTGTCGTCGTTTGGCAAAACAAACGGGGAACTTAGGACTAATTGTGGTCGACTACCTCCAGTTAATTGAGGGTGGTAATAAAGAAAACCGGCAACAGGAAGTGTCTGAGATTTCCAGACAACTTAAAAAGCTGGCCAATGAATTACAGGTGCCAGTGATTGCGTTATCTCAGCTTTCGCGTGGGGTGGAACAGCGTCAGGACAAGCGTCCGGTGCTGTCTGATATCCGTGAATCGGGGTCAATCGAACAGGATGCTGACATTGTTGCATTCTTATACCGAGAGGATTATTATGAACACGATTCAGATGATGATGACCAAGATCCACGTTCCGATGTTGAAAATGATGATGATAACGTTGGCGAAGTTGAAGTTATTATCGAAAAGAACCGTTCGGGTCCACGTGGAACGGTTAAACTGCTCTTTATTAAATCGTATAATAAGTTTTCATCGATTTCATACGCTTCAAACGATGGTGTACAGTAAAAGGCCACTTACAGAGTAAGTGGTCTTTTTATTAAAATTAAGAATGATTGAGAGGATTTTCAATGAATAACAATGAAAAGACACAAGGGTTGCCAAAACTTACCACGGCCGCAATCTGGTTTCTATCCTTTGGAATTCTTGGAGTCCAAATGGCGTTTGGCTTAATGAATTCGCAACTGGGAAGAATTTTTCAGACCCTCGGGACTTCTCCGAGTCTTTTAGGGCTTCTGTTTATTATTCCCCCAATTGCGGGATTATTTGTCCAACCGTTAGTGGGAGCGTGGTCCGATCGAACCTGGGTGCCAAAATGGGGAAGAAGAATTCCCTACCTCATTATTGGAACCGTTGCTTCCGCCGTTACCTTGTTTCTTTTACCAAACGTTGGTGATTTTGGCTGGCCGAGCATCATTACGATCTCACTGGCCGCCGTCATCACGTTGGTTTTGATGATTGCGTTCAATATGTGTGTGCAACCCTACAAGATGTTGATTGGTGACATGGTTAATCAACGTCAGAGTGGGTTTGCTTACTCAATTCAGAGTTTTTTCTTAAACATTGGGAGTGTGTTAGCGTGTTTATCGCCGTGGGTTTTCACCGAGCTCGGGGTCAGTAACACCGCTAGTAAAGGGATGATTCCTAATTCAGTCATTTTTTCGTTCTACGTTGCGGTGATCGTTTTAATCTTCTGTACGTTTATTACCGTCATGAAGGTTGATGAGTACCCCCCTAGACAGTTTAATGATTATCATGGACTGGAGCAGAATGGCGAACTGGCCAAAAAGAGTACGTGGATGCTTTTAAAAGATGCTCCACGCGTTTTCTGGGTGGTATCCATCATCCAACTTTTTGCCTACATTGGCTTTGCCTACATGTGGATGTACGGGACGAGTATCATTGCCAAAAACGTTTTCAACACAACCAATCCGATGAGCAGTGGTTATCAGTCCGGTGGTAATTTATTTGGAATTTTATCGGCCGTTTATGCTTTATCAGCTGTTATTTTTTCACTTTTACTATCAAGAATCCCCCAAAGAAAGTACAAGTTGCTCTTTTCAATTAGTTTGGTAATTGGCGGAGTCGGCTTTTTGATGTCAGCATTCTCCCACACCGTTTTCTTGCAGGTGCTTGCGTTTATTTTGATTGGCATTGGATGGGCTGGCGTTTCGGTCTACCCGTTGACTTTTGTAACCCGTGAGATTCCAGGAAAGTACATTGGTGTGTACATGGGACTGTTTAACGTTCAAATTTGTATTCCTCAAATTGTGGCTTCACTTGCTAGTCCACTAGTTGTAATGGCAATTGGATCCATTGCTAACATCTTTGCGATTGCGGCGGTTACCATGGTTTTGGCGGCAATCTCAGTATGGATCTTAAACGACATTAAAGACTAGTTGGAGGTGAGAACGTGCAGGTAATTGATGTAGGTGGTTTTCATGGGCATCCACTGACCGTTAGTTTCGATGGGTTGAACGTCTATTTTGACTACTTAGATGTAATTAATTTATTGAAGCCCAAAATCGTTTCACTTTCAGACAGTGAACTAGTGACTGATGAAAATGGAGTTAACCAATTAACCGTGACGGGAACGTGTCGTTTTGCTTCCCTTAGTAATTATCCACGTGCTGACCGACTAATGCGCTGGATTCAGCAGCAGGTAAAACCAATCGTGTTGCGTTACGGAAATAGTTTAAAGCAGAATCAGATCACTAAATCAATTGATGACGTTTACGGTGAGTTACACGTAAGTGGGATGGAAATGACGAAACGTGAGTTTTACCAGTTCTTAAGAGCCCATCACTACACCACCAAATGGCTCAAGGGAAATAATAGCCCCAGTGACCTGAGTATTAAAAAACGGTTAATGGTACCAAAAATTGGTCATTTTAACTTGCCTCAACCATGTGGAGCGGATAAACTATACGTAAACGCGGCTTTTACCACCAAAGGTGTCCAAGTTGTAATTAATCAGTTGAAAAAATTAGATGAAGTTGCCTATCAACAGGTTTCATTGTTTTAAATGATAATTGTTCCACGTGAAACAATTGATGTAATCCCATGGTGTTCAAGGATTAGAGGTGTTAAGCGTGAAGAAGCAACATGTCCTATCGTTAATCTTGGCCTTTTTGGCGGCAATGTTTTTGATCCTCGTTCCGTTTATTGAGGATCAAAGCTTGATTTGGATTGGTCTGGCGATGGCCGGCTTTTGTGCTGTTTTAGCAATTTTAACCGAGATTTTAGCAATTAAAAAATAAAAAAGGAAGGATCCTTCGCAATTAACGAAGATGGTCTTTCCTTTTTTAGTGAAATTAATGATATAAAAAAAGATCATGGCGTTAACCATGATCATGATATGTGATGGGCAGTCAGGGGATCGAACCCTGGACCCACGGATTAAGAGTCCGTTGCTCTGCCAGCTGAGCTAACTGCCCAAATCAAAAGTACATTTATTATAATAGCATACCGCAAAACCCCATGCAACACTAATTTACAAAAAAAGGCGAAATTGCAGATACGGAAGAAATACTGAAAAGAGCTGTTATTAATTAACAACAGTTGTTGAATAACGTGAAGCGAGTAATTTGATGTGTTACAATTTAACTAGGATTGAGCGTAAAATAAGCCTTGATTCCAAACTTGATTGATATAGGGACTGCCAGCAGTTCAAAGGAGACAAATAATATTATGAAGAAAAAAATTCTAGTTGTCGATGATGAAAAACCAATTACAGACATTGAAAAATTTAGTTTAACCAAAGAGGGATTTGACGTCGACGTCGCACACGATGGGCAAGAGGCCCTTGATAAGGTTGATAGTAACACGCCTGACCTCATTATTCTTGATCTCATGTTGCCAAAGGTCGATGGCTTAGAAGTTGCCAAGGAAGTTCGAAAGACCCACAACATGCCAATTATCATGGTGACTGCCAAGGATTCTGAACTCGACAAGGTATTGGGTCTAGAGCTCGGTGCCGATGACTACGTTACTAAGCCATTTTCTAACCGTGAATTAGTGGCACGGGTCAAGGCCAACTTGAGACGGCAGAACATCACTGGTTCAGCTGGGGAGGGAAAAGACGATAATCACGATATCGAAATTGGTGACTTAGTGATTCATCCGGACTCTTACTCCGTTACTAAACGTGGGAAGGGTGTGGATCTTACCCACCGAGAATTCGAACTTCTTCATTACCTAGCCCAACACATTGGTCAAGTGATGACCAGAGAGCACTTGCTTCAGACGGTTTGGGGCTACGATTACTTCGGTGATGTTCGAACCGTCGACGTGACCGTACGTCGTTTACGAGAAAAAATTGAAGATGATTCAAGTCACCCCAAGTGGTTAGTAACCAGACGTGGGGTTGGTTATTACCTGCGGGATTCCGAAAAGGAAGAATAACCCAAATTGATTAGTTTAGAGGTATTCATGTAATGAAGAAGAAAAGACGTTGGCACTTTTTAAGGTCCATTCATTTTAAGATTGCGTTAGTTTTCGCCTTAATGATGATCATTACCTTGGAAGTAGTGGGTGCCGTTTTTGTGCGTCAACTCGAGTACCAAAATTTGAATACGTTTAAGGACTCCATCCAACTGAAGCCCTACGTTAATACATCCCTTAAAAAGCAGTTAGCCAAAAAGAACCAAACCAAGGCTAATAAGCAGATTCAGACGATCCTTGAAGACGTTGATACCAACAATTCTGATGATATTCTGGTGGTGGATTCCAGGGGGAACATTCGTGGAACCAATCAGAGTAGTGACCAATCGTTAGTGGGGCAAAAGACCACCGACAATGACATCAAGAACGCTTTAAATAACGGTAAAACCATCGAGAAAAACACCTACAGTGATGGGAACCGTTACTACACCATGATTACACCCTTGATTAACAGTCAGGGAAACGAGAACAACATGGAAGGGGTCGTCTACGTTCGGGCTAATCTGAATCCGGTTTACCAAAACATCAACAGTATCACCTTAATCTACCTGTTTGCGGCGATCGTTGCCATCATCTTGGGCTTGCTTTTAACGTTCATCATTTCTCGGGCCATTACGAAGCCAATCGACGCAATGAAGAAGCAGACGGAACAGATTGCTCGCGGAAATTATTCGGGGCACGTTAAGGTCTACGGAAATGACGAGTTGGGTCAACTAGCGAAGGCCGTCAACAACCTGTCAGTGCGGGTGGAAGAGTCTCAGGAGTCAACCGAGTCAGAGCGAAGGCGTCTGGATTCGGTCTTAGATAACATGACCGACGGTGTGGTTGCCACGGATCGTCGCGGAAACGTCATCATCATCAACGATGAGGCGCTTAGTTTTCTAGGCGTTAGTAAGCAACAGGTCATCGGTAAGTCCATCCTAGATGTATTGCATTTACGCGACCGGTTCACCCTTAAAAACTTGATTGAAGACCCAGGACAGGTCAACTTGGACTTCTCCGATCACGACCATAAGCTGATTTTATCAGCTCATTTTTCGTTGATTCAGCGTGAATCCGGCTTTATTAATGGGCTTGTTTGCGTGTTCCATGACATCACCTTGCAACAAAAGATTGATGACGATCGGAAGCAGTTTGTATCCAATGTTTCACACGAACTACGAACGCCCTTAACCAGTGTGCATTCCTACATTGAAGCCTTGCAGGACGGCGCTTGGAAGGATAAAAAGTTGGCACCCAAATTTTTGAAGGTCACTCAGGACGAGACCGACCGAATGATTCGAATGATCAACGATCTTTTGACACTGTCGCGGATGGATTCTGGAACCCAGAAGTACGATACGGAACTAGTTAACATCAATAAGCTCTTTAACTACATCTTGGATCGTTTTGACATGATCATTAAGACCGATGACGATCCGAAAAAGAAGAATTATTCCATTAAACGGGACTTTACTAAGCAGGATCTGTGGGCTGACATCGATACCGACCGTTTTACCCAGGTCATTGATAACATTATGAATAATGCGATCAAATATTCACCAGACGGTGGCGTCATTACCTGTCGGCTGTACGAACAGAACAACCGCATCATCATGAGTATTTCTGATCAGGGACTAGGAATGCCACGAAAAGCCATTAAACACATTTTCGATCGTTTCTATCGAGTCGATAAAGCTCGTTCACGGGCTCAAGGTGGAAGTGGACTTGGACTTGCAATCTCTAAGGAAATTGTGGAAGCTTTTGGCGGCCATATTTGGGTCGATAGTATTGAAGGAAAGGGTTCAACGTTCTATATCTCACTACCAAACGAACCAGTCGAGGAGGATCTTTGGGATGAAGGAGAAGCTTAAACCTTATATTTTACCGGTTTCACTGTGCATTGCCGTACTAGTCAGTTTGGTGCTCATCGTGGCGCTACTGGTTAATCCAGCTCGCTTTGGGAGTCGAATGCATCAGGATAAGTCAGCTACGCTTAAAAGCGAAGTTTCTTCGAAGAATCGTTATGATATCTATTCTCCCACCGAGGTTATTACTACCACTAGGAGTGGGAAGCAGAAGTCGCTCACAAGCGAGACCACGAGTTTGACCGGTGAAATCGTCAAAAACATTAAGACCTATCAGGTCAAGTCAATCAAAGAGGTCTCAAAGGATAATCAAAAGCGGTATATCGATACCCTTAACTCTGAAAATTCGCTGATGTTGAATTATGGTGGCGAAGTTCCAGTTAATTTGTTAAGTAAGATTTTTAATCACAAGGTGAAAAAGAATGATTTCAACGTTGATCGCATGGTCATTCCACTAAATGACAGTACCCACTTTTACCTGCTAGGCGATGACGGTTACCACGTGTACCAGGTCACCACTAAAAAGCGGAACTTAGCCAAGTTACAGAACATTCTTACTACGAAAGTTCAAAGTGTGGACGTTCAGATGCGGACGTTAAACGATCGCCCGTTTCTCTTCTACCCAAGCCAGGTCAAGATGCGTAATTACGGATATTTACTCGCAGAACAGTCCCAGACGGCTTACATTAATCGGGTATTGGGTAATACGACGGATACCAGCGTTAAGCACCGAAAGAAGAGTACGACCTACAGTAGTCGGGACCAGTCATTAAACTTTGACAATGAGGACAACGTTATTTATCAGGACTACCAGCAAAGTAAGCGGGGCCACAGCTATGAGGATGTTTTAAATTCAGCTTATCGTTACGCTAATAAACTAGGAATTCCACTGGATAATGCTCGTTTTGACAGCTATAATCCGGTTAAAAACACCGTCACCTACCGGACGTTTGTGGAGGGTTATCCCGTCTTCAATCAGAAGCGACTGGGAACGTGTTCGTTTAAGATGGGAAATGGTGGAGCCAATCGTTACGAATTTTCACTTTTAAGTTTTCAAATCCCAATTCCAACGAACGCCGAAAGTACTACCCTTCCAAGTACTGGAACAATCTTAAACCAACTATCCGCTCAGGGAATTGACATGAAGAAGGTCAGATCCATCACCCTTGGTTACCAAGTTGTTCCCGAAAAGAACAATAAGCAGTTAATCACCTTGCAGCCATCATGGTTCGTTAATTACGACGGCACCTGGATTAACTCCCAGTTGATTGGCAATGGGACCGGAAAGGAGAGTTTCTAATGAATTTTAAGCGAATTCAAGAGATCTTCTTGCTGGCTTTCATTATTTTAGACGTCTTCTTGGTCCTAATGATTGTTCAAAACCAAAACATGCAGTCCGAGAACACGAGTCAAAACAGTGCGAACTCCACCATTATCAAAGAGATGCGCAGGGATGAAATTTCCGTTGGGAAGCTCTCTAATAAGCGCTCTAACGGTTACTACATTTCCGCTTCTAATGATGGTAATCTCGCTAGTGAGATGGGTAACTTGAGAAATCAGGACGCGCGCTTTGAAAATGGAGCGGTCGTAAGTACGTTGCGGACGCCAATTGACATTGATAATCGGAACCCACATAACACGCTGGATCCACTCATGAAAAGAAAGAGTTTTGTGATTAACGGTGAGGATTATGAGTATGACCAAAACCAGTCCAATTCAAGTAAGATTGTCTACATTCAGAAGGCTTTGACGAGTAATTTGATGGACAATAATGCCAGAATCATCTTCTATTTAGATGACGACGGTAATATTAAGAGTTATACGCAAACGGCGCTTAATAACATCAAGATTTTACACGAGAGTTCTGAGACCATTTCGGAAGAACGGGCACTGATCTGGCTCTACCAGTATAATGAGATTCCCAATAACTCCAGGGTGCTTTGGACCAGAAGATCATACACTAAATTGTTAAACATTAATAATAATGGGGTCTATATCCCTACTTGGGTCATTGCCATCCAGACCCGCAACTCCAAGGACGTTTCCGTAAGGCGGATTAACGCTTTCACTGGGTCGGTCTTAAAGACCGAAAACGTTCAGGAGAACTTTAAAAATAAAATCACAAGTGGGACAGAAGATAATTAGAAAGCTGGGAATAAGTTGAGCGAAGATCCAATGAAAATCAGTGTATTGTCGAGCGGAAGTGGCGGCAACGTTACTTATATTGAGACGAACCAGCACAAGGTCTTACTTGATGCCGGACTGTCGGGCAAAAAGATTGAGAACCTCATGAATTCGATTGGACGGAGTTTGACCGACGTTGATAAGTTATTTGTGACCCACGAACATACCGATCATGCCAAATCAGTGGGAATCTTGGCGCGTAAGTATGACATGCAGGTTTACGCGAACGAGAAGACCTGGAACGCGATGGGTAACAAGATCGGAAAATTTCCTGAGGAACAAAAGTTTATTTTTGATCCCGATACCACTAAGTCATTTGGTGACTTGGACGTTGAAAGTTTCAGTGTGTCCCATGATGCTGCCGACGCTCAGTTCTACAATTTTCACGACGGCGATAAGAGTTTTGTGGTGTTGACTGATACGGGCTACGTCTCTGATCACATTGAAGGGGTCATAAGAGACGCCAACGCGTACGTTTTAGAGTGTAATCATGACGTGGAAATGCTGAGAAACGGCGACTATTCGTGGCCAACCAAGCAACGCATCATGAGTGATGAGGGCCATTTGTCAAACGAAGACGGCGCGGACGCCATGATGAAAATCATCGGACGTGACACCAAGAACATCTTCATCGGGCACCGCAGTCATCATAACAACATGAAGTCTTTGGCTCATCTCACCGTCGCTTCCATGCTTGAAAATGAGGACTTTGGGGTCGGACAAGACTTCAATTTGTTTGACACCGACGTCGAAAAACCATCCGATTTAATAACTCTTTGAGAATAATTGATACTTTTTTAAAAACTATTTGATAGAATAATATTAAATGGGGTGTAAATATGAAGAGAACACATCCGCTACTAACAGTTGCCATCGTGGCACTAGTAGCCGGTCTATTGGGCGGTGGAATTGCTTATGGTGGGATTTCGTGGTATAACGGCGGAATGTCTCTAGGAACTCAATCCGTCCCTGCGGGTTCCAATCGTGGCGGAACCGCAAAAGTTGAGAATGTAAGGGTAAATGCCTCTAATCAGGCGGAAAAAGTCTTTAAGGACAACAAGGATGCCGTCGTTTCGGTCATTAACACCGAGAAGACCAAGTCCAGTGACTCTGATCCACTTCAAGGTATGTTTGGTGGCGTGTTCGGAGGAAATGGTGGAGACAATGGCGGCCAAGACCAAAAGGATCAGCAACAGATCAGTGAGGGTTCTGGAGTTGTCTACAATAAGGATAACGGCTCAGCGTACATTGTGACCAACAATCACGTGGTGTCTGGTTCGTCCAACCTGGAAGTCATCTTGAGTAACGGCCAGAAAAAGGAAGCTAAGCTAATTGGCCATGATGCCGTAACCGACCTTGCCGTTCTTAAGATTAACGGCGATGGTGTCAATAAGGTGGCTAACTTCGGTAATTCTGACGACATCAAGGTGGGTCAAACCGCCCTTGCGATTGGATCACCACTTGGCTCTGAGTACGCTTCGTCTCTGACTGAGGGAATCATTTCCGCTAAGAAGCGGGAAGTGCCGCAGGCTAGCACCGAGAACGGTCAGCAGAACGCCAGTGCCGGTGACGCAACGGTTATCCAGACCGATGCGGCCATTAACCCTGGAAACTCGGGTGGACCACTCCTAAATAGTGCCGGACAGGTCGTTGGGATTAACTCCATGAAACTGTCGAAGGATAGTTCCGGTACCAGTGTTGAAGGGATGGGGTTTGCTATTCCAAGTAACGAGGTCGTACGGATTATCAACCAGCTCATTAAGAACGGAAAGGTAATTCGTCCCGAACTAGGCATTAAGTACGTGGACCTAGCTAACATCTCGGTTAAGCAACAGAAATCGATTTTAAAGCTCCCTTCAAACGTTACCAATGGAGTTGTGGTGATGGACGTTAAAGGTGGCTCACCAGCCGCTAATGCGGGTCTCAAGAAAAATGACGTGATTACCAAGTTGGCTGGAAAAGACATTACCAATCAGGGTAAGTTACGTGACATCCTGTATGAGCATAACGTTGGCGACAAGATTTCCGTTACCTATTATCATAATGGGCAAATGAAAACGTCTGAGATTACGTTAGATCAGCAAGCAAAACAGCAGTAATTTAAAAAATGTTCGTCGTAGAGTAGATGCGGCGAACATTTTTTGTTTGAAAAGAGTGAACTGACATTCGGATAGCTTAATGCGATAATTGAAGCAATTGTCCGTTTAAAGCCTGAATTTTAGTTGTGATGATTGTAACGATACTTATGAATTCCGTGATAGAGGGATTGACGGTAAACTCCGAACAAAATTGGTTTAAAAAAAATTAATAATCAGAAAATACGTGGTTGGAAATGTCAAGTGGTAAAAGTCTGTGCATAACTTTGGGGATAAACTCATTGTGAAAACACAAAAGCTGTAATTTAGGCTTTTAATGATAGTGGAAAAGTATCGAGAACTTATCCACAGGAAGTGTGCATAAGTTTATGTAACAAAATTTTATTAAAAAAAGAACGCGATAAACGTTGATATCACAACAACGAAAATTGCGTTAACGAACATATGTCTTGTTTATTTCTGTGGATAAATAAAAATGTTGTTGACAAAATCGAAATATTAACAGGTCTTTAAATTCTCCAGAAACGTGATAGTTTGTGAAGGTACCTGTGGATAACTTTGTGGATAGTCTGTTTAAAGGAGTCGACTTATGAACATTAAATTGGTGGTAGTTGGAAAATTGAAGGAAAAATACTTCAAAGACGGAATTAATGAGTACGTCAAACGACTTTCTCGTTTTTGCAAGTTTAAGATTGTTCAGGTTCCCGACGAAAAGGCGCCTGAGAACCTTAGTCAAGCGGAAATGGACGAGGTGATGGAGCAAGAAGGAACCCGAATTTTGGCTAAAATTAAAGACCGCGAGTATGTGATTGCTTTGGCAATTCAAGGCGATGAACTGACCTCTGAAGCCTTTGCGAAGAAAATCAAGGATCTCGCAACGTACGGTCACTCGGACATTACCTTTGTGATTGGTGGGTCGTTGGGACTTGCTCGTAAGGTCTTGAAGCGGGCTAACTTTGAACTGTCATTTGGTTGTTTTACGCTACCGCACCAGCTGATGCGCTTAGTGTTGACCGAACAAATATATCGGGCTTTCATGATTAATAGCGGCAGTCCGTACCATAAATAGGAAACAGGCTGATTAGCTTTTTTTATTATTTTATTTGTAAAATATGGATATTTGCTTCAACTACACGTACACGCCGAAAGGATGTCATTAATAATGAAAATTTTAAATTCGCATCGGATGCTGCGTTTTCTGGTTCAAGTTCTAATTACCGCTATTGGAACGGCGATTATCGCTTTGGGAATGACCCTGATGCGAAAGGAAAACCTCGGAATGGACGCCTTTACCGCGTTAAGTGTCGGATTATCGCACCATTTACCGCTTGGCTTGGGTAACATCCAGTTCATCGACTACATGATTCTGTTAGTCATCGTGCTGATTTTGGATTACCATCAGATTGGCTTTGGGACTTTGATTAACATGCTGGTGGGTTACGGGGTTCAGTATTTCACGCTCTGGTTCGGTGCCTACTTGGTGTTCGATAACTTCTGGTTGAAATTGTTGTTCGCTGTCCTTGGATTCCTGATATTCACGGTCGGAATTGCCGTTTACATGTCGGCCAAGTTCGGGGTGTCCTCGTATGACGCGATTGCTCCCATTTTCTCTAAAAGATTGCACATGCCGTACTGGTCAGTGCGGGTGATTCAGGATGTGCTTTTCATGTTTTTGGCGTTCCTCGTTTCTGGTCCAATTGGAATTATGACGGTCATCATCTCGTTGTGTTCGGGTCCGTTTGTGGAACTCTGGGGCAGACACCTCCATTTGATTAAATAAAAAAACGGTCCGCTGGATTATTCCAACGGACCGTTTAGTTTAATTAATTCTTATTATCATTTGGGTTAACGCTGCAACTGCCGCCTTCACAGTTAGCACCCTTTTGTTGGTCATCATCGCCACCAACCATTTCAATTGGTTGAAAGCTAGCCCAAGCCTTGTCTAAAGCGGACTTGAAGACCTTCACTGGTTGAGCACCAGAAACGGCGTATTTCTTGTTAAAGATGTAAAACGGAACCCCGTTAATTCCAACTTGTTGAGCGGCGGCTTCGTCAGCTCGGACGTCGTCCTTGAATTTATCACTGTCTATAACAGATTTGACTTCGTCTTGGTTTAAACCAACGCTCATGGCAAGGTCAACTAAAACGGAGTTGTCGTCAACATTTAAACCGTCGGCAAAGTAAGCCTCAAATAACTTGTCCATCAGTTCGGATTCTTTACCCTTGGTTCCCGCAAAGTGAAGTAAACGGTGAGCTTTTAAGGTGTTCACTACTTTAATCTTTCCGGTATCCATCCTTAAACCAGCTTCGTTTGCCAGTTCGGTGATGTTTGATAGAAACTCGGAAACTTTTTCCTTTGACATTCCCTTTTCCTTACTCATGTGGTCAGCCATGGTTTCTGGTTCACCAGATGCGTTGGGATCAAGTTCAAAACTATTGTAATGAACCTCACCGTCGTCCTTATGGTCAAAATCACTTAGTGCGGACTTGAAGTGGGCTCGTCCGATGTAACAGAACGGACATGCAATATCGGACCAAACCTGGACTTCCATTTTTTTCGTCATTTTAGTACCTCCTACAAATTGTCTACTAACTAAAGTATAGTGTTCAACTGAATCAATCACAATCATCTTGCTTAAGAATCACTTATCAATGGCGTTGCTTGTTCCAAGTAACTTATCGTTTTTGATTTGCTTTGGATCTTGGTTTTGTTCAGTGGTTTGCTTACTATCACTGTTTTTTGCTTCATTTGGAGTGTTTTGATTTTCATTCTCGGCATGATCCGATGACTTCTTGTCAGAATCGCCATGGACTGATTTGAGAATCTTATTAAGCCAATTCTTCATGTTACTTCCCCCTCATCTACTTCTCACCTTATTATAGTATAGTGAGTTTTGATTGTAATGAAAGTTAACTATTTTATAAAGAATTGTGATAGGCCAACTACGAAGCGGACCTTTTGCTTGCTTTTGTTTCGGAAATTAAATAGAATTAAAGTACATATTAACTTACTTTTTGTGAGTAAAGGGAGAGAGATTAAATGAAAACAGTTGACGTAATTTTAGGTAGTGCCAGATCTAATTCTAGTGGTGCCGGAATTTTTAACTTTTTAAAGAAGAACGCAAAAGAACTTGAGTCTGACAACGAGGTCAAGTTGAACTTTATTGATATTGGTGATTTAGACTTACCAATCTTCAATGAGCCACTTCCACCAATGGGTGATCCTGACCGGAAACTAACGGGGGCACCCAAGAAGTGGATTGATAACATCAAGGCTGGAGACGGTTATCTATTTATCGAACCAGTCTATGACAACGGTCTTTCTGGCGCGTTTAAGAACGCCCTTGATTATATCGGCTTTGAAACGGCTGACAAGCCTGCCCGAATTGTTTCGTATTCTAGCAGTGCCTTGTCTGGTCAAGCTTCGGCTTTAGGCATCCTTCCCACTTTATCCATGTTGGGAATGGTAATGCTGCCACACATGACCATGATTGGCCACATTGACGACAACTTTGAAAAGGATGGCAATTTTGTAAGTAATGCGCCATCAGAAGAGTACTATTCCAAACAGTTAAAGGATGCCGTAGGTGACATTGCTTCTTACACCAAGCTTTTAGGTAATTAGGACTATAAATAAATACGCAAAAGGAGCACTTCATTTTTTGAAGTGCTCCTTTTTTTATTGAAAAATCATCTGCAAGACGATCAGGATAATCGAGATCAAGAAGACCGCTGTGATTATGTACTTGAAGAGTTTGTTAATCTTATTACTTCCCTCGGGGAAGAGCCACAAGATTAAGATTAAAAGGACGTTTAGACCAATTCCCACCCATGGATTGGGATGAAAAAAGGTTAAGACCATCAGTAACACCAAAATCACTAGTTCAAGTAGTTCCTTAAAGACTGTCAATTCAAGTAACCCCCTTTCTGTTTTACTAAAAACACCAAATCCGAGTAGACGTGGAGGTCTCTCAATAGATTTGGTGCACAGGTATGTTTTTAAAATGGCAAAAGAGATTGATTGGTACTTCTCATTACCGAACTAATTATACCATTGCGTTAAAACAAAAGCGAGATTATTTTTAATTATTTTAGATGGTTGACAAGTACTGGCGATTAAGGCTGATTTAAACGGTCTAAGTATCAACTAATAATGGATTATCATTAATCAGTACATTCAACAAAGTTAATTAATTAAGAGCCAAGTTATATTACGTTCGAGGATTTTTCTGGTGCGACGATTGTTAAACATGTAACTATTAAAAAGTTAGTTAAAATTTGGCAAAAACGTTTAGCTTTCCCATTGTATCAACACATATCCACTTTTACAAATTATCGGTCTTTGAACGATTTGACAAAATTTGTGAAACAGTTATCATTATTGACGTACGACTAGGAAACTTTTTCTAGTCGGTTAAAATGCTTGTTATAAATTGCGAAACCCCGTACGATATGGGTGGTTAAATCGTTTAACCATAAGCATGAATAACAATTCTTAAGGAGGATTATTATGAAATCTGCAATTGAAGTGAACTCTGAAATTGGGCAGCTGAAGTCTGTCTTAATGCACAGGCCCGGAAAAGAGATTGAAAATGTCATTCCGGATACCATGAAGCAGATGTTGTTTGATGACATCCCGTATCAAAAAATCGCTGACAAAGAGCACGATTATTTTACCAATCTACTCCGTGATCATGGAGTGGAGGTTGTGTACATCGAGGATTTGTTGGAAGACATCTTAAAAAAGGATGACGTAAGGGATGATTTTGAGTCAACTTACCTAAGTGAACACTACTACACGGGTAGTTCGGCAGAGGACATCAAACGCTACTTTGAGAGTCTCTCGATTCACGACCTGGTCAGTACGATTTATGCCGGCCTAAGACGAGATAAAATTCATTTTACTCACCCAAGTTTGCACGACGTGGCCGGGACGAACGCTTTTGATCCTTTCCTACTGGATCCATTACCAAATGCGTACTTTACAAGGGATCCGCAAGCTTCGATGGGATCTGGTTTAACGATTAACCACATGACTTTTGAGGCGCGGCGTCCGGAGTCACTCATCACGGAGTACGTGATGAAGTATCATCCACGGTTTGCCGGAAAAGTTGACGTTTGGCTGGACCGCTATAATGATGCTCGCATTGAGGGTGGTGACGAACTCGTTTTAAACGATCACGTCATGGCAATTGGTTGCTCGCAACGAACCTCAACTCGTTCGATTGAAAAACTGGCTCACAAACTTTTTGAGGACCCGAAGTCACATTTCGACACAATCGTGGCGGTTCAAATTCCGCATAACCACGCCATGATGCATCTAGATACGGTCTTCACCATGGTCAACTACGACCAATTTACCGTATATCCAGGGATCATGAACGGTGGTAAGATGAATATTAACATCCTTCATCCCGGAAAAAACAATACCATCAACATGGAACATCGTGAAAGTCTGCCGGATACACTCAAGGAAGTTCTTGGATTATCTGAGATTGACATGATGGAGACCGGCGATGGTGACCCAGTTGCCGCTCCACGTGAACAGTGGAACGATGGGTCAAACAACTTGGCAATTGCCCCTGGGGAAGTGGTCACATACGATCGCAACACGGTCACGATTGATGTGATGCGAAAACACGGTATTACCGTTTACGAGATTTTGTCTTCAGAACTATCGCGTGGCCGTGGTGGAGCTCGTTGTATGTCACAACCAATCATTCGTGAACCACTTGATAAAAATAATTAGAGGGGGAGCAAATTAAATGAGTACATTACTAGAGGAATTAAAATCAATGCAGGGACGTTCTTTTTTAAAGGAGTCTGATTTTACACCAGCCCAGATTGAAGCTTTGATTGATTTTGCCATTAACTTGAAAAACGAACACAAGAAGTATGGCAAGGTGACCAAGTATTTACACGACAAGGACCTCGTCCTCTTGTTTCAAAAGACTTCGACCAGAACCAGACTTTCGTTTGAACTTGGTGGTGACGACTTAGGCGGAAACACGGCCTACATTGATCCAACCTCAAGTCAGTTCGGCAAAAAGGAATCGGTGGAAGACTCCGCACGAGTCTTTGGCGAACTGGCTGACGGAATTGAGTACCGGGGCTTTGAACAATCCGACATGGAAATCATGGCCAAGTACTCGGGAGTTCCCGTTTGGAACGGTCTTTCAAACGAGTGGCATCCCACTCAAATGATTGCGGACTTCATGACCGTGAAGGAAAACTTCGGTCACTTAAAGGGGCTCACGTTGACCTTTGTTGGTGACGGGCGAAATAACGTGGCTAATTCTTTACTGGTGACCGGTTCGATGCTGGGTGTGAACGTTCACATCGTGGCTCCAGACGAACTGCACCCCGAAAAATCAGTGGTTGACTTAGCGGAAAAGTACGCCAAGGAATCAGGAGCACACTTCATGATTACCTCTGATATCGACAAGGGGGTCAAAGGATCAAACATCATCTACACCGACGTCTGGGTCTCAATGGGTGAAAACAACTGGCAACAACGAATTGACCAACTACTACCATACCAAGTCAACATGGACTTAATGAAGAAGACGGGCACCCCTGACGATGAATTGATTTTCATGCACTGTCTGCCAGCCTTTCATGACGGCAACACCACCACTGCTAAAGAGGCAGTTAAAAAATACAAGGGCCTAAACAGTCCCGAAATGGAAGTAACCGACGAGGTCTTTAGAAGTCCTTACGGGCGCCAGTTCGTTGAAGCTGGCAACCGCAAGCACTCGATCATGGCAATTATGGCCGCCACTTTAGGCGACTTGAGTATGTACAACGAAAATTAAATTTTACTAAAGCATAAATAGGATTATCAATGATACAATCATGTCCTAAATTAGGATTTGAGAGGATTGCGTAAATTATATGGGAAATAAAAAGGGAGTTTCATTATTTGGATTAATCATGCTGGTCATTAGTTCCGCGATTGGCGCTGGAATTTATAATGCCAGTGAACAGATTGCGGCAGCGGCCACTCCGGGACCCGCGCTGGTTGCGTGGATTATTACTGGAGTCGGAATTTTTGCACTAGCAATGAGTTTGAAGTCTCTAAGTGAGGATAAACCAGAACTGACTGGAATTTCCGATTTTGCCAGAGATGGATTTGGTGACTTTGCTGGATTTCTATCGGGCTGGGGATACTGGCTATCGGCATGGCTTGGTAACATTGCGTTTGCCACCATGATGATGTCAGCGATCGGTTATTTCTTTCCGGTTTTTCGATCAGGCAACTCAATTCAAGCGGTAATCATTGCGTCGGTATTCACGTGGCTACTCACGTGGTTAGTAACGATGGGGATTGAGAACGCGGCTTTCATCAATACCATTATCACCGTAATAAAAATAATTCCCTTGGTTGCTTTCGCAATCTTAGGAATTGTCTTATTCAAAGCTAACGTTTTCACCGCCCACTTCTGGGCTAATTTTAGTACTAACTTCACGTATAGTCCGGCGACGGCAATGGGGGTATTTGATCAAGTCAAGGGCTGTATCATCACTACCATGTGGATCTTCATTGGGATTGAAGGAGCCACGATGATGGCAGGACGCGCCAAGAAGCGTTCTGATGCGGCCAAGGCGACCATTATTGGCACCATCTCACTCTTGATCATCAACATCGTGATTGCGATGCTACCATATGGTTACTTACCCCAAGCCAAACTAGCTAAGTTGAGTAACCCAGCCCTGACCTACGTTGTTAAAGATATGATTGGACCAATAGGTGCAGCTTTTGTCAGTATCTCACTTATAATCACCATGGTCGGTGCCCTCCTGTCATGGACCATGCTTCCGGTTGAAGCGACGTCACAACTAGCTGATCAGAAGCTACTACCCCGGTGGTTCGGTTACTTAAACAAGCACAATTCACCTTCACACTCATTGTGGTTAACTCAGATTTTGGTACAAATTGTTTTGATTTCGTTACTATTTACCGATCAGGCGTACAACCTGGCAATCTCGTTGTGTACGGCAGCGATTGTGATTTGTTACGCGCTGGTTGGTGCCGATCAAATTAAGGCTGGGCTGCAGACTCATTCGGTCAAGAAAATGATGCCGGGCATCCTAGCTCTATTGTTTGAAGTTGTCGGAATCGCAGTGGCGGGACTACAATTCTTGTGGTTATGCTCAATTGCATACGTTCTAGGCTTTGGTTTCTACATCAAGGCAATCAAGAATCAAGGACGTAAAATCACACCCTTTGAATGGATCATGATGGCATTGATAACGATTGCCGCCATTGGGGCGGTCATTGCTCTATTTATGGGAAAGATAGGGGTGTCGTAAATGAAGAGAATCGTGATAGCTCTAGGTGGCAATGCGATTTTAACCGATGATCCAACTGCGAAAGGGCAAAGAGAAGCTTTAAAAAAAACCACGAAAAAAATCGTGAAGTTCGTGCGTAATTCGACTGAGAACCTTCAGTTAGTGATTACCCACGGCAATGGCCCGCAAGTTGGAAACTTGTTACTCCAAGAACTAAACGGTAGCACGAAGGAAAATCCGCCAATGCCACTTGACGTGGTTGGAGCGATGACTCAAGGTGAGTTAGGACTGTGGATTGGGGATGCCCTTTCAGACAATGATATGACTAGTTCAACCATTGTCACGCGGGTATTAGTCAATCCCAATGATCCAGCGTTTAAGGATCCAACCAAGCCCATCGGTCCGTTTTACGCGGACGTTAATTCCGTTTTAATGAAACATCCGGACTGGAAATTCGTCGAAGACTCCGGACGCGGATTCAGGCGGGTCGTTCCATCGCCTCATCCCATCAGCATTTTAGAGGCGAAGCAGATTAGCACCCTGGTTGACAGTGGGTTCACTGTCATTGCTGGTGGTGGTGGTGGCGTTCCGGTAGTCATGACTGACAATGGGGACGTCGAAGGCGTGGAAGCCGTGATTGACAAAGATTTTACGGCTTCGTTAATCGGACAAATGGTCAATGCTGATCAGTTAATTATCCTGACCGGCATTGACCAGGCGGCCATTAATTTCGGACGGCCTAATCAAAGAGAACTGGGACACGTGTCGCTTGACGAACTGGACATGTATTTAAAACAAGGTCAATTTGGTAAGGGTTCAATGGAACCCAAGATTCAAGCGGCGATGCAGTTTGTGAAAAACACCGGCAAGGAAGCCGTGATTACGTCATTAGACAACGTTGCCGATTTTGAGGAAAACGGTCGAGCAACGGTCATTAAAAAATAAAGACCGAAGAAATCACCCGATGACTATGAACTAGTCTTTGGGTGATTTTTAGTTGTTATTAAGTGATTCAACGGGACTATAACCATTTTTCCAATTTGATATTAGCATTTAAGAACGAAATGTCAAAGATTATTCTTATCTAGTTAGAGGTAATCCAATGTCATGATTAGTCTTTAAAACAAAAAGTTCCCTTGCAACTATTTTTGATAGTTGCAAGGGAACTTCATGGTACTTGTGGGTCATAACCATCAAATAGAAAGGAGTAGTGCATCTTGTTTGAAAACTACCGCCTACGCGGTACAAACATAGTATATCACACATGATAAAAATGTCTATCTTTATTTATTTTATGTGATTGAGAGGTGGCACGATTAACGCTGGCTTTAACATAAACTTCACATGCATATCGCTATTAACGTTTAGTTGAATTTGTTATGCTTTAGACGTATATAGGAGGTTTCAATTATGAAGATTATGATTATTGGTGGAACTGGAAGAGTCGGTTCTGACCTAGTAAAACAATTTCAAAAAAACACTGACGATTCGGTTACCATTGCGGCTCGTCATCCTGAAGAAGTCAAGTTTGTGGACACCGTTGAGGAACGTCCCAAAATTAACACCATGAAGTTTAGCATCGTCGACATGAGTGTTAACGAAATGGCCGACGCAATGAAGGGCTTTGATGCCATCTATTTCACCGCTGGATCCGGTGGACACAACGTGGTCCTAGTTGACAGTTACGGAGCCATCAAGACCATGCAGGCCGCCGAAAAAGCCGGCGTCAAACGTTACATCATGCTCAGTTCAGCCTTTGCGCTTCAACCAGACCAATGGGAAGGAAAGAAACACTACGCTAAGTTGCAGGATTACCAGGCTGCTAAGTTCATGGCCGACCACTGGTTAATTCACGATACTGACCTGAATTACACAATTTTACAGCCGGGCTCCTTGCTTGAGACTCCTGGAACCGGAGAAGTAACCTTTAATGATGACCAACCCGGTTCAAATTCAATCAACGACGTTTCACAGGTTTTGTTTGACGTTTTAGATAACCAGCATGCCTTTGACAAAGTTATCGTCATGCACAGTGGTGACATGAGTATCAAAACTGCACTTAACAATTTAAAATAGTTAGGGAGAATTAAGATGGCTGTTAAAGATAAAGTAGTTGTAATTACGGGAGCTTCTAGTGGAATTGGTGAAGCAACCGCCAAGTTGTTGGCAAAGAATGGTGCCAAGGTTGTGCTGGGTGCTAGAAGAGAGGACCGCTTACGTGCGATTCAGGAAGATATCGAAGCTGACGGTGGCGTGGCCGCCATTCAAAAGACTGACGTCACTAAACTCGATGAGGTCAAAAACTTGGCGTCCGCTGCGGTTGACCAGTTTGGTCGCATCGACGTTTGGATGAATAACGCTGGTGTGATGCCCCAATCACCACTAATCAAAGGCGACGTTAAGGGGTGGAACCTCATGATTGACGTCAATATCAGGGGTGTTTTGTACGGGATTACCGCTTCCCTTGATACGATGCGTGGTCAAGGTGGTGGTCAGTACATCAACACCGCTTCGGTTGCGGCCCACACTTCTGGAATTAACAGTGGGGTATACAGTGCCACAAAGGCGGCCGTGAAGATGATTAGTGATTCATTACGAGAGGAAGAGGCTAAGGCTAAGTCTGGTATTCGGGTGACTATGATTTCACCCGGCGCGGTAGCTACCGAATTGCCCAATCACATTACCGATCCAGACATCAAGAAGCAGTTTGAGTCATACGATTTGACGCCGCTTAGTCCCAAACGGATTGCGCAATCCATCCTGTACGCCATTGACATGCCCAAGGATGCCTCGGTCAACGAAATCGTGATTCGACCAACCGATCAGGTTTAGGGTTAACGCATATGAAACTAGATGTGTCAAAGCACGTTCTACGGGATGGTTCGTTTTTAATCATCGCCATCCTGTCAATCATGCAGTTTGCGCGCTACGTCTACACCCAGGAGTATCTGCGTTCGGCTAAGTACCTGGTGCTGTTTTTGATTACCGTTTTAATGTATGGACTAGTTCCAGATCAAGTCCTGCAGTCGATTGTCAATCTGATTATGATTGGGCTGCTCCTGATTTTTACGTGGTACGACGAACGCATTGATAAACGACGAGAAAAGAAATAAATTAATTAGACTAGTTGTTGGTTTTAACCGATAATTAGTCTTTTTTTACGGAAAAATTAACCAATCCGTGAACCATTTCCGCGATGAAGGTTGAAATTGTTAATGTTTAATACTATTATTATAAAAAACAGGTTGTTCGAATTTTGTTATCTGACAATATCCGAACATTGCATATAAAATGGAGGAGAAAGTTCGATGAATTACTATCTAATCATTAACATCATTGGGGTCGCCGTGTTCCTCGGAATTGCCTTTTTGTTTTCCAAGGATCACAAGCACGTCAACTGGCGATCGGTCATTGTCGTTTTAGTCTTAAACCTCGTCATCGCGTTTCTCCTTACTCGCTTTAGTTGGGGTCGAGACGCTGTCAAGGGTGCCGCTGAAGGATTCAACTGGATTGTCCAGGTTGCTTACACTGGGATTGCCTTTGCACTTCCCAACTGGGTGCACGTCAAACAGATGAACTTTGTGACTTCAGCACTGCTTCCAATCCTAATGATTGTTCCGTTGTTTGATATCCTTACATACTTTGGGATCTTGCCATTTATCATTAAATGGATCGGAATTGCGTTATCAAAGGTCACGGGACAACCAAAGTTCGAATCATTTTACGCCGTTGAAATGATGTTCCTTGGAAACACGGAAGCCCTAGCCGTTTCTAGTCTGCAACTCAAGAAATTATCCAGTGAACGACTCTTGACGGTTGCCATGATGTCGATGTCGTGTATCACCGCTGCAATCGTTGGTTCGTACACCCAGATGATTCCGGGTCAATACGTCTTAACCGCAATCCCACTTAACATCTTGAACGCCATCATCGTGACTTCACTACTGAACCCCGTTCACGTTACGCCTGAAGAAGACACAATTGCGACGATGACGGAACCTTCAGAACAAGTGGCCGAAGAGACGGTTGCTGACAAACCGGAAAAACCCAAGAAAGAACCGTTCTTCTCATTTTTGGGTGACTCAATCTTAGGTGCCGGTAAACTGGTATTAATCATCGCTGCTAACGTCATTGCATTCGTTGCCCTTGCTAACTTAATCAGTAAGTTACTGGGACTCATTAATCCTTGGTTGTCACTTCAACACTTACTTGGAATCGTAATGTTCCCATTTGCATGGCTGATGGGGATGGACGTTAACCACGCCTTCCAGTTTGCTCAATACATGGGAACCAAGTTAGTGACCAACGAATTCGTGGTCATGGGTGCCATTGCTCCCCATATCAACAACTTACACATCTTCCCAGCTCACTATCAAGCCCAACTCTGTGTCTTTTTAACCTCCTTTGCCAACTTCAGTACCGTTGGCATGGTCATTGGATGTCTGAAGGGCTTAGTCAGCCGTGAAAAGAACGACGTTATTTCCAGAAACGTCGGTTATCTGATTCTGTCCGGAATCTTGGTATCACTACTTTCGGCCGGAATTGTCGGACTCTTCGTTTGGTAATTATTAAATAAAATTCATGACACTTCTGATTTAATTCAGAGGTGTTTTTTGTTGTCTAGTTATAAATACGTAAATTTAGCGAAACTTAATTTTAGTATGATACACTGAACGTAAATAATTAGGGGATGAGAATTTGAAACGAATCCATCCAAAGCTAAAGATTCGTTGGCTCGCCATCGTTTTGGTGCTAATCTCGGGGATCGTCGCCGTGACCTTCACCCATTTCGACGCACCGATGTACAAACAGACGGTGGCTCGAGTCGTAAACGTGCACAACTACGGTCGCACTTCACAAACTGATGAATTTAAGAATCATGACTACCAAGAAAACCAGAAACTGACGCTGAAAGTTTTAAACGGGGAGTACAAGGGGAAGACAATTACTGCCAACAACCAGTATTCTGGTGCTGGGGCGACCGACATGAAGTATCATGCCGGCCAACAGATCTTTATTCACGTTGCCAACAAGAACTTAAAGCCTTCGTCGATTCTGATCAACGGCTTTAAGCGGGACACCGCGGTCGTCTTCTTAATCTGGCTAACGGTGATGCTGTTGCTGGTGATTCTGAAATTCAGTGGGTCCATGGCGCTTTTAAGTATCATCATCAACGCCATCCTGTTCTTTTTAGCAGTCTCAATTGACGTGGGAACGAGCTTCAATCCGTTTGTTTTATTTGCCATCTTGTCGGTCATTTTCACGATTGTCACCGCCATCCTGATTTTTGGCGTGTCAAAAGAAACGGTCGTGACGATTTCGTCCACGATTCTAGGAACCGCGGTCGCGATTCTGATTGCGTTTATTGTCCTGTCGGTCACGCACGAACGGGGCATGAACTTTGAGATGATGGACTACGTGACCCAACAACGACTGCCAATCTACTTCGTTGGTTGTATGATTGGGTCGTTGGGGGCCATCATGGACCTCTCAGCTGACATCACGTCCAGCCTCTTTGCGGTTTATGAGGAAGACCATAGCCTCTCGTTCTTGAAGCTCTTAAAAAACGGGCAAAACATCGGGCGGTCAATCATGGGACCGCTGATTAACGTTTTGTTCTTAATCTTTGTTGCCGGGACTTTTCCGATGATGGTGCTGTTTTTAAGAAACGGCAATAGCTGGGGCTACTCGTTCTCAATGATTATGTCACTTGGAATCATTCAAAGTCTGATTAGCGCGATTGGAATCACTCTGACGGTGCCAATTACCAGCCTGATTGCGAGTGCGCTTTGTGAAATGAAGGTGATTAAATGAGTACCATGACCGTCTTATTAATCATTCTCTTTTTCGCAATGCTGCTGGCAGGAGGTTCCAAGGGTTTCGTGGCCTTCATTGGGTTACTATGTAACTTTGGTTTGGTCTTCATGTCCGTCGTTTTGATTGCGTTTGGTATTCCGTACCTCTGGGTAACACTGGTTAACGCCGTCATTATCCTCGTCATCACGATTTATTTCGGTAATGAGCAAGGACGAAACGCCGACGTAGCGTTTGTGACCTCGTTAATCGTGGTGGCAATCGTAATTGCGTTGATCATTCCGGTGGAACACTGGGCGCAGGTGCAAGGTTTTGGACCCGAGAATACCGAAGATTTGGAAGGAATGTCGCTCTTAATTGGCGTGAAATTCCTAAACGTTTCGTGCGCGATGACGATTCTGAGTTGTCTGGGAGCGGTGGCCGAAGCGGCTGTTGCGATGGCAACAGGTCTAGTTGAGATTCAGGACCACAACATCAAGATTTCTGATAAGGACTTCAGTTATATCGGGGTTTCGATTGGAAAAGAAATTGTTGGAACGGCCTTTAACACCCTGTTTTTTAGTTTCTACGGGGAACTGGTCGGTTTGTTTATCTGGTTTGCGCGTTTGCACTACAGTATCGGCATGGTCATGAACGACAAGATTTTTGCGTCAGAGTTGATCATGACGTTGATTTCGGCAATTGGAGTGGTATTGACCATTCCCGTGACCATCGCGGTGATGTTGTATTTGAAGCATCGCAAGTTGAAGAAAGCTAACAAAGCATAATATGCAAAAGGATCCTCACACATGTGAGGATCCTTTTAATTTGAAAAGTTATATTTTTATCGATAAATAATGATAAGATGAAGTTAGCTAGAGTTTAATGCGTAGTATATTTAGGAGGTAATCGTTATGTATAAATATTTTAAGATAACTTCAAATGCTGCTAAGAATCTTAAATATGCTTCACTTCATTTATGAGAATTAAGCGAGAAAACTCGTTCCTTCAGAGACGTGATGAATCGCTTTTTTCTTTTGCTAAATTTAGCTACATACACTTGTTTTAATTAAATGGTAAAATATATATATGAATAAAACTCAAAGACTTACGCACGGTAGAACATCTGTCTACAATGTTAATTACCATATCATTTGATGTACTAAATACCGTAGTAAAATTTTGAAAGGAAAAGTTGAAATAACTTTAAAACGAGAACTTTTAAATATTGCCCAAAATAAGGGATTTAAAATTGACCACATGGAAATTGGCAAGCAAGATCATGTACATTTGTTAGTATCGGCTCCACCAAAACTATCAATAACTAAAATAGTGAGTTGGCTTAAAGGAATTAGTGGACTACGTCTTTTTAGAATGTGTCCTGAATTATAATCAAGTTACTGGAAACAACAGGGACTTCGTCATTTGTGGTCTCCGAGCTATTACGTAGAAACCATTGGCACTACCAATAGTGATGCAATTGCCAAATATATCGACGACCAAAAGAAAAAATAGAGAGAAGGTGATTATCAATGGCTGAAAGTAAAGTTTTAAAAGCAATCAAACTTCGTTTGTATCCTACGGATACTCAAATTAACCAGATGTTAATTAATTTTGGGCAATGTCGGTTTGTATTTAACCAATTACTCGCTATGCAAATCCAACGTAAGGAAAATGGCGGAAATTTTGTTAATGAATTCGGCATGAATTATTGTATTAAAGCTTTAAAAATGGAGTATCCATGGCTTAAGCAGGCTGAATCGACCTCATTACAACAAGTTAGCCGTGATGTTAGTGATGCTTTTACTCGTTTCTTTAAGAAACAAAATAGATTTCCACGTTTTAAATCTAAAAAATCTCCCAAACAAAGTTATACCAGCAAATGCACTAACCATAATATTCAGGTTTTTGATAATCATCATTTAAAATTGCCTAAACTTGGGACTGTCTATTACCGTAATGGTTGTCAAATTAAAGGTACCATCAAACGTGTAACCTTGAGAATTTCTGCAACTGGAAAATTTTACGCCACTATTTTAGTGGAACAAGTTACTACCTTGCTTGTGAAAACCAAACAAGCAATTGGAATCGATCGTAACATTAACAATTTGTGTGCCATTTCGAATGGATTGATTATTCCTACTATTCGTTTTGACAAAAATTTAGCCAAGAAGAAACATAAATGGCAACGTAAGTTAGCAAGACGACGTCTTGCAGCTAAAAAAGAGATTGCTATGGCTAAGCATTATCAAAATAGGGATTTACAAATTAGTGATTTTAAAAATGTTGAAAAAGCTCGCATAATGGTAGCTAAATATGCTGAAAAAGAACGCAATCAACGTACTGACTATTTACAAAAATTAAGTACTGAATTAGTTAAGACTAACGATAAAATTGTAGTAGAAAGTTTGAAAACCAAAAACATGCTACGTAATCATAAATTAGCTCGGGCTATCAGCAATCAAGGATGGTATCAATTAGAAACTATGTTAGCGTATAAATGTGATTGGTATGGTAAATCTTTTGTCAAAGTTCCTGCTAAAAATACTACGCAACAGTGTTCTATTTGTGGATATTTACCGGATAAAACACGTAGGTTAACTCTTAAGGATCGAGAATGGACTTGCCCTAAATGTAAAACACATCATGTAAGAGACATTAACGCTGCTAAAAACATCTTAGCTTCCGCTTAATCATAATATAAAAGCTCGGTACGAGCTTTGGTAAAAAGACGCAACCACTACAATTAATTAATAACCGAAAGGTTACTTTAGTTTAGTTGCAAGTAAACGTTGTTCCCAGAAGCACAGGCTTTTAAGCTTGTGTAGTTCACCCTTTACAACTCGCGATTTCTGTGTTTAAATTGATAAAAATACGAAAGGGATGAAACCAATGACAATGATTACTACGAACTATCAAAATACTTACTGTTGCTGTACTTGTTACATGTAGGTCGGCGTTCGTAGTTTTAGATACGGGTGTTGATCAAACGCCTGTATCTAAGTGTAGTAATTTTTGTGCTCAGTTAGATACAACATTTTGTTAGTCTAACTGAGATTGGTGAATTCCAACTCAATCGAATATACTAATCTACTCTATTTATGTGGAGAAAAAAGGATCAGTTAGGCTAACTTAATGGATAGTCTAACTGATTTTTTTAATTGTTTCGTTTAATGAGGTTTTGGCAGAATCAGGATTACTTAGTCGAAGGAGAGAAATAGGATGAAGAAAAGATATTGGATTACCGCTTTAGTCGCAATTATCGTGATTTTATTTGGATATACGTTTGTGTATCGGCCGTATCAGAAGGCACATGCACCACAGTCAAACAAGAAAACCATCACGTTGGCAAGTTCACCCGGTCCTTACAGTGACCTGTTTATGAAGGGTATCAAACCCATTCTTGAAAAAGACGGTTATAAGGTTAAAAATAAGTCATTCTCCGTCTTACTGAATGCTGACATGGCGTTAAACCAGGGCCAGGTTGACTTAAACGTTGAACAACACGGTGCTTACATGAATAACTTTAACAAGGAAAATCACGGAAACTTGGTTTCATTAACCAAGGTGCCAACAATTCCAACTGGAATTTACCCCGCTAAAAAGCACAGTTTAAAGGACGTGCAGAAGGGTGATACGGTTGCCATTCCAAACGATCCATCCAACATGTCACGGGCTTTTCTAGTAATGGAAAAAGCCGGTTGGATTAGGCTAAAGAAGGGTGTTGATCCCATCAAGGCCACTAAAAATGACATCATCGACAACAAGTACGATCTGAAGTTTGATGAAATGGATTCGGCCAACGAACCACGTTCCAGAAACAGCGTGGACTACGCCATCATCCCTGGTTCTGATACTTACGGGGCTAAGATTCCAGCAAGTTCAATGCTTCTGCGTGAAAATCCACAGAGTCAGTACATGTTGCTAGCCGTTGTAAACAAGAAGAATGAGCACACCAAGTGGGCTCAGGACGTCAAGAAGGCATACAACTCCAAGCAGTTCATGAACTACATGAAGAAACACAATCAGGACCACGAGTGGGAAATTCCTGAGAAATAATTGAACACTGTGTCTAAAAATACGATCAAATCCTCCCAATGTTTGGAGGATTTTTTTGTTTATGGTTATTTCACAAAATAATTTTATTCTAATTGCTAATTTCATCGCACTTTTTCTTGATATTATGCTATATTGTGATTTATATAATTTAATTAATATAAAGTTTTTAAGAGGAGTCATTATGCAGAAAAAAAGAAACATGTATTTTTATCGTCTAAATTTTGGAGATGAAGAGACTGAATTGATAAATCTTCCTAAAAAATTCGATTATATATATGAATGTTTTAGAAATCATCAAAATGATAAAATTCCTGAACTTAAATTAGGGAAATCTAGATTTTATGTAGAAAATATAAAGAAAGAGTTTGTAGGAAAAGACAATGATAAAGATTGTTATGTATTTGCTTTGAATGTTCCTAGAATTGATTTAGAGGAACAAACAGTAGTAGGACACAGTCAAAGGGAAATAGATGAAAGAAGAGAGGTTATTGAGGGGGACGAGAATACAGGCCCCTTGAAAGATACCCAATATATTATTGATCCTAACAGGCATATTATTGCACTATGTCGTGGTATGGGAAGAAATTCAGTTTTATATACCACTGAATTTTTAAAGCAATTATTTGATGTAAAATCATTAAGGTTGGATATAATGATAAATAAAAAAGGTGTTGAAAGTATTAATAGAGTGACTCCCACAAGAATCGTTTTTAACATTGCTAGTCCAGATAATTTTACTAATCAAAGTTCCGTTTTTGAGGATGAGTTAACTGACTTTAAAAAAGCTAGATATTTAAATGCTGAATCAATAGAAATGAAAATGGAAGGCCCGCAAATTAATAAGAAAAATCTTATAAATGAAGTAAAGACTATCTTGAGACCGTCATCATTAAATATTAAGCATCTTAGAATAGGTGGGATAAATGATGATGGAGTAGAATCCGAATTCGATATTGTTAATAATAAGTTAAAAAGGGAAATAACTATAAATTTTGATGATAAAATTAAAACTGAAGATTATTGGAAAGCTATGATTAGTGGGTATAAAAACGTATATGACTTAATTAGTGAAATTTATAATACTTATTAATAATACTAAGGACAAATATGAAGTCATTTTTGAGACAAAGATGGAGAATATTATTATTTTTGATTATATTATCAGTTATATTTATATTCTTATTAAAAGTTTCTCCATCTAAAATAAAAAATTATACAAGTTTTATGAGTGCAATTTTAACAGTTTCTTCGATTGTAGTTGCGTTTTCTTTTTCATGTGTTTCTCTAGTTCCTGCGGCTACTGATTCTCGAATATGGAAAGAGTTGAAAAAAAAGAAAACTGATAAGAAATTAATGGAAAGACTAATATTCATTATAATACTATTTTTATTTACTATTACTATGTCTATCATTGAGTTAATATATTTTAGTTCGTGTGATTCATCATGTTTATCTATAGTAATAACATCTCTGTTAATGTCTTTTTTGATTTCAGGAATAATCGAAATCTTTTATATTATAAAAGTATTAATTGCCGCAGTTGAAACGCGCAGTTAATTAGTACAAAGTATTAATCGGAAATATTTATGTATAAAATAATATCTTTTATTGTTTACTTTGGTTATATACTTTATAAATCGGAAAAAGTATATTTTATTAGAAATAATTGAACACTGTGTCTAAAAATACGATCAAATCCTCCCAATGTTTGGAGGATTTTTTTGTTTCACGTGAAACTTATTCCACACAAAAACAGGTCAACCTCACAGTTGACCTGTTTTTTCTAAGTATTGCCAATCCTACTTGTTATCTTTGTTCAAAGCGATGTTCTTAAGGGCTTCAAAAGCATCGATGTCGATTTCTTCAGTAGTATTGTTGTTGAAAGTAACTTGGTATGAAATGATGTTACCTTCTGATTCGCGGGGATGGATTGAGTTCACGTTGTTCACGTTAATCAAACGACCGTCGCCAGTTTCAACTAATCCAGAAAAGTTCATGTTTTTCACCTCCTCACTAGTATTATTACATATGACGCGCCAAAAGATAACCAATAACACGCTCAATTGCCGTTAAATTGGGAATTTATTGCCTTTTGTTAATTTCGTGATTTACATTAAAAAGACTTAATAAATTAAGCAAGCGTTTTTATTGCAACCGTTTTCATATGGGAGTATATTAGGGTCAACAAAAGAATTAAGTACTTTTGGGAGGAAGAAATTATGACAGATGTAAAGAAAATTCCTGCAGCAGTAGCAATGCTTAAAGTTATTGAATCATATGGCGTTAAGGACGTTTATGGATACCCTGGTGGTTCCATTAACTCAACGCTTGCTGCGCTCGATCAAGAAAAAGATAACATTAATTACGTACAAATTCGACACGAACAGGTTGGTGCATTAACGGCCGCTGCTCACGCTAAACTAACTGGTAAAATCGGAGTTGCCTTTGGGTCCGCTGGTCCTGGTGCGGTCAACTTACTAAACGGTTTGTATGACGCCAAAGAAGACCACGCTCCAGTCCTTGCCATCGTTGGCCAAGTTGGTCATGACAACATGAACTACAATTACTTCCAAGAATTTCCAGAGACCCCAATGTTCTCTGACGTTTCGGTTTACGACCGTATCGTAATGACTCCTGAAAGCTTGCCACACGTTGTTGACCGTGCGATTCATGAAGCATACGCAAAGAAGGGTGTTGCCGTAGTTGTCATTCCAAATGACTTCGGTTTTGAAGAAATTCCAGATGTTCCGTACAGTTCTGCATCAAAGACTTACGACAAGCCAGCTCCAGAACCAGTCGCAACCGATGATGAAGTAAGTCAAGCCCTTAAGATGATTAAGAATGCTAAACGTCCAGTGCTCCACGTTGGTCGTGGAATCAAGGGCAATGGCGACAAGTTAATCGAACTTTCAAAGAAACTCCAGATTCCAGTTATTATGGATGGATTAGCTTTAGGCTACGTTGACGCCAACTACGAAGCTAACCTAGGAACCGCCAACCGTGCCGCATCAAAGGCCGCTGACGAAATCTTGAGTACCGCTGACTTAGTTATCGCCATTGGTGGTGACTTCCCATTCGCTAAATCAGTTTATGCAAGTCACAAATTCGCTTACATCCAAATTGATGACTCTCAAATCCAACTTGGTCGTCACCACGAAGTTGACCTCCCAATCTGGTCTGACGCGGGCTCATTTGTTGACAAGGCATTGGCTCAAAGTGAAAAAGTTGCTCCAAGTCCATTCTACAAGGCCGCTGTTGCTGACCAAGCTAACTGGATGGAGTACATTCACAAGATGTTAAACATTGGCAGTGACGAAACTGATGAGAGTAATGGTAGTTTCATGGAAGAATTCAAGGACTTTGGTAAGCACTTGAAGGACACCATGACTAACGCTAACTCAACCATGCCAGTTGCTCCAATCTACAAACAAATTAACCGAGTAGCCGACAAAGATGCCGTCTTCTCAATCGATGTTGGTGACAACATCATCAACAGTTTCAGATACTTGGACATTCAACCAACTAACAAGTGGGTCATTTCCGCATTGTTCGCAACGATGGGTTCTGGACTTCCTGGTGCCATTGCGGCTAAGAAGGCTTACCCAGATCGTCAAGTCTTCAACATTGCTGGTGACGGTGCTCTTTCAATGGTTATCCAAGACTTAGTAACTTTGACGAAGTATCAACTTCCAGTTATCAACGTGGTTACTTCAAACGAAGACTTAGGCTTCATCGAAGGTGAACAAGAAGACTTACCAATGCAATTCTTCGGCCTTCAACTTCAAGGTCAAAGCTTTGAATTGATCGCTAAGGGAATGGGAATTGACGCTACAACCGTTCACAACGTTTCTGAACTTCCTGCTGCATTTGACAAAGCCGTTAAGGTTACCAAGGCTGGTCACCCATTCTTGATTGACGCAAAGATTAACCAAGACCGTGGACTTCCAGTTGAAGATTTGATCGTTAAGATTGAAAATGGTCAAATCGTTGAAACCATCAGTCCAAACTACAAGAAGGACAAGAATGACAACAAGACTTACACATTACCAGAATTCTTCGCAGAATATGGTGGCGAAGGCTTGTTACCACTTAAGGACTTCTTCGACAAATACGATGTTCAACTTTAATAAGTATGAAAAAGAGCTCTCATTGAGAGCTCTTTTTTGTGGGCAAATAGAGGATGTAAAAACTTGAGCAAATTCCTCAGCTCACGGCGATTTAATGGTATGATGAAAGTAATCACAAGAGGATATCGGAGATGAAATATAATGAGTTTTAAAGGATTTGTTAATTGGTTTTTAGTTGTTTTTTGGATTGTGACTTTCGTGGTGTTAGCCATGGGTTTCAGTATGGTCTCAATGTATATGATGGTGATTGGGATGCTGATTCACAGTTTAAATTGTGTCCTAGGAGATAAAATTTAAGGGAGGAATTAGATGTTTAAACCAATTTTATTGATTATCGCAGTGATTGCCTTAATCATTGCCTGTTATTTGTATTGGACGAATCGCGGTCGAGCTGACGATAAAAGTTATATCAAGAGCTGGACGTACTGCTTCTTTGTTGTATGTATGCTGGTTGCTGTTGTAACTTTTGCCATCGCCACCAGAAACATTTTGTCAGTTGCTGGTTTTGTGATTGCCTTTGTCCTGTTTGTTTACTACTTGGTTCGCTACTTCGTCGTAGCGCTAGGTAAGCACTACAGTTGGGATCAGACCGTTTTTCTGAAATACTTTAGAAGAGCCGTGTATGCACTACTTGCAACCCTAATCTTCTTCATTGCGTTCTACTGCTCGTCAAACAATCAGTTGGATATATTGCATCATCGAGAAATCACTTCACATCTCCAGATGAAGCATAATAAGAAAAAGATGAGAGATAAGAAAGCGGAAATGAAATAGAAAAGAAGCATGACTTTAGCTAATAATGTTCAAGTCATGCTTCTTTTCTATTTAGATACTCATCATGCAACTTTTCAGCTAATTTATAATCTAAACAATGTCTTTTATAGAAAGAATTGGATTTGTTTTCAACAGGCTCATTGGACTTTCTATAGACCGTACGAGCCTTACTTTTTACCTTATCTTCATTTTTCTTAAGAAACAGATATTCGTTTAATAGGAGTCTATCTTTTTTACGACTTGCTTTTATTTTAATTTCAGTAAGTTCTGATTTTGGAACTGGAATCATGTTATTAAAGAGTAAATAACCAAGTATGTTGGTGTCGTTTTTTAATTCTCTTAAAGTAGTAATGACTCTACGTCTAGCCTTCATTGCGTTTATTCGATGCTTATTGTCGGAATGATATGACGTAAGTGGCACATAATAGTAATAAAAACAATTACTTTCATTTTTAATTTTCATAATTGTGCCAATATAATCTACTTCAGAAATATAATTGATTCCATGGTTATTTTTAACATGCTTCAATTTATTCTGTAAAAAGTGAATATAATGGTCACTTATTGTATAAAATTTCATCTATTTTTCCTTATTTAGACATATAAAAAGGTCGAAACCACCCCGGCTTCAACCCCACTAAAGATAAAGTTACAAGTCCCACTATCGCAGGGATACTCGATAAATAACCAAGTCTCACTATCGCAGAGACACTCGCAATAATAGTTCAGGTCCCACTATCGCAGGGATACTCGCTATCTATAATCATAATAGCATACTATGATAATTTTACAAATAAAAATCTTCCTTGTTCTCCATTTATTCCCTATGGTAAAATTATTATCGTGAAAAATTTCATTTTTACGTACTTTACTGTGCGTACGATAATATTCTACTTGGAGGTTAACGTTCATGAACGTTATGCAAGCAATTGAGAAGACCGTCACTAATGCGGGAATCATTAGTTCGATCACCTCAACGATTTTCATTATTTTACTGGGTTTCTTTTTACGTAAGAAGAACATTTTTACCGATAAATTCGGGAAGATGTTGTCAAAGGTCGTCTTGACCGTCGCCATTCCAGCTTTGGCACTGAATTCATTCATGCAACCAATCAACGATGATACCTTAAAAGAAGGAATGAATGTCCTCCTGTGGGGTTTCATCATTTACATCATCTTGATTTTCATTGCGCCACTGCTTTATCCCAAACAAGACGAGGATAAAAAAGAAGTGATGGGAATTTTAACCACGTTTGGTTCCACGACTTTCTTTGGAATTCCGATCGTTGGGGCGGTCTTTGGACCGAAGGGAATCATGTACAGTTCCATTTTCAATATTGGTTACCGGGTTTTCCTTTATTCATACGCCTACATCAGAATGTCAGGTTTGAAGATGGAAATGAAAAACATCAAGAAAATGTTCCTTAATCCTGTTGTAATTGCAACTTTCCTCGGACTTTTTCTGTGGTTAGGACAAAATTATGTTCCACATGTAACAGTTCAAACGATGTTGAACGGTATTCCTGGAAAAGGTACCAGTAGTGTAGCTTTCTACCGCATTGACCAAACCGCCTTGTGGCTCTGGAAGCCGTTGAACTACTTAGCTCAACTATCGTCTCCACTGGCTTGGTTATCAATTGGTGTCACTCTAGGTTCGATTTCGTTCAAGCAGGCTGCTTCTAACAAGCTTTCTTGGTACTACAGTTGGAACAAAGTTATCATTGTGCCATTGTTCAACCTGATTGCCTTGACGGCTCTCTCAATGCTGGGCATTATGCCAATGAGCTACGTGGCCATCGCAACGATTGTTATCATGATGGCAACCCCAACTGCCACGGTTGCTTCGGCCTACGCAATTAGCTTCAATCGGGATCCAGTCTTGGCTTCGAACGCGTCGTTCTTGTCGACCATTCTGTCAGTGATCATGATGCCGATTTGGATTGCACTGCTGGAAGTTATCAATAACTCGGGGATTATCAAATAATGGGTGATAAAATGTTCAAAATTACTGCGTACGGGGTACGTCCCGTTGAAGTCAGTTACTTCAAAGATTTGAATAAATACAATTATGAATTGAACCTGGTTTCGGAAATGTTAAATCGCGACAACGCCATTGATTCCAAGGGATCAGACGGAGTGTTAGTTCGTGGGAACTGTCTGGCTGACCGAGAAAATTTACAGAAGTTTGCTGACTGGGGCATTAAGTATGTCTTCACGCGTACGGTTGGATACGACCACATTGACCTGAAGGCTGCCAAGGAACTTGGCATCAAGGTCGCTCGCGTTCCCGGATATTCGCCTTACGCTGTAGCTGAACTTGCGATGACCCTCGGAATGAGTCTGTTTCGTAAAGTAGCTTTCGAAATCAACGCCACTCACGACGGCAATTTTATCGTCAACGATTCGTACTTTAGTCGGGAGATTCATTCCAGTACCGTTGGAATTATTGGTGCGGGTCGCATTGGCCGTGCTGAAGCTAGTTTGTACAGTGGGATGGGTGCAACCGTGCTCGCTAACGACCGTCACAAGGTTGACGCTCCTGAAATCGATGAATACGTCTCCATTGATGAATTATTGAAGCGGTCTGATATTGTTTCACTGCACGTTCCCTACACTAAAGGTGAAACTGATAACTTAATCAGTACCGCCCAAATCAATTTAATGAAAGACGATGCCATTTTGGTTAATACGGCTCGTGGTCAAGTGGTTGACTTAAAATCCGTCGATAATGCTCTTGCGTCCGGCACATTAGGTGGATATGGTTCTGACGTGTTAATTGATGAAGCTAACATTTTTGGTCACGAATTCAAAGGGATCGACAATATTAAGAACCAGGAAGTCGTTAACCTAATGAAAAAGTATCCTAACGCAATTGTGACGCCGCACGTTGGTTCGTTTACGGAACCGGCTTTGACGGACATGATTACCGTTAGTTACGACAATTTTCATGAAATGTTGACGACGGGTAAGTCGAAGAACGAGATTTAAGATTAAAAGTGAATATTAATTTTAGTCAGTATTTAACAATTATTGAGAGTGTCTTTTTTAAAGACATTCTTTTTAGTTTTACTTTTTATTCTATATGGTATAATCATCACTATAAAAAATTTCATTTTTTACGTATGAAGAGAGATGATACTACATGAAAGTGGTTAATTGTAATAATTTCAAAGTGAACTTTGAAACATACATGGATCGGGTTATGAAGGATGATGAAGAGGTTACAATTCATTGTGAGAATGGTGATTCGGCGGTGCTCGTTTCAAAAAAGAAATATGATAGCATGATCGAGAATCTGTTTGTCTTAGGAAATGGGGAGAATTTGAAGTTCTTGGAACATTCGAAGAAGCAATTGAAAAATGGAAAAACGAATCATTTGAAATAATAGTTAATTTAACATAATTATGCTGTATAATAACAAATGAAGATTATACAATCTACTCATCGATTTAATAGGGTGATGGGACTGAGTTTATCAGCTAAAAGTTGATGAACTCTTTTTTAGTTGTTATATAGTATGATTGAATTACTATTTAACTAAGTTATAATATATTTATAACAAGTAATACATGGTCACCTATTTTCGGTAGAATTGATGATCGAGAGCTCATCGGTCTGTCGCTGATGAGCTCTTTTTATACTTAAGATTAAAAAACGCAGCCTCCATTTAGGAAGCTGCACTTTTTAATTATCGTGTCTGTTTAAACGGTCAAATAATATATCAATTAATCGAATGATTAAATGTGATAAAGTATTAATCGTAATAGATACGATAATAAATTGTAAATAACACACATATTGTCACCAACGAGCGCATTTAGATTTTTGGTAGTGCATTTGCTCGCTTTAATTATTATACAGTATAATTGCTTTATTATTAAGTTGAGTTATAATAATAAATGTAAATAACACATGGTCACCGATTTTTGGTAGGATTGATGATCAAGAGTTCGTCGGTTTGTCGCTGATGAACTCTTTTTTTATCCACCAATCCACACATAAAAAGGCTGACACCTAAATTGGTTTCAGCCTTTTTGGTACTATAGGTCTCGCTAATGTGGAGACATTGACAAGATGGTGCCATTCCCACTAACGCAGGGAGCCTCGTTACTTCTATGATACCATTTCAATTTAATTAAATAAATGCCGTAATGGCGGAAGCAAAGACAATGAGAACTAACCCAAGGTAGGTCAGAGTCATTTCCTTTGGTGTCTTCTTCTGGTGCAAGAAGTAAATCCCGGTCAGAGTGGAAACCAAGACGGCTAATTGACCCAGAACGTTGGCAGTGGCCAATCCGTTCATGTCAGGTTGAGCTGAGATTAAGTACATTAACATACCAAAGCCTTGCGATAAGCCGGCGAGAATGTTCTTGTATGAAACGGATTGAATGAAGACATTTTCGTCTTTTAGGTTCCACAAATCGTAAATCACGGCACATAATACCATTCCGATGGCCTGGGGAAGAAACGCATGGTTCCCGTCCATGGCTTGCATGTTTGGCAATAAAGCTTTCATTGATGGCATGATGACCACCTGTGGAGCAGCTGAGTAAACTAAGTATCCCAGGGCACCAATCAGCTGAAAGATCGTAGCTTTCTTTAAAGCACCCTTATTGGTGGATTCTGGGTTTTGGACCCAAGCGGTGAGAGTCGCACCAAGGATTACGATAACTAGGGCAGTAAATCCTAAGACTTTTCCGATAATGCCGGTCCAGTCGCCTAGAACAAAGACTCCCCAAAGCGACGTCAGGATCAGCTGAAAGGCCGTGGTAATCGGCATTACTCGTGATGATCCAACTAATTTAAAACCCTTGAACTGCATGATCTGGCCAAAGCCCCAGCCAAGTCCAGAAATAATTCCAAAAGTGGTACTGATCCAACCAGGAAGGGCTAATCCTTCAATGAAAAACAGGACGACCGCAAAGACTAAGGTTCCAAGGGTGGCACCTAAGATTTGGTTGGCGGGTTTTCCACCAACCTTCGAAGCAATCGTTGGGAAAAGTCCCCAACCGACCATTGGTCCTAAACCAATTAATATCGCTAGCCAATTCATAATAATAACCTCCTAAAGTGTGTGAATGAATTTTTGAAACGCTGCGGTCCCCTGGTCATCAAGCTTGAAGACCCCGGCGTTTTCCAAGACGTGCATAAAGGTAATCCCGACTTCTTTGTCAATCACGTCCTGGACGTTGTCGGGATTGAGTTGGTAACTTTGTTTGATCTGGTTGGCCCAAGCAACGTGATAATCCGCGATGTCGTTGGGCTGACCAAGTAGATACTTCTTGACCTCGGCCAGTTCGGATTTCAGACGAGCGGGCAAGATGGCCCGTCCCATCACCTCAATCAGGCCAATGTTTTCCTTCTTGATGTGCTGGTATTCGGCGTGGGGATGAAAAATGCCATCGGGATACTTCTTGGATGTCTGGTTATCACGCAGAACCACGTAAACCTCAAATTGCCCGTGCTTATTCATGCAGACAATGGGGGTGACCGTGTGATGCGGTGTACCGTTTGTTTCGGCACGCACGTCGACGGACGGGTCTGAATACTTGCGCCATTCATTTAAGATATGGGTCGCAAAATCAATTAGTTCCTGTTTATCGGTCCCGGTCAGGCGAATCGTCGACATCGGCCAGTTTAAGACCTCGGCCTTAACGTCTGGATACTGGTCCAGATCAAAGGTGAACCGGGTCTGTGCTTTCATCATTGGAAAGGTATGATAGCCGCCCTGGTAGTGTTCGTGACTCAGAATTGAACCACCCACGATTGGCAGATCTGCATTACTCCCCATAAAGTACGCAGGGAACATCTGGACAATTTCAGTTAGATTGAAAAACGTCTGCGCACTAATTTTCATCGGCTCGTGAACATCATCCAAAAAGATGCAGTGCTGATCAAAGTAGGAGTACGGTGAATACTGAAAGCCCCACGGTTTCCCGCCGACTAAAACATCAATGATGCGGTGATTAACCCGCACCGGAATTTGCGAATTACCGTAGTAACCCTCGGTTTGAGCGCACAGGTTGCACTCGGGATAACCAAAGCGGGTGTTTTGACCGGCCTTGGCAATGTCCTTGGGGTCCTTCTCCGGTTTCGACAGGTTAATCGTGATTTCCAGATCCCCAAACTTGGTGTCAATGTCCCAGAGCAGGTTCTTCTTGATGCGAGCAGTTTTAATGTAGTTATTTTGTTGACTTAAATTGTAAAAATAGTTTGTGGCCCGGTCGGGAGCTTGCTGATACAGGTTCCAGAACTTGTCGTTGACCACGCTTGGAAGCGGGGTGTAGAGATTGGTCAGTTCCGCCTCTAACACTTCACGGTTTTTGAGGGTATCGTCAATTTGACCATTCTTAACGGCCACGTCGATTAACTGATCGACCGTTGCCAATAATTGGTCAGATAAGTTCGGATTGGACACGTTCTTTTCACCAACCAGATGGTAAAGATAGTTTATGAGATACGTGCGATCCGTTGGTCGGTACGTTTGTCCAGTATCAATGACCTGACCTGCGTAGTGTTCAACTAGATTTTCCATGTTGTTCACCTCACCTAAATCTGGATTTCTTTCGGGCCATCCGAGATGTTGGCGATGTAGAAGTCAGCGTCGTAGCCGAAGCGGTAGTTGTAGGTGTCACCAACGTTCTTGGTGAAGCTTGCGACTTGGTCGGATGGAACAATCGCAATCGCACAACCACCGAAGCCAGCACCGATCATTCGTGATCCAACGGCACCGTTCTTCCAAGCTTCGTGAACTAGCGTATCCAAGTTCGGACCAGTGACTTCGTAGTCGTATTCTAGTGAAATGTGAGAAGCGTTCACTAGTCGACCAAATTCAGCAATAGCGTTGTTACGTAAAGCCTTCACGGCTCTCAAGGTTCGTTGATTTTCAGAAACGGCATGACGGGCTCGTTTCAACAACGTTGCGTCATTAATGGTGTAGGTGTACTCGTCGAATTCATCATTTGACATGGCACCAAACGATGAAAAATCAGCCACCTTGTTGACGAGTTTTAAGGCGTCCTCACACTGTTGGCGGCGCTCGTTGTACTTGGAATCTTTAAGACCCCGTTTCTTGTTGGTGTTCATAATGACGATTTTGTCGTTTCCGAGTTTAATCGGAACGAACTCGCTCTTCATCGTGTTGGTATCGAGCAGAATGGCCGTGTCTTTTTTGCCCATCTCAACGGCGTACTGGTCCATGATGCCGGAATTCACTCCGATATCGGTGTTTTCAACGTGCTGCCCGAGTTTGGCTAATTCTGGTCCCGAGAAGACGTCGTTAAACTGGTCGTTTAAAATCTTGCCAAACAACATCTCAATGGAAGCAGATGATGATAGTCCTGACTCATCCGGTAAAGTGCCGTAAATTAGAATGTTGAAACCATGATCCAGCTTGTGACCTTTGTCGGCAAAGGCCTTAAACATGCCCTTGGGATAGTTAATCCAGCCATCATCGTGGTTAATTGTTAGGTCGTCGATTTTAAAAGAGTTGACGCCCGTATCTGGGAAGTTCTCCGAATAGATGTTGACTTGTTTGTCGTTACTCGGAGTCACCACGGCGTACGTTCCGAGGCTAATGGCACACGGGAAGACGTGACCACCGTTGTAATCGGTGTGTTCACCGATCAGGTTGATTCGGCCGGGCGCAAAGTACGCCTTGGTCGGTTCCTGTGAATACAAGTCTTGAAATTTATCCTTTAAATTACTAATAATTTTGTCAGTTGAAGTTATTTTCTCGGTCATTTAAAACATCTCCTTAGAAATCATTTCATTTGTAGTGATTTCTATTTTGAGAGTAAGCGTTTTCATATGGTAAGTCAAGATTTTTTATCTTATAAAATAAATTGTGTGAATGGCCCAAACCGTTAATTTGTTGCGTATGTAAGCGCTTTACATAGTCAAACAATTCGTTATACTGAAATTGTGATCACATTGAATTTGTTAAAAAGCAACAATTTAAGCAATAGGAGGATGGTTATGGATAAATCAAAATCAAAACCTAAGAAGGACACCCTTCCGCGGTTAAGTTTGTATACAATTTTTGCGATGACGTTTGGTTTCTTTGGAGTCAGTATGGCATTTTCGCTTCAAAGTTCACAGATGGGACGGATCTTTCAGACCATTGGTGCCGATCCAACTAAATTAGGATTCTTTTTCCTACTACCACCATTGGCTGGAATGATTATACAGCCCTTAATTGGAAAATATTCAGATGTCACTTGGAATCGGTTTGGTAGAAGAATGCCATACTTACTAGTGGGAGCTCCAGTAGCAGCCATCGTGTTGGTTTTATTGCCAAATGCTGGATCCTTTGGATTTGGTTACGGATCGTTTGCCGCTTTACTTTTTGGTGCTATCACAATTGCTGTGATGGATGTTTCGTCAAATGCATGTATGCAGCCTTCCAAGATGATTGTTGGTGACATGGTAAATGAAGAGCAAAAGGATTTGACCTGGTCATGGCAGCAGTCCTATGCCAATCTAGGTGGAGTGTTTGCGACGTTATTACCATTTATTTTAACGGCAATTGGAATTTCTAACGTCGCCCCAAAAGGTGTGGTTCCGTTATCGGTTAAGATGTCTTTTTATATCGCTGCCGCAGTTCTTTTAATCATGTCATTGTATACGGTATTATCGGTTCACGAATACAGTCCGACGGTCTACGCTAAATACCATGGGATTGACGTTAACAGTCAAAAAACTAAGAGTAGTTTAATTAAATTGTTAAGAACTGCTCCTCGTCCGTTTTGGGAAGTTTCGTTCGTCCAATTCTTTAGTTGGTTTGCTTTTCAATACTTATGGACTTACGGAACGGGTTCAATTGCCAAGACGATTTGGCATGTCACTGATCCAACTTCTGCTGCATACCAAGCAGCCGGGAACTGGTTTGGAATTTTGTCAGGAATTGAGGGACTGGCTGCTGCTATCTTTGGTTTCTTGGTTCTATCACGAACTAAACCCAATTCACGTAAAATGTGGTATCGAATTGGATTGTTTGCCGGTGGGGTTGGATTTGTTTGGTTGTCATTTATTCATTCCCAAGCTCTTTCAGTGGTAGCCTTTGTTTTAATCGGAATTTCCTTTTTGGCAATGCAATCTGAGTCTTTGTCAATCGTTACTGGGGCTTTAAACGGTGAGGACGAAGGTGCTTACTTAGGACTCTTTAATATTAGTATCTGTATGCCACAGATCATCGCATCGTTGGCCAGCTTTGTGATCTTACCATTAATTGGTAAATCAATGCCGGGGATGATTTTGGTAGCTGGAATTATGATGTTGTTTGGAGTATTAGCTGTTAGTGCTATTCACGTGAAACCAATTGTAACTTCAAAATAAGATTTAATTTAGGAGTTTGTTATGAAAAATTATCAATGGTGGAAAATGCAAAAGAAATCCGTCAGAATTATAATGATATCGAAAGTGAGTTGCGCACTTATGAAACAAGAATTTATTTAAGTAAATAAAAATGGGCTCATCAAACCATACCTTGATGAGCCTATTCTTGGTGAAAATTGATTTGAGAGGTGGAAATGATGAAAGACAAACAATGGTGGAAAAATGCAGTGGTGTACCAAGTTTACCCACAAAGTTTTCAGGATAGTAACGGTGATGGAGTCGGTGATTTAAATGGTATTAGAGAACGGTTGCCGTACATTAAAAAGTTAGGAGCCAATGTCATCTGGCTTAATCCCATTTATGAGTCGCCAGAAGAAGATAACGGTTATGACATCTCAGATTATCGCAAAATTAATCCGAAGTACGGCGACATGAAGTCATTTCAGAGGTTATTAGACCGGGCTCATGAACTAGGCATTAAAATTGTGATGGACTTAGTTGTTAATCACACATCCGATCAGCACAAGTGGTTTCAGGAAAGTCGGAAATCAAAAGACAATCCGTACCGCGATTATTACTACTGGCGTGATCCAGTTGACGGTCACGCCCCAAATGACTGGGGTTCCTTTTTCAACGGTTCAACGTGGAAGTATGATGAACAAACGGGTCAGTACTACCTCCATCTTTTTGCGGACGGTCAACCCGATTTGAACTGGGAGAATCCAAAAGTCAGAGAAGAAGTTAAGAGTTTGATGAAGTTCTGGTTAGATAAGGGGGTTGATGGTTTTCGAATGGACGCCATTAACTTGATTTCAAAGCCAAAAGGACTACCCAACATGGCCAAACCTGAGAATGCGAAGTATTCTGCTCCCGGTGCAGGGGTTTTGAACGGACCACGGTTGAATGAGTTTTTGCGTGAATTGGATACCGATGTCTTATCAAAATATGACATCATGACGGTCGGTGAAATGTCAGGAACTAATCCAGAACAGGCACTGGAATACACTGGTTTTGACGCGCATGAACTTAACATGGTTTTTCAATTTGAACACGTTGAATTGACACCCAATCCTGACACACGACTGAATAAATGGAACGACCAGCCCGTAAAATTGACTGATTTGAAGCGAGTCTTCAATAATTGGCAGACCAAGTTGCACAACCAGGGGTGGAACAGTCTGTATTGGAGTAACCATGACCAACCCCGAGCTGTGAGTCGGTTTGCGATTGACAAACCAGAGTATCGGAAGTTGGCTGCAAAAATGTTAGGAACGACTTTGCATATGATGCAAGGAACGCCATATATCTTTGAAGGTGAAGAACTCGGTATGACCAACGCTCACAAAGAAGACCTAACTCAATATGAGGATATCGAGGCAATCAATGCCTACAATCAATACGTAAAACAAGAGAAGATTGTTTCACCAACGAAGATGATGGAATATCTCGCCAATATGTCTCGGGATAATGCGAGAACGCCAATGCAGTGGGACAATTCCAAGAATGCTGGCTTTACCACTGGCACGCCGTGGTTTGCGGTTAACAAGAACTATAAAGAAATTAACGCAAAGGATGAAGTTGACGATCCAAATTCGGTCTTTGCTTACTATCAGAAGTTAATTGAATTGCGGAAGAATAACCCAATTATCATTGAAGGAGACTTTGAACTGCTAGACCCAGACGATGAGGAAGTCTTCACCTACAAGCGTCATTATCAAGGAGAAACTTTGTTAGTTATCAGTAATTTCACTGACCACGAGGTGGAACGTGATTATGATGTACCGGAGGACGCTGAAAAGTTGATTGGAAATTACGCTGATTTCAAAGATACGTTACGTCCTTATGAAACAAAAGTTTACTTGAGTAAATAGGAACCTGTATCATCAATCTATATTTTGATAAGTATATTAATAATATAAGATATTACACAAAGATTATATATTTTAGGAAGTTTTTATATTTAAGGATTTACATAGGCTCATAACCAATGTAAATCCTTTTTTGTGTTTGAAATTTATATGAATATAAGGTTTTTAATATTTATGTTAACAACAAGTAATACTTAAAAGCATATCAACACTATATTTAAAAAATTATATTTATCGTTTAATTTTTTTGTTATTTATTTATTCTAATTATTTGACATTTATAATTATGGAATTATTATTGTTCTTTGAAAGCGCTTGCAAAAATAATTAATAACGAGGTGAATTTGAGTTATGGTAGGAATTAATAAAAATAATTGGTGGAGAAATGCTGTAGGATATCAAATTTATCCTAAAAGTTTTAATGATAGCAATAATGATGGCATTGGAGATATTAATGGAATTATTAATAAAATTCCATATATTAAATCATTAGGTGTTACATTTGTTTGGATATCACCTTTTTTTGCTTCACCAAATATTGATAATGGTTATGATGTATCCGATTACGAAGCAATCGATCCTCAGTATGGAACAATGTATGATGTAAAAAACATGATACATAAGTTTCATCAAGCTGGAATTAAGGTCGTTTTTGATTTAGTAATTAACCATACATCTGACAAAAATAAATGGTTTGAGGAAGCAAGAAAAAGCAAGAACAATCAATATCATGATATGTATATTTGGAAGCCAAATATTGACAATAAGGAACCCAATAATTGGAAATCACTTTTTGGTGGATCAGCTTGGGAATATAACAAAGATACTAATGAGTATTATTATCATTTATTTGCAAAACAACAACCAGATTTAAATTGGGAAAATAAAAAAGTTCATGAAGAAGTTGCTGAAATTATTCACTGGTGGAAAATACAAGGAGTGGATGGTTTTAGATTAGATGCAATTTCACACTTAAAAAAATTACAAACATTTGAAAATGTTGATAATCCCGATAAAGCTATGAATGATGTTCCTGGAATTGATAAGTACTTAAAATTTTTAAGTGATCAATTTAAAAAGAATGATTTAATGACTGTAGGAGAAGCAGGTGGCGTTCCATTAGTTAGAGCTAAAAAATGGGTTGATCAAAAAAATGGCTATTTTAGTATGATCTTTCAATTTGATCATGTTAGCTTTTGGGAAAAATTTGATATTGGGAAAATTGATGTATCGAAATTAAGAAAAGTTCTTACTAAATGGCAATACGGACTTAATGATAGTGGTTGGAATGCCTTGTTTATTGAAAATCATGATTTACCAAGAGCGGTTTCATACTTTGGGGATGGAAATGAGAATTATAAAGATGAGACTGCTAAAACATTAGGAATGATGTATTTCTTAATGAAAGGAACACCGTTTATCTATGAGGGACAAGAGCTGGGAATGAGTAATGTTCAATTTGATAAAGTAGATAATTTTAGAGATTTGGATAGCATTAGATACTATCATGAACAAATAAAAAAAGGTGTTCCTACTAGTGAAATTATGAAGCATCTAAACGGTAAGAGCCGTGATAACGCTAGAACACCTATGCAATGGAATAGTAATAAATATGCTGGATTTAGTAATCATAAACCATGGATATCTATGAATCCCAGTTATTTAAACAAAAATGTAGCTAAAGAAAATCAAGACCCAAATTCTGTTTTAAATTTTTATCGTAAATTAATCAAATTACGTTTAAATGACAATATATTGTTAAATGGTGATTACCATTTAATAGATACAAATGATAATCAATTATATGTATATACGAGAAGCGTTAATAATAAAAGTTATTTAATAATTACTAATTTAAGTTCCAATGTTGCGTCGTTTGTTTTTCCTAAGGAAATGAAATTAAAACAGATATTATTTGTTGGTACCAATAAATATGATGACAAGAAAATCACTTTGGCCCCATGGGGTTCAGCTCTCTATAAGGAGATGATAGGACGTGAAACTAACTAATAAAGTAATGTTAATAACATATCCAGATAGTTTGGGTAACAATTTAACTGATTTGAAAAATATATTGGATGAATATATGGATAAGGTTATCGGTGGATTACATATTCTACCATTTTTCCCATCTTCAGCTGATCGAGGATTTTCACCAAAAGACTATACAAAAGTCGATCCTAAATTTGGGAACTGGAATGATATTAAAGATCTATCCAATTCGTATTATTTAATGTTTGATTTTATGATTAATCATATCTCAAGGCATTCCAAGTATTTCATTGATTTTAAAAAAAATCATAACAATTCTCCATATAAGGATATGTTTATTAATTGGGATGATTTTTGGAATTCCAAAAATCCACAAAAATTTGATTTGGGTCTGATTTATAAACGCAAGCCAAAAGATCCAGTTCAAGAATTTTATTTCGATGATGGTGAGTTAGGGAAGGTTTGGAATACCTTTGGCGATGAACAGATTGATCTTAACGTAACCAAACCAGTAACACAAAAATTCATTAAAGATACATTAACATTTTTAATGAATCATGGAGCATCGATTATTAGATTAGATGCATTTGCATATGCAATTAAAAAAGTTGGAACGAATGATTTTTTTGTTGAGCCGGATATTTGGGAACTTCTTGATAGTATTGAAAAAATAGTAAAACCGCGTGGGGTTAAAATTTTACCTGAAATACATGAAAATTATCATATTGTGAGGAAACTAACAAATCATGGTTATTATAGTTATGATTTTGCTCTTCCTATAGTGGTTCTTTACAGTTTATATTCTGGAAATGTTGATCCTTTGATTTGGTGGCTTAAAAATAGTCCAATGAAGCAGTTTACAACATTAGATACCCACGATGGAATTGGAGTAGTTGATGGCAAAGGTATTTTAACAGATAAAGAATTGGATTTTACTAAAAATGAAATGTACAAGATTGGGGCTAATGTTAAGAAAGTATATTCAAGTAGCAAATATAACAATTTAGATATATATCAAATAAATACTACCTACTATTCTGCACTTGGTAATGATGATAAGTCGTATCTAATAGCTAGAGCAATACAAATATTTGCTCCAGGAATACCACAAATATATTATGTTGGATTGTTAGCTGGTAAGAATGATATTGATCTTTTGGAAAAAACTAAAGAGGGTCGTAATATAAATCGTCATTATTATTCCAAAAAAGAAATTGAGGAAAATATTAATCGACCAGTTGTAAAAAACTTATTTAATATTTTGAGATTTAGAAATAAAAGTAAATCTTTTGATTTAGAAGGATCTATTAACGTAAGCAAAACAGATGATACGAGTCTTAAAATTGTCCGTTCATCTAGAAATAACAATAATAAAGCTACTATGACTGCTGATTTAAAAATCAAAAAATTAAAGATTATTGAGTCTATTAATGGAGAAAGTAAAATAATTATAAATATATAAGGAGAAAAACAATGGCTGATAAAAAGACGGAACATTTACCAAATTTAGCAACTTGGTCAATATTAGCATTAACCTTAGGTTGTTTTGGTATTAATATGGCTGGATCAATTCAAAGTTCTCAAATGGGAAGAATTTTCCAAACGATTGGTGCTGATCCAACTAATTTAGGATATTTTTTCATACTTCCACCATTAGTTGGAATGATTGTTCAACCACTAATTGGAAAGTATTCAGATATGACATGGACTAGATTTGGAAGAAGAATGCCATACACTATGGTATTTGCACCAATTGCAGCTCTCATGTTAATTTTGTTACCAAATTCAGGATCATTAGGGTTTGGATATGGTTCTACAGCTGCTATGTTTTTTGCAGCATTTTCTATTTTATTTATGGATTTAGCGACTAATGCTTCGATGCAACCATTAAAAATGGTTATTAGTGATATGGTTAATAAAGATCAAGAAAACTTTGCTTGGTCTTGGTCTTCAAACTTTAGTAGTATTGGCGGAATTCTAGCAACATTACTTCCATTTATCTTAACATTTCTTGGGGTTTCTAATGTGGGCAAACGAGGTTCTGTACCGAATTCAGTAATTTGGTCTTGTTACATTACGGCGGCTATTTTATTGATTACCATTACATTTTCAGTATTTTCTGTGCATGAATATAATCCAACTCAATATGCTAAATATCATGGAATTTCGATTGAGGAAAACAAAAAAACTCCTAGTTTTATTACCTTATTAAAAAATGCACCAAAATCTTTTTGGCAATTATCTTTAATTGAGTTTTTCTGTTGGTTCCCTATGCAGTATATGTGGACTTATAGTACTGGAGCAATTGCTAAAAATGTTTATCATGTTACTAATCCAACTTCTGCTGCATATCAAGCTGCAGGTAATTGGTACGGTGTTTTATTTGGTATTTTTTCGTTAGTTGGTGTTGGCTGGGGTCTAGTCATTGCAAAAACCAAGCCACGGCAAAGAAAATTTATGTACAAATTAGGAATTGCTTTGGGGGCTTTAGGCTACCTTTCAGTTTTCTTCATTACTAACAAATGGTTGTTAATCGTTTCTTACTCACTTTTGGGAATAATATTTGTTACTATGAATACTATCCCATTTACTATTCTGAGCGATACACTTGGTGGAAAACATCAGGGCTCTTACTTAGGACTGTTTAATATTAGTATCTGTCTTCCTCAAATTATTGCTTCGATAGGTAGTTTTATTATTTTTCCATTAGTTGGGAAATCAATGCCAGCGATGTTTATTGTTGCAGCCGTAGTTGCTTTTTGTGGGATTTTCTTTGTTCAATCAGTTTCTACAAAAAAGGCATAACAATTTTATAAATAAGTAAACACATACTTATGAAAGTTATATATTAAAGAACTTATACGAATATTATATTTGTATAAGTTCTTTTTGCTTTTAATTATTATTAAATTATTTACACTTTACCTAATATAATAAGTTAACAAAAAGTTTCATACTAGTGTTATGGAAATATTATGTAATTTAAAATTAGAAAATAACAAAAAATTTTATTTATAAAGATTCTAGTTAAGCTTTATTTAGCACAGTTAATAGAGTTTTAGGGAAATCATTCATAAATATGTTGATCGGTTTATCTTCAAGTGAAATCGAAAAAGGCTTATATTACTGGCATCTTTGTGGTATAAGTCATTAAAATATTAAACTTTTATATTGTACCTCAAGTTTTGTTTTTAAATTTAAACAAATATTATTCACAACAAAAGATTCCAAATCGGATAAACTACAATACTATTTCCCTCTGGTAGATCTAAAAACAATTCTCCATATTTATTTGAATGAGTTTCTTTACACATTGCACTAACCCAGCTGGGAAATTGAATCAAAAGTTTTTGCTTTTCTTTTTTTCTTTTTAATCTGATACTTTTACTAAAACGTAAATACTCACTAGATTTTTATTATCAATTGTTAATTTAATTGTGTAATTATTGGGATTGTTACTAATTTGTTTAATAGCATTTTTACTCTTATTAAGTTTAACTAGTACTTTACTATTTTTGTTAAAATATTTTTTAATAATTCCAGAGATGATAGTTAATATACCACCATTAATAGAGTAATTAACCTCAAATGTATTTTTTGGAAAGGGGTTCCAGAACCGAGTCCAGTCAATAAACAATGATAGGATTAAAGTTCCGATAATAGTGAGCATTGGAATTGAATAGGTAAGACATTTGAAAAATATAGATTTTAATCTGTTGAAATTAATTTGTTTCATTTAAACAAATTAATTTCAAGTTTGATAGACTTATAATTTTTGGATTTTATTCCAATTATTCCATTATTTTTAATTCTTACATGACTATCATGTTCTAAATCGTTGGATGTTAATTCTTTAATTTCTATACAATTTTTATTATTCAATGTGGTTAATTTATTTAGTATATCTATTATATTTTGTTTATTTTTTTCTGTTTTAATGTTTTTAATTTTGAGTTAATATTTTTCTCAAAAAAAGAATCATGTTCCATAAATTCTATACTAGTTAACGTAAAATCATCTTTATAAAATAGCATTTTAAATAACTTAATTATTAAGTCTGAAGTTAAAGGGACTTGTTCGAAGCCATTTTTACTCATATTTTCTAAGTAGTGGTAATAACTAACTTCATTATCTAGATAAGGTTGAATAGTGAATATTCCTGAGTTGCTTTTTTAAAGTCAATGAATACTTTTCCACGGAATTCTTTCATTATTATCCCCCTAACTTGCCTTTCGAATATATTTGTATGCTAGCATATGATTGCTTCTTTATAAAGTTTTTTAAGTTAATCTTTGTTGTTTAATTTATAAAATTAATGTCGTATTAATAGAATTTAATTATTAACTATTTTAATTGTAATGATAGACTTATATTAAAGTTGAAAATAGATAATTGTGAGGAAAAAATTTTGAGTGATAATTTTGATGATAGACCTTATAAGAATGATGAAAAAAAAGCTATAGATTATATAAAATCTCTATTAGATAAAGCGATAAATGAAAAGAGATTGACAGATGAAAGAAGATTACGAGAAGTTCTTCATTTACTTAGTAGGAAGAAGTTTGGATTGGTATGGGAAAGCCATGCTGAGGAAGTACTTGATGAATTAAAAGATAGTATCCCCTTTTTTAAAGAAATACCATCTAAACAAATAAGTGAAGATTCAAATAATAATCAATATAATTTTCTTCTAGAAGGAGATAATCTAGTTACTTTAGACTTACTTAATCGATCTTTACATGCAAAAATAGATGTCATTTATATTGACCCTCCATATAATACAGGACATAAAGATTTTAAGTATAACGATCAGTTTGTTAATAGTAATGACAAGTATATTCACTCTAAATGGTTAAGTTTTATGAATCATAGAATGAGAGTTGCTAGAGAACTTATGAGTTCAAATGGAGTTATGTTTATAAGTATTGATAATAATGAATACGCTGAATTAAAATTGTTAATGGATGAAATTTTACCAAATGGATATGTCACTACAATTCACGTACAAATGTCAGCTACTCAAGGACAAAAGGTTGGAGCTGCGAAAAGTGGCAATATAGTTAGAAATGGTGAGTATATATTAGTTTATTCAAAATCAGGGAAAAAAAATATAATAAAGCATCCGATGTTGGATAGAGTGAACTATGATTCTCATTATAATAAAATATTAGAAAAAATTGATAATCAAACTTATCATGAGAAGTCGTTAGCAAAAATTCTTCAAAATAATGATGACATCTATAATCAACTTTTATCTTTTGGACTAGTTAATAATGGTAAAAATTTGAGTTCTTCTAAAATTCCAGAATATTATTCTTTTTCACCACTAGTTAGAACATTTATAAATAAAAATGCTGATAAAATTGTTTGTGATGATAAAGCTCCAAATATTGTGAATTCAGAAGAATACTTACCTGGTGTTGTATATAAATATAAAAGTGAGAAACGTTCATATTTAATTGAAAAGAAGGAAAATGGAAAATTTCGTCAACGAATTCGATTGTCTAAAAAAATGGGTATTTCAGACGATTTCGTTTCTACTTATGGACCAACTACCATTAGAGGTGATTGGTGGAATAACTTTTATTTGGATATGGGAAATGTATCTAAAGAAGGAAACGTAAAGTTTTCAAATGGTAAGAAACCAGTTAGATTAATCAAACAACTGATTAAAATGGTTTCTAATAAAAATTCAATAATATTAGATTTCTTTGCTGGTTCTGGAACGACAGGACAAGCAGTTGCTGAATTAAATAATGAAGATAATGGTAATCGTAAGTTTATTATTGCTACAAATAACGAGGGAGATATAGCTGAGAGTGTTACTTATAAAAGAATGAAGAATATCAGTAAAAAATTAAAATTAAATTTAAAATATTTAAAAGACGATTCAATTCCAAAAGATGAAGTTATTTCAGAAAGGCCATTTTTAGAGAACATTAGTCCTTTAATTGAACTACAGAATTTCACTAATTTGAAAGAGTCTGATATTGCTATTGTTATAGATAGAAGCGATGTAGACAAAGTAGATTTAAATGAAAAAAATAAAATTTATATGCGTAAACAGGTTCATGAAATGTTGTCTGTTGATCAGGAACGAAGGTATGACAATAGTGGAGCTGAAATTATTGATATTCCAGATGAATTTTATGGCAATGAGATTAAGGAGTTGATTGATTAATGTCTTTTAAGAATATAGATTTTCAAAATTCTGCTGTTATGAATTTGTTAAATGCTTATGTAAGTAACAATAAGAACATTATATTGCAAGCGCCAACAGGATCAGGTAAAACTGCTATCTTAATTAAATTAATGGATAAGATCGCTTCGAATGATAATACTAAGGATATTGCGTTTGTTTGGTTAACACCTGGGACGGGTGATCTAGAAGAACAATCATGGAATAAGACTGCTGATAACGCAAATATAATCCATGCTCAGTTACTTGATGATGCATTGGCCGATGGATTTAGAAAAAACACAGCAACCTTTTTAAATTGGGAAAAGGTAACGAAAAAGGGAAATATAGCCATGGCCAATGGAGATAAGAAAAACTTAGAGCAAGTTGTTGAAGATGCGGATAATGAAAATATAAAATTTGTTATTGTAGTTGATGAGGAACATTATAATGACACAGAGAAATCTAATAAAATAATTAGTATGTTTAATCCAATTAAAATATTTAAAGCCAGTGCAACACCAATTGAAGATGACAAGGCTAGGAAAGTAGAAGTTCCTGAAGAGGATGTAATATCTTCAGGGCTGATAACAAGAAGTGTTTTAGTAAATGATCAATTTGATAATCCATTATCAGATCAAATCTTTAGTGGAGCTGATTCTGATTTTATAGATGCATCATATAAAAAGAGAATTGACATAAAAAATGAGTATCAAAAACTATCTAAAGATATTAATCCTTTAGTTTTAATACAATTTCCAGATGAAAATCGTTATAGTGATGAAGTTAATGATAAAGTGAAAGAAGTAACAGAATACTTAGTTAATGAATTAGGTGAATCTAGTGATAATATTGGGATTTGGTTGGATAAGAAAAAAAAGAATATAGAAAATGTTAAAGATAATAACTCAAATGTTAATTTTTTATTAATGAAACAAGCGATTTCAACAGGGTGGGATGCGCCAAGAGCTAAAATACTTGTTAGTTTAAGATTGAATTCATCGGCCACCTTTAAAGTTCAGACAATTGGAAGAACCAGGAGAATGCCAGAACAAAAGCATTATGATAATTCATTACTTGATAATTCATTTGTCTATTCTAATGATAGTAATTATGTTAGTGATATTATTAAGACACATTCTGGATCTAGTTTAGTCCAGATGGGAAGAAGTCAGAAGATAGATCCCTATATGTTTAATCTTGTTTCGTTAAAACGAAAAAGTAAAGTTACTAAAGATTTAAATAGCGTTACTAAAGATTTAGAAGATGAATTTAAATATGAATTTGGTCTAACAAAGGATCCTGAGAAAAATAAAAATAAATTAGAAAAATTTGGGTGGATATTTGGCAGGACTGTTAAAACTGGAGTTCGTTCTGGGTCTATAACCAAAATTTCTGATTATGTAAATCTCGCCACTGTTCCTGCAAATTTAATTATTCAGAGTACACGTTCTTGGGGTTTTCGCTATGATGCTTCATTGGAAATTTTAATTCGTTATTTACATGTGGGAAATGATATCAAAAAAGTGAATAGTATTATTAAGGAACTCTTTGGGATGGATGATCAAGGATCTTCATCATATAAATTATTGAATCTGCCTCCTAAAGATAGATATGCATTTGTTATAAATAATGCGAATAGAATTAAAGATGTAGTTAAACAAATGGATTCAAAGATGAGTAATTATATTCAAACTAATTTATTTGATTCCGATAGTAAAAATTTATATGACCATGTTAAAATGTATTTGCCATCAAGAGATGGTTATTTAGATAACGGTAAACATGGCAAACTTCTAAAAAAGAATGTTTATAGAGGATACTCAACTTCAAACTTTGTGAAACAAACTTATCCAGAAAGAATGTTTGAAGAATTTGCTGAAAAGGAAGACGCAATTAAGTGGGTATATAGATCTAAAGATCATGGACAAAATTATTTTTCTATTCCATATGATTCTAATGTAAGAGATTATTATCCTGATTATTTTGTAAAACTATATAATGGTGATACTTATATAATTGAAACAAAAGGGGGAGAAGGTTCTCAAATTGACAAGTATGCTGGATCAAAATTTCAGTCTTTAAAAGATTATGTACATAGTCCATTAGCTAATGGTGCTAAATTTGCTTTTGTTCGGCCACTAAATGGAATTTTAATGTATGATAATACCGAATGGGATGAAAATATGACTAGTTCTGATCATTGGAAACCACTAGTAGAACTATTTGATAAGAACAGTTAGTTAATTATAGATTTGCTTTATGTAAGTATGGATAATGCGTTAACTATTTGGAACAATAAAGATTATAAAGGTGTTTAAAAGTTATATAAAAATACTCTCATAATTTGAAATGCTATATGAAGTGCCACATGATTGTTATGTATTAAATAATTTACTATTTATTTTTCATATTCAAACAAAGTAAAGTAAGAAAAAGACTCATATCGATATTAGTATCGATATGAGTCTTTTATATTCTACCAGTAAGTATTTATTTAATTATCTCCCTTCCCATTGCTTTCCCAGACTCTTCCCTTTGTCTAAAATCTTTCCTTTGTTTTTCATCTAGTCCATCTAGATACCATGATTCTTCAAATGGATTGCGATGTTTAGGTGTTAACTTTAACGACCCATCACTTTCTTTTTTGACGTCAAAGTCCGTGCCTTCAGGATAGTTAAATTGTTTTGGAATCGTAATTACACTTTTATTTCCAACTTTTCTAAGTTTCATTAGTAGTTCCTCCTTCAAGAGTTTGTATAATGACAATTTTACCTGGCACCTTAACCCCCAGTGAGCTATGCTTAAACTGTAATGATTATTCATTGATATTAATTACTTAACTTTAACTAGGAGGGGTCCATGAAAAAGAAAAGGTATTTCATCATTACTGGGGTATTATTACTGTTAGTGATCGTCTTAGCTTGTGCGAGTTTTGCCGCATTGCACCACACTCACAAGAAGCCGGCCAGTAAAGGCATGAGTATGGCCAGTTTTCCTGCGAAGTTCCGTGGGACTTGGTACTCATATTCGACTAAAACCAATCAATACAGCGTTATCCGCAACACAAAAAGGACGAGTTCAGCGACTATTTATGATGTCGATTCCAAACCAGATACATATCGTGTCACGATCCATCAAACCAAGTATAAGCCCCATTTTAAAGAAATTGGTAATCGCACTAAACTTAGTAATAGTTACATAAAAAAGACCGAAAATTGGTCGTTATTACGCAACATGAGTTACATTCCGTGGCAATCAGGTCCAAAGGGAAGGGCGGCCACCGTTAATCTGTACGGTTGGACGCAATCAACTGGTGATGGGATTTACCTCCAAGAGCGGCGTCAGAAAGTCGACGATTATCACGTTGACATGCTGACGTACGTGAACAACGGGGTAAACCCAATCGTTGACATGAACGAGGGTGGTCACTTTTATCGTAGTAAGCAACTGGCGCAGAAGTTAGCTGGTCGCAGGTATCATCGTGAGTTTCGGTACGTTAAAGACTACTAAATTATTTCAATAGATTACTTAAGTCTTCCCATCCGCATCCACCTGAAGTCGGACCGTGGTAGTTAGAATTTCCCTTATCTTGACAGCCAAACAAGTTATTTACCAGTCTGGATATCATTTCCTCCAGACTTCTGATTTTGTAGGAGTACTCCTCCTGTTTCTTGATAAAGGGAAAAGAGCCGTCCAAATAGATCGGAGTGACGATGTCGTTGAAGTACAGTTCTAATCGGTCGTCGCCCTTGCGAATCATATGATTGAGGTTGTGATAGGCGATCCACGACGTGTTGCGCTTGCAATGGTCAATGGACTTTAAGCGCAGGAGTTGGACGTCATTTCTGACGTACGGGATGTTTTTGTTAATCTGACAGTGACTCGCCAGCGTTTTGATTTTATCAAGGGACAAATGGTTCTTTTGCCACAACTCTTTCATCAGGATGTTGGTGGTTTGCTTCACGAGGGTAAAGCCTGAGACACGGTCGACGACGAGGGAATTAAATTGATTGCGGGCGTCCTTTAAATTGATGAGCAACAGGACCGAATCCCAGTTGATGGTGTAGGTGGTTAGTTTCCGGTTCACCTGTGACGGTAAAATCGAATTGATGTCGACCGCGAATTCGTTGCGCATCTTTCGCTTAAGTGGTTCACATAGATTCAGTGGTAATTCATTTAATTCCATGATATCTCTCCTTTTTTGTTTGTTCATTATTTAGATACGCACTTTAGGGAGCAATTTTTCATGAATTTCGATTATTTAAAATAAAATACTGTTAGCACTATTAAAAATAAGCTCTAGTGATCATCACTAGAGCTTATTATGATATCAATGTGTGAAAGATTATTTGAGGTATTTACGGCGCTTGTCAACCAATCCGAAGATGCCCATCAGAGCGGTGAGAAGTCCGACGATTGACAACCAAGTGGTATTTGATTGTCCGGCTTGAGGAAGGGTCACGTTTGAAGTTCCCTGCTTCTTACTCGTCAGCTTATCAACCTTGACAGATTGACGATAAACAAGGGGTGAGGTGGTTAAACGAGTACCAGCTTGGTTACTTCGGTACTTAACTTCGGTTAACGGGGTTACGCCGGACGTATTGGTCTGGTTGCTTTCAGGACGAACCGTTTCCGTGTGGTTGATGTAAGCAGCCCGTGGTTTCGTGGTCCGTTGCGCGTGGTCAATGGCGTGGTTGATGATTTGAGCGTGCGCCTTTTTGGTTGTATTTTGACCACTAGTTTGGTTAGCAGCCTGCTCGTCATGAGCCAATGCGGCTTGGTCCTTTGCTAGGTCACTCTTAGCCTTGTTTAAAGCGGCTTGATCTGCTGCCGCTTGTTTTTCCAGGTCGGCTAACTTCGCCTTATCGTTGGCTAGTTTAGCTTTGGCGTTAGCTAAGTTATTAGCCTCATTTTGATAATTAATCAGTTGTTTTTGTAAAGAAGCTAGCTTAGCTTGGTCATCTTGCAGTTGCTTTTCTGCTTGTTCGAGAGCCTTTTGTTTATTGATGAGGTCTTGGGTGGCCTTGTCTAAGTCACTTTGAGCCTGTTCGTTTGCGGCCGTTGCCTTTTGTAACTTGTCTTGGTCGTTATGGAGTTGGTTGGCGTCGTTTGCGACCCGTTGTTTGGCCTGAGCTAACTTGTTCTGTAGACCAGGAAGGGCAGCGTTGTTGTGGTCAATGGTTTGTTGCTGCTGGGCAATCTGTTTGTTTAAGTCGTTGATTTCGGTCTTGGCCTTGTGAATGTTGGCGGACCATTTATCTGGATTATACTGGGTAACTTGCTTTTCATCGTTACCTAATTGATTGGTCAGACGTCCCAGCTTGTTTTGTGAGTTTTCTAGCGTTTGTTGGGCACGTTTTATTGCTCCTTTACAATCTGAGATTAATTCGAGCGTGTCATCAATTTGGCGTTCCAGTGTTTCGGGAGTCACGATACCTGTATCAGTTACACTAAACTTAGTCGAATCCTGAATTTGACTTGGGCTAATCAAGACCAAGTGAACTTGACCATAGTTATCAACGCCGATTCCAAGGTACTTGTCGTTATTGACGTTTCCGGTCTGCGGGTCGAGACCTAAAAGACTCATCTCGTGGGCATCCGATGCCTTACCGTCATTAAACAGCAAGTTCATAATTATACTGTAAAGTTTGGAGTAGATGGTATCCATGGTGGTGTAATTGTCAAAGGTCATGTCACCAGGGGTAACGATTTCATAACCGTCCGCTCCGGGGTAAACTTTCAGCCCATACTTGGCTGCTAAGTTGTTGATGGCGTTGACATCATAACCATTTTTGTTACTAATGTTCCAATCATCTTGGTTATAAGCGTTCATCAAGTTGTCAATAAAGTAGTCCATACTATAACCACCGATTGCAATGTCCGTGGTACCAAACTGTTTGTGGATTTGGTTAATGAGCCATTGGACGTATTCTGCCATTTCGAGTTTTTGATTATTGGTGAACTGCGGGGTTTCCTGACCGTTACTGTTAGTTCCGACCTGGACATAATCCTGCTTCGCAATGTCACTTGGTTGATAGTGGTTGGCAGCCATTGCCGCATTATCAAACTGGTTGAACCAATCGGAGGCGTTTTCGTTTGGATGCTGTTGTTTCCATTGCTGAAACCCCTGTAAGGTCATGCCAGCGGGAATGTGAATACTTTGCTCAAAGGCACTCTCGGACTGTTTCTCGTCGGTTAAGGTACTTTGCGCGTCACTAAGGGTTGAGTTCCATGAACTAATATCATCTTGTGCATTACTAATATCTTGGTTCGTTTTATTGATGGCATCTTGGTCGTGTTTAACGTTGTTTTCGGCCTCGTCATGTTTTTTCTTGGTGGCAGCTTGCCACTTGTCTAGGTTGTCAAGCGTGGTCTGGGTATCCGCTTTTTGTTGCTTAGCCTGGTCTTGTTTTTGTTGGGCGTCCCTGGTGCTCTGTTCGTTGTTGTCAACGGCACTTTGCGCCTGATTTTGCGCGTCAGTATCGTGGTTTAACTGATTCTGGTCATTGTTAACGTCGTTTTGGGCTTGGTTTTGAGCCTGTTGAGTATTATCAGCGTTCTTCTCATCTTTTTCCACGGTCGTCTGGGCGTCATTCTCGGCCTTTTGATCGTTATCAACTTGACTTTGGTCTTTTTTAATGTCGTTATCGGTCTGATTAATTTGGTCCTGAGTCTTTTTGATGTTTTCGGGAGTGGCATCGGCCGCTTCTTTTTTGGCCTGGTCAACAGCAGCTTGGTCCTTATTCACCACACCCTGTTGATTACTTATGGCTTGAGAGTCGGAGTCGACGTTCTTTTGGTCGGTGTTTACAGCCGTCTTATCATGGTTGACCTGGTTTTGATCAGTTGAGACGGCATTAGACGTGCCATTTTGTTGTTGACTAGTGGGTTGCGTCTGGACGTTTGCACTAGCAGTACTGTTGAATACTCCCACTGCAAACACTCCCGACGCTACCAAAGCGCTTCTAGTAGTAATCCTTAGCCAACGTTTATGTAGCCTTACTGGATTCACATGCGACTGATGACTATCATCTTTTGATACCTTACAATTATCATATTTAATAAATTTACTCATAACATAAGTCCTTTCTGCTTATAAATTATTTTGCATAATTGATAATACTATAAGGACTTTTATAATACAATTGTTTTAAGTAAAAAATGATAATTATGTGAGTTAATTTTATTTTAATAAATAAAAACCAGCGCGTAAAGCGCTGGTTTAATTATATTCAGTTTGGAGTTAGATGAGCCACCAAACAATCAAAGCGATGATGAAGACGATTAAGGTTAATCCGAGCCAGTCTTTATACGTTGGCCGATGTGGTGTCATCGTGATGGTTATGTGCTTTCCAATTTTCCATTCTCTCGTTTTCATGTCATACCTCCATATGTAATTGGTGATAGTGTGTTATACTAAAAATGTAGTAAGGAGCGAGCGCAAATCGCTCCTTAAATGAATTACCATTTAAAAACAATTGTGAGACTTAGAGAAGGCAATTTGAAGCTGATTTCAAATGCCGTTAATCTAAGTCTTTTGTTGTTTTTAGAGGCCATAGTCATCACCTCCTTACTACATTTACTACAATACACTAGTATGAAAGTATTTAAAACACTTTTTCTATTTCATTGTATATAATGATAAATTAATTTATTTCTGATGATAAAAACGCTTTACTTTCTCAACAATTCCCGTTTTTTCCGTTCAAACTCTTCTCTAGTAATAATTTCATCGTCCATTAACTTTTTGAACTTACGAATCTCATCTGCTTCTGAACTGGGTGAAGGATTGGTTTCTTTTGAGAAAAAGGTGGTGAGAGTACTTGTCAACATCCCCACAAAACTAATCCCGACCAGCATCAAAACGACAGCGATTCCCTTGCCAATCCTGGTTGTAGGACTAATATCACCGTAGCCGACGGTCGTTGTAGTCGCGATGGCCCACCAGATCGAGTTAGTGAGCGACGTGTTTTCGACGATGGAGTAGAGGCCGGCTGACAGTAAGATAATAATCGTACATATGAGTAATAGGTAAATAAAGCCGTTGGTTTTAAGAAACCGTTCGATTCGTTCTTTGAATTTGCCAAGGACACCCGCGACCCTGAAAAGTCGGAAGATGCGGGTTAATCGGGTTACCCGATAGATTTTGAAGAAAGATAAGCCGTACCCAAACGGAATGATTGCGAGTAAATCAAACAGATGAGTTTTTACGTACTGCCATTTTGGTTTGGCAAGCAAGAGCCCACCGAAGTAGTCGACGGTGAAAATCACCCAGATGGCATCGTCAATAGCCACGTATGGTTCAGCGTCAAGATTAAGCTTATTTAAGAACTGAAGAACGGTAAGCACAATGGAAATTATTGCTAATAAGATAATCATTGCATCGTAGGTATTTCTGATAATTGGTTTGGTCACGTTCACATCACCCATCACATAGTATATATTTATTTTACCAGTCCTTAGGATCGTTTATAACAACTTCAAAAGGGTTCACTACCAAAAATGATAGTGAACTCTTTTTGTTTTTGTTCTCATATTTGAATTGCTAATAATGTTGTGATACATCAATTTTTATCATGGAATAAAAATTATAATCAGAGAAATTGCACACCAGACGGCGATTATAATCGAATAATGATTATTAAATTATTATGGAAATCACATAATTATTTTTCACAAATTACCTACAAGCAACACTAAAAGTTACAAATATTATGTTATGTAACATATATTTTAAAATCGTTTAAATTGTGATGATGTACGCAAACTAGTGCTATCCTACGTATTTCTTAACTTATTATTTTAATTTTGGATAAATTATTCATAAAATACTTCGTTAACTTTGTTCAATCCACGTTATTCTTGTGAAGTATTAATTAATTGCTTGATTGGTAATGGACCTTAATTGCCGTGATTATAATTATTATTACTTCACAAAGCGTGTTTTTAAATGGAGTGGGAGGAGTTTTTATGTTAAGTAATCCAAAGAAACATTTCAAAATGTATAAAGCGGGAAAACGGTGGATGGTCGCCGGGCTGGTGACATTTGCTACCGTTTCGGGCTTAGCCGTCGGAGTAAGTGCTGATACCACCGCTCAACCGGCTGCAAATAATGTGAAAACCGATGCACAAGCAGCAGGTAGCGCAGTTTCTGTAAATTCTACTAAAGCTGCCCCAACGACAACTAATAATCAAACTCAGGTTGATAAAGCACCGACTGCTAACGAACAGCAGCCAGATGATCAATCGAGTCAACCTACAGCAAATAATGCGCAAGCAGAATCACAAACGACTCAAAATGACACCGTTACTCCATCAGTGCAAGACCAAAATGGTAACGATCAATCAGCAGTCGCTCAACCAAATGACCAGCAAAATGATGGTCAATCAACTGCTAAGCCTGCTAAACAGAACCAGGACCAAACTAATAATCAAACGACTGATGCTTCAAATGCTCAGCCCGACAAATCACAAGTAACCGATCAACCGGCTACCAATCAAAACGCTGATAACCAGGGTGTGAAGCAGCAAACTAACCCGGTAAAGGCCGACCAACCACAGGTGGACCAAAATAAAGCGGCAGTTGCTCCAACGAATCCAGAACCAAAACCAGTTGAAAAGATTGATGATCAAGCTAATTCAGTTGCTAACAACGTTCAAAATAACCAAGCTGTTCAATTTAACGCTCAACCAGTCAAAAACGTTCAATTAGCTGACCAGACGCAACAGGGGACCTGGGGTTCTGCTAAGTACGTGTACGACTACAACACTGGCACTTTGTCATTCAATGATGGTGGAGACTTAGGTAATGAATTTTCCTATGATAATTGGTTGAGTAATAACTACTATAACGTTCAACACGTTGTCTTTAATTCCAAGGTAATTGTTGATGATACCAACGGTCTCTTTGCCAGATGGAGTAGTGTTCAAGATTATAAAAATCTCTTTAATCTTGATATGTCGAATTGTACGAATATGAGTAACATGTTTTTGGACAATCACTCTTTGAAATCAATTGATTTAACTGGACTAGATACCAGTAAGGTAACCAACATTGGAGCACTTCTCTTTACTGATGCACATACAGACAATCTATATGGTAGTCAACTTCAGTACGTCAATCTTGGTGGTATTGATACTTCACACGTTACGAATTTTATGAACATGTTTAATAATGACCAATCATTAATTGAGATTGTTGGTCTAGACAAGTTAAATACCAGTAGTGCTCAAAATATGCAGAGTATGTTCCAATCAAATTATCGACTAGAAAATTTGGATGTAAGTAATTTTAATACGCAAAATGTTACTAACATGTCCTATATGTTCTGCGGAACCGGTGTTTTAACTGACGGCTTCAACATTAAAGGTCTTTCAAACTTAAATACTAGTAAAGCAACTGACATGAGTTACATGTTTAACGGTGATCAAAGCATCACGGACCTAAGTGGAATTACCAACTGGGATACCAGTAACGTGAAAAACATGGACTTTATGTTTCAGTATGATAATGCTCTAACCCAACTAGACCTTCACAATTGGGACACCAGTAACGTGACATCGATGAGTAACATGTTTGCCAACTGCTCTGACCTTAAAAGTTTGGATCTTTCTAACTTTGATACCCAAACCACTAACACGACTGACATGCTTGCAAACGATAAAAGTTTAAGTGAGCTCAAGTTAGGTAATGAAACTGGTTTGTTGGATTCTCATTTGCCAGCGGTTCCTAGTCAATACGCTGGTTGGGTTCAAGTCGACGCCAATGGCCACGTGATTCCTGGTCAAAACGCCTTGTCTTCAGATGAATTAACCAACGGTGAAGCTCATCCCGGAACATGGGTTTGGGGTAATCCAGTTAAAGATGAATCCTCAATTCATGCTCAGGGAATTACTATTTACGCTGGTGATGCTGTTCCAACCAACGCTGCAGCTTATAACGCTGGGGCTACCAATGAAGATGGCACCAAAGCTACCATTACCAAAATCGATACTTCAAAAGTTAATAATCAGGTTCCCGGACAATACCCAGTCACCATCACTTCCTCAAATGGTCAAAGCATGACGGTTACGGTCACTGTTTTAGCAAATCAAGCCAACATTACTGCCCATGGCATCACCATTTACGCTGGTGACAATGTGCCAACCGACGCCGCAGCTTACGGTGCCACTGCAACTAATGAAGATGGAACTCCCGCAAAGATTACCAAGATTGATACTTCGAAAGTTAATAACCAAGTACCCGGACAATACCAAGTTGCGATTTCTGCTTCCAACGGTAAAACCTTCTTTGTTCCGGTAACAGTTTTGGTTAATCAAGCTAACATTACCGCTCATGGCATTTCAATCTATGCCGGCGACGATGTACCAACCGATGCCGCAGCTTACGGTGCCAGTGCAACTAACGAAGATGGAACTCCCGCAAAGATTACCAAGATTGATACTTCGAAAGTTAACAATCAGGTGCCAGGTCAGTATCCAGTAACCATCACGGCCTCCAATGGTCAAAGTATGACGGTAACGGTAACGATTTTAGCTAACCAAGCTAACATCACTGCCCACGGCATTTCCATTTATGCTGGCGATAACGTTCCAACCGATGCAGCAGCTTACGGTGCCAGTGCGACTAACGAAGACGGTACTAAAGCAACGATTACTAAGATTGATACTTCGAAAGTTAACAACCAGGTTCCTGGACAATATCAAGTCGCAATTTCTGCCTCAAATGGCAAGACGTTCTTTGTTCCGGTCACTGTTTTAGCAAATCAAGCTAACATCATGGCTCACGGCATTACGATCTATGCTGGCAACAAGGTGCCAACCGATGCAGCAGCTTATGGTGCAAGTGCCACCAATGAAGACGGCACTAAAGCCACGATTACCAAAATAGACACATCTAAGGTTAATAATCAGGTGCCAGGTCAATACCAAGTTGCGATTTCTGCTTCAAACGGCAAGACTTTCTTCGTACCGGTAACAGTTTTAGCTAACCAAGCTAACATTACCGCCCACGGCATCACAATTTACGCCGGTGACAGTGTTCCTACTGATGCAGCAGCTTACGGTGCCACTGCCACAAATGAAGATGGTACCAAAGCAACAATTACCAAGATTGATACTTCGAAGGTTAATAATCAGGTGCCAGGTCAATACCAAGTTACGATTTCTGCTTCAAACGGCAAGACTTTCTTCGTACCCGTAACGGTTCTGGCTAACCAGGCCAACATTACCGCTCATGGAATTACCATCTATGCTGGTGACAACGTTCCTACTGACGCCGCAGCGTATGGAGCTACTGCCACAAACGAAGACGGCACACCCGCAACAATTACTAAAGTGGATACTTCCAAGGTTAACAATCAGGTACCGGGTCAGTACCAAGTGGCCATTAGTGCATCCAACGGTAAAACCTTCTTTGTCCCAGTAACGGTTTTGGCTAAGAACGCTACCAACCCTGACGAATCCGGAAACAACAGTAGTGGTAATCAACCATCTAATCCAGAAAATCATGACAACAATGATGGAAATGGTGAAAATCCAAGCACGCCAAATAACGAAGGTGGAAATGATAACGGTGGTAGTCAAGTTACTCCAAATCAACCAACAAATAACGGTGGATCGTCGGTAACCCCAGACAATCATGGTGACCACGTTTCAAAGTCTTCTGATCAAATTCCATCAGTTCCTGGTAACGAAGGTCAGAGTTCAACTGCTGCTAATCAGTCAACAAATCAGACTAGTGAGATCGCCAATGGAGGTAAGCAAACAACCACTTCTACTTCACTAAATAATCAAAATCAACCTTCAAACACTAATGCTGGTCATCAAATGACTATGAAGCCCCAAGGTAAGCGAGCTCCTCAAGCAACTAATCAATCCAACCAAAAGAGCGTTAAGAAAAATAAGCACGTTTTGCCACAAACCGGACAAAAGACTTCTACTTTCTTAGAACTCATTGGACTAGGCTTCATTAGTTCTGCTTTAGCTTTGGCTCTTCGTGATTTAAAACACCGCGTTAAATAAAAATAGATAAATTTTAAGCCACTATCAAATGATAGTGGCTTTTTTAGAATCTAAAAAGGACTCCCAAAGTTTTTAACTTTGAGGGTCCTTATTAACCAATTAATTATTTACTTTTGAAAACGTTTGGTTTCATATGCTGAATGACTCTATTATTCATTAACACGTACAGGATTACGATTTGAATCGGAGTTGCGATGATGTTTTTGACAATCCGGATTGGCAGGTAATAGAAAAACGACGTGTTGGACATGATTGAGATCCAGAGGGTGTTGAAAAAGACGTTAATCACTAACGTGACAATTACCATCGTGATCGTCAAGCGCACCCAACCAATTTTTTGGTGGTGATAAAAAGCAAAACTATATATCAGGGCGGCTAACACGGCGGTAAAAGTGTAACCAATGAAAAAGCCGTACCCATTAATAAAGGATTGTAGGATATCGAGGATTACTGCCGAGATGGAGGCCCAGAACGGACCAAACCACCATGCGATAAATACGGCGGCAATAAAGCCAAATCCAATCTCCAGATAACTAGTCTGAAACTGAATCTTACCTAGTACAATCTTGATGGCCATCAAGACCGCTAGATAGGTTAATCCCTTGGTGCTTAGGGGGAGCATCCCCCAATGTTCTAATTCTTTCTTCATACTGACATCTCCTTAGTGGAGCTGCCACCAAAATTGGCATAAATTAAAGTGGCGAATGCGGACCAAGCACCGCAAACTGTTAGTTTTTCGTTCAGCGTTCACATTCCGTTCCGCCGACACTTAACGCGCAAGGTCCTACTCCTAAATTTTTAGAACATTCTAAGTATACTCCTTTTAAGATAATTGTTTTGTTAAATATGGTCAGTCTGGGAATCGAACCCAGATTATCGAAGCCATCGCTGACCTACCATGACTAAGGTAAGAGAAAAAATAAGAAAATTGGTTTGATTAATAAGTAAGTATTAATCAAAGGTCCCTTTCCGATTAGTTCTCTTTGGAATTAACTACCTATGTATGATTTCTATTTATAAAAGCCCCGCCAGAGGAATGTACAAATCATATATATTAAAGATCGTAATTAAACTTTTAAAATTTAAACATAATAAGTAGTTAAGTGCAGAGGGAAGAATCGAACTCCCGTTGTTAAAAGTTACCAGACTCCGCAATAATTTATTCATCTAAGATACTAACAGGAACCAATTATTAATTGAGATCATATGTAAAAATAATACATTATTTTAAAAGAAAATTAAACGTACTTTTAGTTCATAATGAGGTACTATGAACCGTAAGAAAAAGACTAGTGCCCGTCTGTAGGCGCTAGTCTCTGGAAATTAAATTGTGATTACAAAATTAAATTATTGAAAACTGATGATTTTAAAATCGTCGTCATCGGCAAAAATCTGAAAGTTAAAGACTTGACCTAAGTCGTAGTGTTCGACGTGATAGGCAACGTTGTCGTCAATGGCGTTTTCAAGTTTGGAAAGATTAAGCGCGGAGATAAAACTAAGCGCATACTCTACTAACATGATTGGGTTGTCAATTAGGTCGTGGAACTGGCTCTCGTCGTCTGAGACCGTGGTGATGTTTCCTGAAAACTCGTCACCGATGGTGTTGACTCCGTTGTAGCACTTCTGTTTAAAGAATTGGTTGCGGATAAATCCTAGTCGGTTGGCCTCATCACGGTCTTTGACCTGGTCGGTTTGGACCTGGAAGTTATCATCAGTTTTGTTTAGTTGACTGTGATTTGGCACAAAGTCCCAAATTGAGCGTTTGTCTTTAAAGTTTGGGGTGACGTTGTATGGATTTAAGCGGATGATTTCATGATCGTTAAGTTCGCATACTGGAAGCGATGAGTACAGGCTTTCTTTTTGTTGTTTCTTGATATAGGCATCCTGATACATCAAGACGAGATCGATCACGTACTGGGCGTCTCTTAGCTCGTTTAGCTTCATGGTATTCCTCCTTTCTGTGCCACTCAATATAGCAGGATTAGGGCGTGAAAGTCTAACATATTGTTTATAAATTAACATGAAGTGGAGCTGAAATGTTTTATGTAAATATGATGACAAAGTGCTATTATAATAGTATTTATTAGAAAAGATGATTTGACAAAGCAAAAGTTATTTTTAGTAAATAGTTAGCATTTGTTACTAAATTCACTATGTTACATCTTTTCTTAACCAATTAATTTTTGCGGGATTCTTTAACGAATCCAGCCGGAGGTTAAAATGAATATTCATAAATTAATTGCCCTAACGGAACCGAGTTCGCTTGTATCAACCGTGATTCCCTTTTTATTGGGATTAATGTTTATCAGTTATGATTACGGGGAAGTCGACGTCTTTAATTCTATTATTTTGTTACTAGCGTGTCTTTTAATCCAGCTGATGGCCAACTCGTTGGATAATCTGGCTGATTATCACTCCGCCCTTAAGACTTCGAAAAAGGCAGCCAGGAAGTTTCGGAAGCAGACCAATTCACTAGGGGTCAACAAGATTTCATTTAAAGCGGCAGTGATTACGACCATGATCTTTGCGTTTCTAACTGCCATCTTGGGCATTTATTTGCTCATTGCGACCACGATGTGGTTACTAGTGATTGGTGTAATTGGCTTTATTATTAGTTATTTGTATGCTAGCGGACCATTGCCAATCTCTCACACGCCCTTTGGTGAAATGGCATGTTCGCTAACGATGGGAGTGGGGATTACTTACACCGTCATCATGGTAAACGTGCCGGTATCACAATTTAGTTGGCAACTGTTTTTAAATGGCCTTTTGGTGTCCACACTCGCTCTGTTTCCGCTTGCTAGTATCATGCTTGCCAATAACCTCTGTGATGTAAAGGAAGACATCCAGTTAAACCGATATACCCTAGCGTCTTTCATCGGGAAAAAGTGGTCGTTAGTGGTTTTTACTGGCAATTATGTTGTGACTTATATCATGGTAATTGTAACCGTCTGGTTGCGGCTACTTCCGGTTAGTACGTTACTGGTATTGTTCACGATTCCAGTAATTTATCTGCATGTGCGTAAATTTGTCCATGTTCAGGACAAAAAACGGACGTTCATTCTTTCCGTCAAGAGCAGTTTTGCGATTTTACTAGCGCTGATTTTGGCAGCACTGTGCCAGTTATTAATGACTTTTTTTTAAATTAATCTCGATAAGGTGGAAAATGGATTCCACCTTTAAATTTGATGTCTCGACGTTAGCCTCGCTAGCGTCTTTTTTGACGGCAAAATTCCGCCATTTGCCGGGATGGCGCTGATTCTCATCCCACCTTATGCTAGTTCCTGATACAAAGGCCTTTGGATCAAACTACTATAGGGAGATTCAATTTTATGAATAACGAGCAAGCAGCGTTTCGTTTCTTAATGGCAGGCGACCACGAGGTTGTTATTTTTGGCGTACTGAAACGTTTAGGAATCAGACCATTTTACGACCAATATCAGGACCTGGTATCAGAGGGACGCCTGGCATTTGTGAGTGCGTATCAACGCTATCCGGGTGATCCAACCGATGATAAGAGTCGATTAAATTTCATTTATCAGGAAGTTTACTGGCACATCTTGGATCTATTAAAGAAGGAAACTAGGCAGAGTTCCAGAATTGACGTTGAAAATAGTACCGACCTGGATGTTATTTCCGATGGCGGCGAAGATGTCGAAACGCGCATCATGTTTGAAGAAGTCTTGAACCGATTGAACGAAAGTGAGCACCAGCTGGTTATACGGTTGTATCGCGGCCAGTCGATGACAACAATTGCGAAAGAACTTCACGTTTCACGGAAGACCCTCTACCAGTGGAAAAAGAACATTATCAAAAAGGTCAATTGGGGTAACACATTTACCAATTGATTCGTTTCTAGTAGGTGTAAGGGGTTGGCCAACTGCCTTAACAAAATAAACTGAAGAGGATGGAAAAAATGAAAAGAAATTGGATGAAGACTAGCGCAACATACACACTTGCAGGAGAGGGTCACGCTGACGCCAAACACACCTTTAACAACCTGGTGCAAAACGTTTCAGAGGACCAGATCAAGCAGTTCGGTGTGATTTTAGCGGAATTATCCGGTGACTCATTTAAAAAGGCAACGTTGAGTTCCACTGACACTTTGGATGCTGAATAATTAGGAGGATGAACATGAGAAACTTAGAATTAGTTTTTAAATCAGATCAAAACAAGGTCAAGACCATTAAGTTGAGTTACGCTTCAAGTACTCTAGGCGAAGAAGTGGTCAAGAACGCCATGGACCGCATTGCCAAACTCGAGATGTTTCAAAAGGATGGCGTGAACTTGTACAGCACACCGGTTTGTGCCCGTTACGTGGAAATTAAGAAATATCCGATCTATCAGGCACCGGTAGTCCCAGCTACCAAGTAAATTATGAGCTTAGAAAAGCGCTTCATTGTGTATGAAGTGCTTTTTTTGTGCGTTATAATCGGTTTAATGGATGAACAGATTCGAAAGGAGGAAGAGCATGAGTTTACGGTTTGTTTTAGCGCCAGATTCATTTAAGGACAGTATGTCAGCCAAACAAGTGGCAGGCGCGATGGCGGCGGGCATTATCAACGTTGATCCGTCGGCCCACATCGATAAAGTTCCAATGGCTGATGGTGGTGAAGGGACCGTTGACACGCTGGTTGACGCCACTCATGGAAGGAAGATTGACGTCACGGTTGATGGTCCGATTCCTGGTCAAAAGGTGGATTCATTCTTTGGAATGCTCGGTGACGGCAAGACTGCGGTCATCGAGATGGCGAAGGCCAGTGGACTGGAGTTAATTCCTGAAAACCGTCGTAATCCAATGGTCACAACCACGCTTGGGACTGGTGAGTTGATTAGAGCTGCCTTGGATTTTGGCGCCCAAAAAATCATCATCGGAATCGGTGGCAGTGCGACTGTTGACGGTGGAGCCGGGATGGCAACGGCCCTTGGCGTCAAGTTCATGGACGAAAACGGAAAGGTCATTATTCCAAACGGATCCTCAATCGGTCGCATCTCCGACATTTCGGTGGCGGGACTCGATCATCGGATCGCCGAGACCGAGTTTGTGGTGGCATCAGACGTAACTAACCCACTGGTTGGAAAGAGCGGTGCGGCGCCGGTGTTCGGTCCCCAAAAAGGTGCCAATTCCAGTCAGGTCGTGCAACTGGACAATAATTTAAGAAGTTATGCGCACGTGATTAACGATAAATTAGGGATGGACGTTACAAGCGTTCCTGGCAGCGGTGCCGCTGGTGGTGTTGGTGCCGGACTGATGGTCTTTTTAAAGGCCAAGTTGCGTCCCGGCATTGAGATTGTGGAACAGACGGTCGGACTAGAAGAAAAAATTAAGCACGCCGACTGCGTTCTCACTGGTGAGGGCAGTATTGACGCCCAGACCAAGTTCGGTAAGGTCCCCTTTGGGGTCGCCAAGTTAGCCAAGAAATACCATAAACCGGTCTTCGTTGAGACGGGTCACATCGGTGAAGGAATTAGTGACCTGTACGATGTTGGAGTGTCGTCGGTGATTGACATCTTAGGCGGAGTGACGTCAATGGAAGAGGCCCTTAAAAAGGGACCCGAAAACATCGAACGTACCACCGAGAATATTATAAGAATTATCAAAGCCAGTTCGAAACTTTAGATTTTAAATAGAAATAAGGTAGAATAAGCGTATGTAGTAGTGGAGTACGTTTACGAAATGGCGGTAGGAAAATGAAAAAATTTTTTTGGAACCTTCTAATTGTGGTCCTGGTCGTTGTCGGGCTTGGTCTGGTCTTTAATTCTCAGATTACTTCATGGTGGGTTGGATACCAAGGCGGACAGAAGGCTAACAGTATCACCAAGCAGGAGGCTAAGCGCGGAAATCAACGTAAGGGTGATTATGATTTTAGTAACGTGAAGGCGGTCGACGAGAACGCCATTATGAAGAGTCAAAAGGCCAAACAGTCGCCCGCAATTGGCCGCATCAAGATTCCAGACTTAAACATTGATTTACCCATCTTTAAGGGGCTAAACGACGATGATCTAACGATTGGAGCCGGGACGATGAAGATGGACGAAAAGATGGGGGAGAAAAACTACGTCCTGGCGGGTCATCACATGAAGGACCCAAACGTGTTGTTTTCGCCGCTATCCAAAGCGAAGGTCGGACAGAAAATCTACCTTTCCAATCCTAGTAAGAAGTATACCTACAAGGTTACCAGTAAAAAGATTGTCTCTGAAGATGACATCTCGGTGATTAATGATAATGGCAACCAAAAAGAAATCACGCTAGTCACGTGTGCTTCTGGGAATCCGGGTGAAACCAAACGGTTGATTGTGTCCGGTAAATTAATTAAATAGTTCAAAATAAAATACCGTGTCGTTATTAATCTAATAACGACACGGTATTTTTGTGTCGTGAGTTGATAATATCAATTGTCTTGAAAGTATTCGCGAAGTTTCTTTTCAAAAGATTGGGGTGCCTCTGGGACTGGACTGGTAATCCACATCTCCAAAATAAAGAAAAAGGCCTGAGCCTGCAGATTCATAATCATATTTTTGGGAATCTTTTGTTTAACGTGAAAGTTGGGTGAGTTGTTCATAATGTTACTTTTATACTTTTTCAGTAAAAAAGCCATGAAAATCCCCTTGAGGCTTGGTTTGAGTAGGACACGAATCTGATCGCGATACTTATACACAAGCTCCGGTAGGCAATTAATCAAATTATTGACGTAGGTGTCGTCTGGATCACTTTCCTTATTAAATTCTTCGTCAATTTGATTGCATAATGTGGTTTGAATGTAAGTGATTAAATCATCAATGCTTTCGAAATTATTATAAAAGGACTTTCTTGATACGCCAGCCGAGTCTGTTAGTGATTTCACGTTGATATCAAAGATGCTTTTGTGACTAGCTTGAATTAGAAATTCGTTTGCGATTAAGTCCTTGGTTACATTGGTTGCCATATTTTTCTCCAGAATTTTGATATAAATCATTCTAAGAGAGTTACTCACTAGCGAGAGTTGTTTTAACTCTTTTGGATAATTAAGGCTTTTTACACATTAAGCGACCATTGAATGTGAATTGTATTATAGCAATTATAATATGATATCCTTTATAGTTTCCTGCATGAGTACCGATGTAAACTTTATAAATCAGTTTTTATGTACATCACAAGAAGTATTCTTATTTTTGGACTCGATCGTACATAACAAATTAAATTTTTTTAAAGGTTTCACATACTTGTTCTGGTGGAATTAATTTGATTAGCTGATCTACTAGTTACGTGGGTGCTAGTTGTGATTTCCATGAAACAAAAGTACTTATGTACTTTTTAACTTACTTCTTAGATTGAAAGTGAGTTTTGTTACTGCTTTTAAATATATAGTATTAATGTTACAAAAACATTACATTTTTTGGTGATTATTTACACATAATGAGTATTATGTGGGACCAGACACATGAAGTTAGACTAAATAAAAGCTTATTATGACAGTATTTTACACACGTTGTGTAAAATACAATTGTGTTCAATTCAATTTCGATTTGTGCAATAATTGCTTCAGGCTTAGTTAGCCGGTAAGTATAGATTAATTTGAAATTAGAAGGGCAGGTTTTTACTTATATGTTCAATCGTGATAGCAAAACACATTATAAGATGTATAAAGCTGGTAAACGATGGCTGTTCAGTGCAATTACAGTCACGATGTTTTCAGCCGGGATTTCAGGCGGAATCCTTATGTCTAACCAACATAATGTGAAAGCGGACGTTACTAACAACGCTCAGATGAATTCACAAAATAGTGATTCGTCTGATAAGCAAGTAACAGTACCGCAAAATCAGACTACCAATGATCCGGCAGCTGAACAGAACGTCACCAAGAGTGATGACACAGCAAGTAACCAAAATGCTACTGCTGCTCAAGACATAACTAAGAATGATGACGCTTCAGCTAAGCAAACCGATTCATCACAAAATCAGACAACCGATCAAAGTACCACTAAAAGTGATGACACAACCAGTCAAAAAACCGATTCAACAAACTCTGATCAAAACATAACAAAAAACAATGACACCACATCAGACAAGCAAGCTGACGCTGATGCCACTAAAAATGACAACACTACCAATCAAAATGCCGATTCAGCAAAAGACCAAGACGCCAATAAGAGTGACGATGCTTCAAGTCAGAAGAATGATGCATCACAGGACCAGTCTTCTGATAAAAAAGCTGATGCCACTAAAAATGATGATGTGGCAAACAAGGAAGCCGATGCCTTAAAGGACCCATCAGCTGATCAAAAGTCTGACCAGGAGGCAGCTACAAGTGATAACACAGCAAATAAACAAGACGCTGCGGTAGCTGCTAACCAAAAGACTGATGATCAAGCAGCAGCCATGAAGCAAACTGCGGCAGCCTTAGCCACCAATGATCCCCAGAATCAGCTAAAGAATGCCACTACTGATCTTGCTGCTGAACCATTTAAGATCACTGTTAGTGATCCAGACTACAAGTCTTATGGTGTTCCTTGGGTTGATCCAAACTCCGATCACTTTACGTATGGTTTTGTCACTGTGAAAAATGCTGCCAATACTAACAAAGTAAAGTGGATTGTTTGGTCAACTGATCGTACTGGTGACGGAGTTGTCTATGTAAATGAAATTGATGCTGACGGGAACCTTCTTAAAACCTATGTTCTTAATCAAGACGGCGAAGTAGATAACTCCGATTATATTAATGGAATACAGTATAAAAGATGGAGCAATAACTATAGTTCGATGGGATTTGAAGGCGATAATCCTGAACAGTATGTTTTCAGAAAAAACTGGTTCTATAATAACCCAGCCGGAGTGGATGCCAATCTTGGAGCTATGAATTCCTATACTCCAGATAAAGTTACTTCGACAGTTACGTGGACGAATAAGGACACTGGCGAAGTCATGGCTACCCATCATTTCACTGGAATGGCGGGTCAGTCATATGATATTACTGGCATGCCCCCTGAAATTCCCACCACTTATTACATTTCTACCGAGCCATCAAATGCTACAGGAACCATTTCAAGTTTTGGTGTGGTTGGGACTAAGTGGGTTTCACATCTGAAACAAGGTTACGAGGTAACCTATACTGAAACTGATGATCATGGTGGAATGAGTGTTCAATTAACGGATAAAGACGGAAACCTTGTTCCCGGTAGTGATGGTCAGACAACCTACCATATTGATGCTAGTTATAACTATGACCCAACAACTAAACAGTATTCATGGGATATTCCTGGATATGGAGTTGTGGTTCTTACCCCAATTTATGTTCCACAAACCCGTAAGATCGATTATCAAGTTGCTCAACTGGGAAAATTAGTTCCAGTTGATTCCAATGGCAATCCGATTGACAATGGATCCCATGATGTTCCATACGAAACGCAACCAGACGATCCTACTAAAGCACAACAACCTCAATTACCCAATATTCCTGGCATGATTCCAATGGATCCCCATGATCCAAGTCAACCATTAAAACCAGGTCCAGATGGAACTTATCCATACCCAATTACGGATCCAGGTTCAGATACCAAGGTCCCTTATGGCCCCGCTACCAGTCAAGTGACTGATAATAGTGGTCACGGTACCATTACCGTTCACTACAAGGATGCTAACGGAAACACCGTTTCACCAGATAAGCAAGTCAGCGTTCCATTTACGAGAACTGGTACTAGAGATAATGAGACTGGTAACATTACTTGGGGCGACTGGGAACCAGTTGGCAATGCTAATCAAGTAATCACTTCACCAGAGGTTCCTAATATGACTCCTAATCAGCCAACGGTTACTGGTCATGCCACTGAAGGTAAAGATGATGTTCATACCGTTATCTACAGTGACACCCTAACAACAGTAACTGATAATAGTGGTAAGGGAACCGTGACCGTTCACTATGTTGATGTTAACGGCAAGACCATGGCAAAAGACCAGGTTGTTACCGTTCCATTTACTAGAACGGGGACTAAGAATGAAAAGACTGGTTCAATTACTTGGGGTGACTGGAAGCCAGCCGATAACGCTAACCCAGTCATTAATTCTCCCAAAATTACTGGTTACACACCAAGTCAAGCTAGTGTAACGGGTGATGCTGCTGAAGGAAAAGACGA